>OMIO01000107.1 GCA_900299115.1 Methylocystaceae bacterium | reverse complement strand
CGCCAATATTTATGCTCTTTACTTCGCCAATTATGCTTGGAGAAAATACTCCGCCTATCGGCATCATTGGTGTAATTTTAATACTAATTGGCTTAGGTATTTTTGATACAAATTTTTTTCAAATGGATAAAAATTTTTTTATAGTATTAAAAAAGCCCGGCGCTCTTGCTATGCTTGCAGCAGCCATTCTTTGGAGTGTAACCTCTAATATTGACAAACTTGGGCTCAAAAACTCAAATCCACTAATTTGGATTACCACACTAACAATTTCAATTTCTTGCTGCGCACTGCTTAATTGGCTTGCAAAAAAACGACGTCCACTTTCATTCTGGCGCTTGCGTTATGCTATCCTTGGAGGCGCCTTTACTGCAATTGGCAACCTGGCGCTCGTTTGGGCGATGAGTATTTTGTTTGTGCCCTATGTGATCGCAATCAAACGCTTATCAGCATTCTTAACAGTAGTTTTAAGCGGCCGCCTACTCAAAGAACCTATTCAAAATCGACTTACTGCTTGCCTCGTTATGCTTATAGGCGCAATCTTGATTATGCTTGCCAGAAATTAGCGATAAAAATCAATCTTCCATTTTAAGAGCAGCTATGAAGGCCTCTTGAGGAATTTCAACACGCCCAAACTGACGCATTTTCTTCTTGCCTTCTTTTTGCTTCTCTAAAAGCTTACGCTTGCGCGAGACATCTCCGCCGTAACATTTCGCGGTCACATCCTTACGAAAAGCCCGCACAGTCTCACGTGCAATGATCTTGCCGCCAATCGCTGCCTGAATTGGCACTTGGAACATATGTGGCGGGATAAGCTCTTTCAGCTTCTCGCACATCTGACGTCCTCTACCATCAGCCCGCGTTCGATGAACGAGCATTGAAAGCGCGTCTACTGGCTCGGCATTAACAAGGATGCTCATTTTAACAAGATCGCCTGGGCGATAATCGGTTATTGCATAATCAAAACTTGCATAGCCTTTAGAGATTGATTTCAGCCTATCATAAAAATCAAAAACAACTTCATTCAAGGGCAAATCATAAACCGCCATCGCCCGTTTTCCGACATAGTTGAGATCTACCTGAACCCCGCGTCGATCCTGACAAAGTTTTAACACAGAGCCAAGATAGTCATCTGGCGTTAGAATTGTTGCACGGATCCAAGGCTCATGGATTTCCTCAATCTTAACGACATCTGGCATGTCAGCAGGATTGTGAAGAGCGATCTCCTCTCCATTCGTCAGGGTAATTTTATAAACAACAGATGGCGCAGTAGCGATCAGATCAAGATTAAATTCTCTCTGTAGTCTCTCTTGAATAATTTCTAAGTGTAATAATCCAAGAAAGCCGCAGCGAAATCCAAAGCCTAGAGCTGCTGAAGTTTCCATTTCATAAGAAAAACTTGCATCATTTAGGCGAAGCTTACCAATTGCGGCGCGCAAATCTTCAAAGTCGGCCGCATCAACCGGGAAGAGACCACAAAAAACGACAGGCTGCGCAGGTTTGAACCCAGCCAAAGGCTCTGCAGTAGGTTTCTTTTCGTCGGTGATTGTATCGCCAACACGGGTATCGGCCACTTGTTTAATTTGAGCGGTTATAAAACCTACCTCTCCTGGACCAAGAGCCGCCACGTCCTGCATTTTGGGACGAAATACACCAATTTTATCAACTTCATAATGAGCGCCAGCGCCCATCATTTGGATCTTTTGCCCCTTTTTTAGGGTTCCATCGAAGATCCGAACTAAAACGACAACGCCAAGATAAGCGTCATACCAGCTATCTACGAGCAATGCCTTTAACGGGGCCGCCGCATCGCCTGAAGGAGCTGGCAGACGGGCAACAATCGCTTCTAAGACATCTGGAATGCCAATACCGGTTTTTGCTGAAATCTGAACGGCTTCAGAAGCATCCAAGCCAATGACTTCTTCGATCTGTTCCTTGATTCTGTCAGGCTCTGCCGCCGGTAGGTCAATTTTATTCAAAACCGGTACAATCTCATGACCGGCGTCTATAGCCTGATAGACATTAGCAAGCGTTTGCGCCTCAACCCCCTGGGAAGCGTCAACAACCAAAAGCGACCCTTCGCAGGCCTTCAAAGACCGGGACACTTCATAAGCAAAATCAACGTGGCCAGGGGTGTCCATCAGATTAAGGACATAGTCCTTACCGTCCTGAGCTTTGTAATGCAGCCTTACCGTTTGAGCCTTAATGGTGATGCCGCGCTCACGTTCAATATCCATTGAATCCAGCACCTGCTCAACCATATCTCGCGCTGCGAGGGTGCCAGTTTCCTGAATGAGACGATCCGCAAGCGTCGACTTGCCGTGATCAATATGGGCCACGATCGAAAAATTACGGATATGATCAATTTTTTTGCTGCTCATAACGCCGGGGATAGCAGCGCCAGGGTCCAAAGAAAAGAGCCCTAAAGAGCCTTATCGATCCCATAAAACAACGCCAATTCGACAAAAAGCGATAAGTGCCTAGGGAATAATCCTTATTCTTTGTTTATCCGTGATTGGATTTCGTCTTTTACCCTGTTAATTAACGTCATTATCTTCGGCTTAGTTACGGCTATCGTCTGCTGAGCGGTTTCATAAGATTTTGAAAGCGCCACTCTCAAAGGGCTATCTGAGGGAATTTGACTGCGCCCCCAGCTCATGATTCCATTCATCTTTTCGGAAACAAATGTCTGCAAAACAATTATCGGATCCGAGGGAGGAATATTTGCAATAATTTCTCCAAGCCGTAAAATCTCTTTCTCTGCTTTAGCTAGGCGAATTTCCGCCTCCTCTAAGCGTCGAACGGCGTCCTGCTCCTGACTAACAAGCCTATTTTGATTAGCTATGAGACGATCTCGCTCAAGCACAATATGTCCAAGGGCATCACGAAGCTCATCTCGCTCTTTCGCAAAGGCGTTGGCGCGCGTCACAATCTCCCCTTTTTCAAACAACTGATAGTCTCGATCAGCCTTAATCGCTTTTAATTCTTCCTGGAGCCGTAAAAGACTGAGATTTGTGGTTGTTTCGTTCTGGCTTGAAACGGTTTCATCCACCATCGCAACGACCTCGCTGAAGGTTTGACAATAAATTTTGGATCAAACCTGATCCGCAAATATAAATAATTTGTCTTTTATCAATAATTTCTTTTTTATGATTCGGCAAAATCATAAAGACTTTCAGCTGCTAATGGTTCTGGCCAGTTTGCAACTGTTTCAAAAGTCCAACACACTCACGGGGCGCATGAAGACATTGCTCTTGAACCGTTGACCCTAAGACTGACAGGCCAGCGTCAATCCCAGCGCGCGCGATCTTTTGAGCCTCTTCACGAGTGGGTGAAAAGGCCGAAGACATCCTGAGCGCTTTGGATGAGGGCAAGCCAGTTTCAAGAGGACGCCACTGGATTACCATATAGACAGCAATGATACAGATGAGAGATCGGATAAGAAAAAACAACTTAGGCTCCATTGGCTGTTTGCAAACAGCTATGATCATCCTAGCCCCTCTATAGTTGCCCCTTGGTAAACAGACAGATCACGCCCCCCTTATTCAGCAATAATTTATCAACCATGAATCATATTAATTGTGAGCGCTCTTTGATGATTTTTGACTAATTTTTCGTAGTTAGCACTCGTTTAAGATCACTGCGCCACTATCGTTTATAAGAACCAAACAGCTGTACACTTTCCACCTGACAATTAGGAATGATTTCCTTGCG
>OMIO01000106.1 GCA_900299115.1 Methylocystaceae bacterium | reverse complement strand
CATTCGCAAACGCCAGTTCCGCCGCTGAGCCGCGTGGGCCCATAATCAGGTCGATATGCGCAACTTCATTACCTTCGCCAACAAGCGACTCGCCAACAAGCATCTTATTAATCAAAGCCATATTCATCTCCTCCTCAAAATATTTTTGGACGGTCCTGTGGTTTGCCACTAACCATCCGCTCATTATTTTCGACGCCGAGCGGCGACGCTGGCCCACTGGCCAAGAGCCGCGACACGCATGCGCGCGGGCGGCGACTCAACCATTTTTGGGGACGTTTGCCAAGCTCTGCGCTAGCTTATCTGCAAAAAGCGTGGCGACAGTGAGATCTGCGCTCGTCCCCGGATTTAGGCTATTTTGCTTAAGCGCGGCGTCCCATTTCAGGGCGGATGCGATGCGATCTGATCGCGCAGCGCTCGAAAATTGGGCGTTAAAGCCGCGCGCATCCAATAGAAGGCTTTGCGCTCTATGGGGACCATATTTTCTGGCGATGTGGCTGTCAGGGAAGCTGCCTAGAAAGGTGAGATAAACCGTTAATGTAGACAAAACTTCATCTTCACCCGCTGCGCGCGCGCGGGCGAGGCTATTGAGGCCAATATCAAAAATATCGCGAAAATCATTGGCGTATTGATAGGCGATTCGATCGTATGGCGCGGCGTGGGCCATCGCCGCAGCCAAAGTTGTTTGCGCAGGCGCCCGTACATCGTCTTTTGTAGACGCGCCGAGTCCCGCTGGATTTGCGAGTTGAATGGCTTGGAATGCGTCACGCGCATCATCACGGCCAAGCGTTTTACACAGCTGAGATGTTTCATAACGCAGATCTGCTGTGGCGGCGTTAAGGGCGGCTTGCGCGAGCGGCGCGCAGAGGAGAATGATCCCCAAATTTGTATTTTGTCCAACAGCCGCCCATGTGGCTTGAGTTGCGGCGAGTATTTTTGCTCCAACAGACAAATTTGGATCGGCGCTGAAAGGCGCGGCGACACGCGCGCTGTCAACAAAGTCTTGTGTCGCCATGCCATGTCCAGACGCAAAAATATGGACATTGCCAGGTTTGGGCGCCTGTAACTCAGCCTCGCAAGCGGTGATGAAAGCTTGTGCGACGCGCTCTGAAGCAACGGAAAATTTCAACATTGGGGAGTTAAATTTAACGTCGCTTGAGCAAGACGTTCCGCTATCGAGAAAGCAGTAATTTTTTGTAAACCAAACCACCCAGCCATACTATTGACCTCTAGCACCAGGGGCGCGCCATGGGCAGGGACGATTAAATCTACCCCAGCAATTTCTGCATTCAGAGCATGCGCTGCGGCGAGAGCTAATCTCCCCTCCTCTTGTGAAGGAATGACGGCAAGAGGCTTTGCGCCTTGCCGCACATTCGTGATCCAATGGCTGGAGCGTCGTCGCATTGCGCCAATAATTGTTCCGTTAGCGATAAGAATCCGCATATCCTCATAGGGCGGGCGTGACGGACCAACAAAACGTTGCAAATAGAAAACGCCTCGCGCTTCTTGCGCGGTTGGGATGTCCACTTCGCTTTCGATTAATTTAATTCCCCAGCCTTGTGCGCCAAAGAGGGGCTTCAAAACCATGGGGCCACTGGGACATTCGCGTCGAGCTATTGCGCGCGCTTGAGCTAAATTCTGCGTGGTGAATGTTTGTGGCGTTGCAATCCCTGCTCTTTGCAAAAGAAAACTTGCCAAGGATTTATCAGTGCATGCTTCGATAGCGCGCGCTTTATTGACGACCCGCACGCCTAATTGTTCAAGCGCATGCAAAATCGCTAATCGCATCGTTACCGCTTCTAACGAGCCATCTCCGATGGCGCGCACGATAACGAGATCTGGAAGTTGGTGAAAGCCAGGGATCGCAACGCCGGATGGGCGCAAGCTGTCGAAGCGACAATCAGATAGGCGTACGGCGATAGGATGCGCTCCTAACGCGCTATAAGCCTTAAGTGTCGCCTCAACATGCCAATCTAACTTATCCGTGAAAACAGCAATGCGAGGTTTGAGCGCTGACTTTCCGAGGAGACGATAAGTCAGCCTTAGCCTCCAAAAGATTTATCAAGCAAGCTTTCATTGATTTTACCTGCCCGAAAGGTTTCGCCTGTTTCAATGGCGGTGACCAGTGCTTCAGCAGGTGAAAACAGACTACCGTCAATTTGATAAAAATCGCCTTTATATGCTTTGAAAATATCAGCAAATGGCCGTCCGTAGTCTTTGGAATTACTACTGGGTAATTTTTCAGCAAGTTCTTTTGCCGCAGAGGCCGGGCCCTTTACGAAAAGATGCGCGCGCCCCGCATAGATGATTGCATCATTCGTACGTCCCATCGCCTGTATAAAATCCGGATGTGGAGGAGATAAAGGCGCTGTTGCGACCCCGTCAACGATATGATCAAGGGGGAAATGGAGTTCATGCGCTTTGTGTAGGGCGACTTCAAGCACGCGTCCAACAACTTGTACGCTGCCAGCAAGCGATTGTGTCGGCGCGTAAATAAAGGCGACATGTTTTGGATCAACGCCGGATTTTGCGGCAACTTTTTCGACCACCTCTTTTGGCGGCGGCGAAGCGCTTTCCAACACGATTGTTACGCGCTTAGCTTGATCTTTATATGAGAGCTCATCAAACAATTTTTCAACGCGCGCTTGCGCGCGTCCAGGTCCTGATCCCAGCGCAAAAAACTTTTCATGCTGCAGACTCCAGCCCGCATATTGGCTCGCAAGACAGGCAACGACAGGATCGTTACTCGAAACAGTGAGCCAGAACGGCCATTTCGAAGCGCCTGGCGCCGGCGACAGGGAAACGCGTCCCAGGCCACCCATACAGATTTCCGTCAGGAGAAGGCCTACATCGACGCCGCCTGACGCCTTAGCGCCAGCGTCGATCAATAATTCTCCTAAGCTGCCGTGGGTGACAGCAACGCGGAAACGATCCGCCTCAGCAACTAAGCGGTCGACAATTCCGCCAGCAAGTGCATTAACGCTCGCCGTTGTCCGGCCGTCTGTATTCTGGCTTCCGCTCACCTGGCGTTCCTTTCAAGTTGATTTTCTGCGCCGCCGGGTCTCACGCCCCACATGGCGAGCGGGAACTTATCGGGCTTTTTTGGCGAACGAAAGCATTGTTTCAAGATTCAGCTCGGCTCGAGCTGAAAGTCGATGCGCATTTGTTCCGCCATTGGCGTTTTACCGCTTGCGATCGCCTGGGCCAGTCGATCGCGTCTGATCATAGCGAGGCCTGTGACGCCTGAGTGAGATCCTGTTACGCCAATCTCTATCCCTTCAGCATTGATCGGCGTTCCTGGAGGGGGAGCTTGCGGCGTCGCGAGATAGGGGGTGATGCGTTTTCGCGCCTCGCCGCGATGTTTCATGCGTGAGACAACTTCCTGACCGACATAGCAGCCTTTGTTAAAATCAACGCCGCAAAGCTGGTCCATATTTGTTTCGTGTGGGAAGGCGTCGCCATAGGCAAAATCTAAGCCTCCTGAGGGAAGACCCAGAAGAATGCGGCGCGCCTCATAAGACGCAAATGTTTCTGAAGCGGAGATAGAATTTTTCAATGCAATTGCGCGCCAACCAAAGGACGCGCGAGGATCGCGCGCTGAGGTTACACTGGGTGCTGATGGTCGCTCAGGAGCGTCAGGAAAGGCATAAACGCATAATTCCGCACTTCGGTCATTTATTGTGACGGACATACGTAATTTATAAAGTTTGAGGCGTTGGATAAGATCTAATGCTAACTGTTTTGGGCAATCTAGAAAATAGCTATCCGGCGCCAGCATGAAGATGAAAAAATCTGCTTGTATTTTCCCTTGCGGAGAGAGGAGCGCGGCGAAGCAGGCCTGGCCAGGCGATAGGTTTAAGACGTCATTTGTCACTAAATTATGAAGAAACTTGCCTGCTTCTGGGCCAGAAACGTCAATCACACTGCGATCTTCAAGAAATATTGATGCAGTCATCGCTTCATTTTCTCCAGCAAGGTCAGCCATTGGCCAGCGCGCAATAAGCCTCTATCTTAAATCTATCACGATCAGCGGAGCAAAGCGTTATGAGGCGATCTTTTGATGTTGTTCTTTATGGCGGGGCGCTGGTCAATCAAGATGGCGAATCTGAGCGGGATATTGGCGTAATCGATGGAAAAATTGCTGAAATAGGGCAACTTTCCAGCTGTGACGCAGCTGAAAAAATTAATTGTCGGGGCTTGCACATTTTGCCTGGGGTGATCGATACGCAAGTTCATTTTCGTGAGCCTGGCATGCCGCATAAGGAAGATCTCGAATCTGGTTCACGGAGCGCAGTTCTTGGCGGCGTTACGGCAGTCTTTGAAATGCCGAATACCGATCCCTTAACCTCGACGCCGGAGGCGTTGGCTGACAAAGTCCGCCGCGGACTTAACCGAATGCACTGTGATTTTGCTTTTTGGGTTGGCGGAACACATGAAAATGCTCGCGATCTCGCTGAGCTAGAGCGCTTGCCCGGCGCAGCAGGCGTTAAGGTATTCATGGGCTCTTCTACTGGCTCATTATTGATTGCGGATGACGCCGGTATTGCAGAGGTATTGTCGCACACGCGTCGTCGGGTCGCTTTTCATAGCGAAGATGAAGAGCGGTTGATTGCGCGCAAGCATCTTCGCAGAGAGGGCGATCCATCATCGCATCCAATTTGGCGCGATGTTGAAACGGCTGTGCAATCAACGCGCCGATTGATTAAAATTGCCCAGCAAAAAGGCGCATTGATTCATGTGCTTCATGTCACCACGGAAGAAGAAATCGAGTTACTCGCGCAGTGTAAAGACATTGCCTCTGTAGAGGTGACGCCACATCATTTGACGATGGACGACACAGATTATCAGCGGATTGGCGCCCTTGCGCAAATGAACCCACCAGTAAGAAGCGCTCGGCATCGTGAAGCGCTATGGCGCGGGATTACTCAAGGAATTGTCGATGTCATTGGATCTGATCATGCGCCTCATACATTAGAAGAGAAAGCTAGGCCCTATCCTCAAAGTCCTTCAGGGATGACAGGCGTTCAGACCATTGTGCCCTTGCTGTTGGATCATTTGAATGCAGGGCGCATAAGCTTGGCGAGATTGGTTGACCTTACAAGCGCTGGCCCCGCAAGGCTTTTTGGCATTGCGCAAAAAGGTCGCGTCGCTGTGGGTTATGATGCAGACTTAACAATTGTGGATTTAAAACGACGAGAAATCATCCGTAATTCATGGATAGGTTCAAGAGTTGGATGGACGCCTTATGATGGCAAAACGGTGCAAGGCTGGCCAATTGGGACCCTCGTTCGCGGTCGTAAAGTAATGTGGGAAGGAGAGCTTGTTGCGCAATCTGTTGGTGCGCCAATAAGATTTCATGCCGCCCTTTAATCTTCGCTCCAGAAATAATGCCAAACCCCATCGGCGGCGATGCCAATGCGCATGATGCGTGGTCGACCAAGCCTGTTAGATTCTTTTAAATCGGCAAAGCGCACACAAGACCATTGTTCCAGGCGTTCGTTTTCAGTTTCAGGCGATAGGCTACGCCGAGCAAAAGCAGGCCATTCAAAAAGAGTGGTGGGACCGCGGGTGATTTTGACATAAGGCTGAGCGAGAATATTTCTTAAGATCCGTAATATCTCATGTCCTTTCGTATCAAAAGATTGCGCTTTGAGTATCTCAATTGGATCCGTTCCCGCTTTGAAGGCGCCGCTTTTAGCAAAGAGCGGGCGCATCTCGTTCCAGTCAATAGGGATGCGCAATGCTTCCAGGTCATTTTTTTCAAGCGCCCAGAGTATCTTGTTGCGTATTGCCGCTACTTGAGCTGGCAAGAGACGAAGATCTGATATTGGAGGAGAGATCGTGTCTTGGGATCGTATTTTAGCGAAGGTCAGGGTGCGGCTCTGGTTATTAGGGTGCTAAAGGATCATGGAGCTTAAAAAAAGACGACACTCATAAACCAATGATTAGGCGAAGCGAGGATCAGCTTACGCTTCTTTTGATACAATCGCCAAGGAGAAAGATGAAGCGCCTAGAGCAGCTATTGCTTAGATATTCTCTGGTTCTGCTCATTGAGCGCATGTTGCGCTTAAGCGCCGGGCTGGTGACCATTGCGCTTTTTTTTCTGACTATAACTTGGCTAGATCTTTGGCGTATTGCGCCATTAGGCTTGCGCATTCTCGGAGAAGCCCTTTTCTTATTTGCGGCCTTGTTCCTCATTGTGCAAGAAATCGTTCAGGGTTTTCCATCGCCACGCGCCGCAATCAAGCGGCTTGATTCTGAAGCGCTCCCAGGTCTGCTCCCCGCTCAATCTTTGCAAGATCGCCTGGCAAACGCAGAGACCGACCCAAAAACGCGTGTATTCTGGGCATTGCATCAAACAAAATTGCACGATGCGCTAGAGAAACTGCCGATAGCGTGGCCTAAGACGGATTTACCGCGTTTTGATCCATTCGCCTTGCGTGCATTTGCGTTGGTCTGCGCCATTGCGGCGGCTTTTGTAGCAGGCGACGAAAAACGCCAAAGATTAATGGCGGCTTTGGATTGGCGCTCAGTAAATCTTTTGCGATCTAGTGAAAGAGTTGAAGCTTGGTTTGATCCGCCTGCTTATACGTTACGTCCAGCGTTAATGCTGCCATTGCAAAGCAGCGAAATTTCTGTGCCAATAAATTCTATTTTGCGGATGAGTCCTGACACGGCGCAGGTAGTTGTTGAGGATGGTTTTGTTCGGTTGGCTGATAATGATGGATCAGCGCAAACGAACAAACAACCGGTTTATAAACTTAGTAATCTTGGGCATTTCACGCTTGCAGACGGCCGCAAATATGAAATTACGCCAATTCTCGATCAACCACCAGTTGTTACTCTACTCGAGGCTATTCGACAGAATGCATCAGGATCCATGATAATTGAATATGCCGCTACTGATGATTATGGCGTAGTGAGCATAGAGGCCGCCTTTAGTATGAGAGCGCCTAATAGTAAGGCGCTCTATGATGCGCCGCGTGCGGCTCTAATCAATTCTACGCGTGATGCTGGCAATGAGCCGCTACAAGCGACAATAGATCTTTCCGAAAGCCCTTTTGCTGGAACGTCGCTTGAGATGCGTTTGATTGCCAAGGATGCTGGGGAAAATATTGGCGTTTCTAAAACACTTAATATTACTTTACCTCAGCGCGTGTTCAAAGAACCGCTTGCTCGGTCATTAATTGAGCAAAGACGCAACCTTGCCCTTCATCCGCAAACGCGGGTTATGGTAGCGCAAGCACTAGATTCTTTGACGTTAGCGCCAGAAATTTTTGAGATTCCAGCCCAGATTTACCTAGGGTTGCGTGCAGCGCGCAACAGTCTAGATGGAAAGCGAAGCGACGATGAATTGCGCAGCGTTGTTGATCTGCTTTGGGCGATCGCCTTGGATATTGAAGCAGGTAAAAGCGCTCAGGCGGAAAAGGATTTACGCATAAGCGAGAAATCGCTTCAAGAGGCAATCCAAAATCATGAAGATGAAAAGGCGCTGTCGCAGCGTTTGCAAGAATTAAGTCGCGCGCTGGATAATTTTATGAATGAGCTCTTTGCAAGCTCTAAGGACAATCATTCGTCTGAGGCCGCTCGTGATGAAAATGAGCTGATAACAAAACAGCAAATAGAAAATTTACTGGAAAATATACAGGATGCTTTAAAATCAGGCGATCATACGCAAGCAGAAAAACTCCTTTCTGAATTGCAAGAGATGATGGAAAATCTTCAGGCGTCAGCTGGCGAGGAAGCGGAGGGCTCTGCGCAGCAGAATGCCGCGAAACAGCTAAAAGAATTGGATCAATTATCACGCGATGAACAAGCGCTTCGAGATGAGACGCTTGAAGCGGCTCGCGAGACGCCAGGTTTGCAGCCTCAGCAAAAAGAAGAGGAAGAAAATCATCAGAAGAAACATCGTCAGGAAACAATTCGACAGCGACAGGAGGAGTTGCGTAAGCGGTTAGAGCGCGCGCAAGATAACTGGCGCAATGATAATCCAGAAAGCGCAAGTGAGTTAGAAAAAGCCCGCAAATCTATGAAACAAGCAGAAGATGCGCTGGGGCCGAAGAATGAGGATTTAGAGCGCGCGCTAGACTCTCAGCAAGAGACTTTGGAGGCTTTGCGTGAAACAGCGGACGCCCTTTCAGAAAAATTACGCGCACAACAAGAGGGCGGCGCGCCTGGCGGGAGGGCTGGTCGACGGCGTCAGGGAATGGGGCGCGATCCTTTGGGTCGCACCTCTGGCGGGCAACAATCCACAAAGGAGAAATATGATCCGCTTGGATTGCCGCCCGCCCAGCGGGCGCATCAACTGCAAGAAGAATTGAGGCGGCGATTAGGTCAGCCGGAGCGAGGCGTGGAGGAGCTCGACTATCTCCAGCGCTTGTTAAAGCCTTAAGACTTGTGCTCTCTGATGAGCTTCCTTACAGCGGGTGCTCAGACGTATGAGGCAGTATGACGCTTGTGTTTAATCTTCTTGTTGGCATTGCAGTAGGCGCGGTTGTATTCGTGCTCGTTGCAGGATTTTATAATATGTTTCGTCGCGGTGATGCTAATCGTTCTCAAATTCTGATGCGGTGGCGGGTCGGATTGCAATTTGTGGCGCTTATCGTAGCGATGATCGTCATTTACGCCAAAGGACGCTGATAAGATGGTTAAGCTGGATAAAATATACACGCGCGGCGGCGATGGCGGAGATACTTCTCTGGCAACAGGCGCGCGGCGACGAAAAGATGATATTCGCGTCGAGGCCTTTGGTGTTATTGATGAAACGAATGCAGCGATTGGCGTTGCGCGTTTAGCGATAGAAGCGCGAGACGCCGCGCTAGATGAGATGCTTGCGCGGATTCAAAATGAATTATTTGATCTTGGCGCGGAATTAGCAACTCCAGTAGATCCAAAAAAGCCGATAGATCCAAAGATGCGTCTGGTTATTACGCCATCGCAAGTAGAGCATGTCGAAAAAGACATTGATCTTCTGAATGGCGAATTATCATCGTTAAAATCATTTGTGTTGCCCGGCGGTATGCCAGCGGCGGCGCATTTGCATGTAGCGCGGACAATCTGCCGACGCGCAGAGCGCGTAATGGTCACCCTTGGGGAAACAAAGGGAGAAGAATTATCTCCCACCGCATTTGCTTACATCAATCGGCTTTCTGATTTTCTCTTCGTTGCGTCGCGTTTTGTGAATCGTGATCGAGGCGATGTCTTGTGGGAGCCGGGAGCAACGCGTTAAATTTTTATTTTTCGTTTACCCAAACTCTCCCTTAACTGGCGCCAATCCTGCTCTGGAAATTACGAGTGGTTCGCTCCGCTCCAGAACTGACAGCGATCAATAAGCATAACTTATTGAATAAACTGGGATTGCCGCTATGACGTCTACGAGTTGTTTGGAGCAATATGCTGATTTGATGAAGAATTGCGCATTAGGCGCGATCCCTAAGGTCGAACATGCGCGGCGACACGACGTGCTGTATCTTTCCTATCGCAATAATTATGGCCGCGCCCAAGAAGATTTATGTCAAATGTTGATTAAGGACATTCGTGATGCGCTCCGACTTGGGTCAAAGCTATTGGCTGCGGATTTGTTGATTGTGCTCGGGCTAGCTGTGGGGGTAGAGAGATCGAAAATGTTAAATCCTCGAAAAATTCAAGCAGCTTAAAATTCTTGTTCCGCCGCCCTAAGCGCTTGAGAATTTTGCAGGGGGTTATTTTTTTATGCTCGTAACTTGACTGAGCCAAGCAACAAAATGCGGATCGTCAAGGGCGCCAGTTACGCTGACGCGAGGTGCATTTGCAGAGATCAAAACTGTGAAAGGCAGTTCGCCGCGCCAATTTTTATCTGCTTCATAGTAGAGCTTTTCTACAAAACTATCAGAAAAACCATAATGTGTTGCCTGCGAGAGCCCATTTTTTTCTAAACGTGCGGCGGCGCGTTCACGGTCTTCATCATCGTCGGTATTAATAAAAATAATATCCATATCCCGATGATCATTGATAAATTTGGCCCATTGTCCGAGTTCTGCAATGCAGGCTGGGCAGGTTACAGACCAGTAGTGAATGATCCGCGCGCGTTGTTCGCGTAAATGCGCAATTTGGTCAAAATCGCCGCGCCCATAAGGCTTAAACTCAAGGCTGCGCCCAGTGCCGATCATTAAAATAAAGCTGAGGAGCGTCAGACTGAGCGTATAAGGAAAAGAACGAAAGCGTGGCATTTTTATCCCAGCTCCTCTTACTTTTTTGCAAGACGGAGAGGAATCAGACGATAGCCTTCTTGATGCGTTCCCCAGGACAGAAATACATCCTTCTTTGACTCAACTAAAATAGGGTGATCAGACGCTTCTGTCGTTGAGGCCAGAATTTGTGGCGCGCTCCAGCTTTTTCCGCCATCGCTTGATTGCTGCGCTGGGATAGTTGTAATCGCCCCATCAAATTCTTTCCAAGCGCGGTAGAGCCTTTTTTTGGTTGCGAGCAAAGTGGCAAAGGCTGGCGCATGTGCATCATCGCCGATCTTTTCCGGCGTTGAGAATGATTTGCCCTCGTCTCGGCTATATGCGTAAAAAAGGCCTTGTCTGTTTTTGCCTTTAGTAAACCAGGCTATGTGCCACACCCCCTTGATATCGACTGCTAGCGCAGGACCTTGATGTGGACAGCTATTGATTGCCCAATCATCATTACTCACCCGACCGCCAATGAGTTTATCGCCATTTACACTTAGCTTCGCAGCGTAATGATCGCGAATATCGCCTTCAAAAATTTGTCTCCAAGCAAAAACTGGTAGACCATCGCGCCCAAGCGCCGCAGACATGCGACAGCATTCGCAAGCGTGATCCATCAAAATATTCTTGCCTTTGAACGTTATGCCGCCATCATCTGACGAGGCGAATGCTACGCCGCTGCCGGCAAATTCTTTGCCCTCTGCTTTTGCTTGCGCTGCATGAGTCTTATCCAACCACCCAGCAAAAATACGCCCCTTCGGTGTGACAACATAAGAGTCGAAACGCTGACCACCTGACGTCAGCATCGGTTGTGGCGTTGAGAAGTTTTTGCCGTTATCAGATGATTTTGCAGTAAATATTGTTCCAATCATCATTTTATCAGGACGCGTCGTATAACTTACCAACAAAGAATTGTCGTTAAGTGGAATAATCTTAGGGCGCGCATCGCCATGTGCGTCGATAATCCCATCGGAGAGCGTTATAATTTTCGTTGGCGCGGAAAATGTTTTTCCTTGATCGTGAGACGAGGCGACATAGAGTGTTTTGCCAACAGAATAAGCGACCCATAAAAGTCCCTTTTTATCAAATGCAGGGTAGATTGTCATAGCGCAATCTGGTTTAGGATCCGAGCATGCTGGCGGCGCGTGTTTCGCCATGGGCGGCTTATTCACGCCTTCTGCTCCATTAACGCTTGGCTGCAGCGACTCTTGCGCTCGAGCGCTTGAGGCGGTTGCAAGCAAAGCGAACAACACAAGACGCCAATAAGTCATCACACTCTCTCCAAAAAGATTAGACGTTCATCAGAGCATAAGTAATTATTCAGGCGCTGATTGATGAAATTTGAATGTTTGGCCAATATCCATAGAGCCGCCTGGCGGCGGCGGGGCTTCTACGCTGGCGAGAATTTTTTTTACTGCTTCAGAGAACATCGGGTTAGTGGACTTTTCAATCGTCACTTTATCTACCCGACCGCTGGCGTTGATATGAAAACTTGTTGTTACTTCGCCTTCTCCTAAGGCGTTGTCTTGAGGCGTGTGTCGCGCAATTTCAGCATATAAAGCGCTTAGAAATTTACTTTCAGACAAGGTTGATTGAGGCGCAGATGTTAGAGGTGATGAGGTTTGCGGCGACGTATCAATCTTAGCGCTGGAGCTAGAAGAGGGAGGCGCGCCAATTTGTGGAGAAGCTTGGGCGCGCGGAGCGCCAACGCTAGGCGCAATATTTTGAGCCGCGCTGGGTGTTGTCAGCATTATGTAAATCATCAATGAAGATGCAAGAGAGTTTTGGCTGAGCATTCACGCGCTTTCAAATTTTTAGCCCAACAGGCGGGAGGAGGGCGAAAAGCTTCACGCCATCCTAATTATATTAATGGAAAGCGAAGCTTTGACTAACAAAAGCGGAACTGCAGCTTCCTGGCCCACGCGATGAGGCGACGATGCGACGCGCAAGCGCTGCATGAGCAGGCGTAGAGGCTGAAACGCTGATGTCTGAAATGCCCCCGCCCATATTAACGCGAAAAGTTACATGCGCATGTCCAGCGCCAAGACTTGTTGAGCCTGGCGTATGACGTCTGAGATCTGAAGCGACATGAGCCAAGCAAACGGATTGCGACGCGCCAGATCCTGAGCGTCCATCAGGAGCTCCTGCATGACGCCGCGCTTGCGCTTCGCGCGCTTGAGTGGCTTGTTCGGTTTGCTGCTCTTCGCGTTGCTTTTCTACTTTCTCTAAAGTGTCGCGTTTCGCAGGCAAAGGAATTGCGTCCGGCGCCATTACTTCTGGCGGCGGCAACGCTAATTCAGGATCCTCTACAACAACAGGCGGCGGGCGATCTTCTGCTTCTGCAACTTCCTCGGCTTCAAAAAAATCACCCTCTTGCACTAAGTCCATTGTCAGAGACTCCAGCGCGACAATAGAGGGTTTTTCCCAAGCTATGAAAGCGGCAAAAAACGCAACATGCGCAATGACGATCAGCGTGATTGCAGCAGGACGCAACCATGCCGGCTGTAAGGGCGACATGTTGGCAGACTGTTCCAGTTTGTGTCTGGGCGCTGTCTGCGTCATGGCGTATTCCGTCATTTTGGGGCGCTTCCCGCTGTTGGCGTTTCGCGCGTTTTGAGCAAGGCTCCGGTTTTGCTGCTGCGAGAATTCGTCATGATTGCGATATGTGTAATGCCATTTGTGGCAAGCTTATCCATAACGCCAACAACCTCGCCGTAAACGGCTTCCGTATCGCCGCGCACATGTACAACGCGGGATGTGTCCCCGCCCATCATCGCGCGAATGCCATCAATCAATGTTTCCATTGTGACGGCGTCGCCGCCGAGTGAAACTTTGCCATCCTTGCCAACGCTCACAACAATCGGATCTTTCTGATTGAGTGGTTGAGCGGCGCTTGCTTGTGGGAGATTGACCTTTACGCCTTTGGCTAACAAGGGCGCTGTCACCATAAAAATGATCAGCAGCACCAACATGACGTCAACCAATGGCGTCACATTAATATCTGCGAGCGGTTGATAAAGATCGTTGTTCTTTTTAAAACGAGCAGGAAGCGCCATTACGCAGCCTCCTTCTGATGTTTAGCGCGCGGTCCGGCGCCGCTCGTCATGTGAAGCGCTTCATCTTCAATATAATGAGCGACTTCCTGGCCTAGACGGGCAAAAGAAGATCCAATTCGATTATAGCCGATTGAGGCTGGAATGGCGGCTGCTAGACCATATGCAGTTGCGGCAAGGGCTTCAGCAATGCCGGGCGCGACAACAGCAAGGCTGGTGTCTTGCGACTGCGCAATGCCGGCAAAGCTTGTCATAATGCCCCATACAGTTCCGAATAATCCGATAAAAGGCGCAACAGATGAAATGACAGCAAGATTCGGCAAGCCGCCTTCCGCCTGAGTGAGAAATTCTCGCGCGGTTCTGCTCATATATTCCGCAACGCGTTCGCGTTTTTCTCCAATCGTTTCATCCGCTAAATGGAGGGCGTAGGCTTCTCGACCTGCCTCGGCGATTAGCTCCAAGACATCAAGGAGGCCACCGGCGCGCGCAGATTGCGTCGCCTTGCCGATCCGTCGGACAGCAACAATGCCCTCAACGATTAAAACCCATGTCCAAACAGAGGCGGCAAGTAAAAGCGCCATGACTAATTTGCCAACCGGGCCAGCATTTAAAAACATGGCAAGCGGCGAGAGCGAGGTGTGATCCATTTTTTGAGCTCGTTTCGATGATTGGCCCGTGTCACGCATCCAAACGTTTGGGCCTATTTAAGTGACTTAAAGAAAGCGACTCGCATAGGACGCGCGCCTAATGCAGCCAAGAGCGTAAAACGCACGCTGAGGTTCAGCGTGGTCTACGAGGATTTAGGAAAGAGTTGGCGGCGCGCGGGCGCCATGCGCTTGTCGGGACGAAAGACCGTCAGTTTTATCCCTTCGACGAAACGCATCATTTGGCTTTGTCGCGGGATTAATAAGAAATCGCATCGCCGCAATGGGACGTTCAGGCAATACGATATCGCTGGAGTCGGCAAAAAAGCAGCAGTCTGGACAATGGCGTCGTTCACCACGCTTATTTTCTGGCGAAACGTTAGATTGATTTGATGCGAGTGTGTCGGAATACACTCCTGCATGATGGTCGCAGGCAATGCTGTGGGAGGCTTGGGCGAGACGTGTTGCGTCGGGGGATTCTGGTGAATGCGCAGCGGCGCTCGAGATAACGCCGCCCGTCCATAATGCGCAGATGCAGGCGGCGATGATCGCCCTACGAACCCACTCAAGCATGACGCGCAACTGTGACATAAATGTCTCATATCGGAAAATTCATTCATTGACAACGCATTACATCTTGGAAAATTTCCCGACTAGCGGCATTGTGAGCGCAATCGACGACGCAAGTTTGGACAAAACGCTGGTCGTTAATCAGGGCAAAGACGTCCGCTATCCCGCGCTTTGGTGGCGCGTGTTGGCGGACGCGCCCCATAAGCCTAATACGCCCAAAACGCCACGCTCAGAATGCAAAGACTATTCTTGGGCGCAATTCTTTCCTCAGCGCTCAGATCCATGGCGGTCAGGTCCATGGCGCTCAGGCGTGGCTTGGACATAGTTCTAAGGCGCCGCGCCTTGATCTATCTGTCTTTATCAAAGGACCCAATTTAATGGCCAAGCGCCTTAACGATCGTCTCAACTGTTTTTTTGGCGTCTCCAAAAAGCATCATCGTGTTTGGACGGAAGAATAATTCATTCTCAACGCCGGCATATCCCGAGCCCATGCCGCGTTTGAGAAATAATACTGTCTTAGCTTTCTCGACATCGAGGATGGGCATGCCGAAAATTGCAGAGCTCTTATCTGTCTTTGCTGCTGGATTAGTAACGTCATTAGCTCCAATAACAAAAGCGACGTCAGCCTGACCAAATTCGGAATTGATATCCTCTAACTCAAACACTTCATCATAAGGTACATTTGCTTCTGCGAGTAAAACATTCATATGTCCGGGCATGCGACCAGCGACGGGATGTATAGCATAGCGTATTTCAACCCCTTCCTTTTTCAATAGATCCGCCATTTCTCGAAGCGCATGCTGTGCTTGAGCGACAGCCATTCCATAGCCTGGAACAACGATCACTTTTCCAGCATTTTGCATGATATAGGCTGCATCTTCTGCAGAGCCTTGTTTGACATTTCGCGTTTCCTTCGCGCCGCCTGCATCAGCGCTCTCGCCGCCAAAGCCGCCAAGAATAACAGAGATAAAGCTGCGGTTCATGCCCTTACACATGATGTAGGATAAAATTGCGCCAGAGGATCCCACTAAGGCGCCGGTTATAATCAATGCGAGATTGCCAAGTGTGAAACCGATACCTGCTGCAGCCCATCCTGAGTAAGAATTCAGCATCGACACAACAACCGGCATATCCGCTCCGCCGATAGGGATAATTAATGTAACGCCGAGGGTAAATGAAACGAGGATAATCAAGAACAACCATCCGCCGCTTTCCGTGAGCGCGAAAAATAGGATGAGCCCAGCTAATGCAGTCGCCAACACAATATTAATTTTGTGACGATGCGGCAGTAGAATTGGTTTGCCGCTCATACGTTCAGAAAGTTTTAGAAACGCGATGATTGAACCCGTGAATGTGATTGCGCCGATTGCGGCTCCCAGAGACATTTCAAACAGACTGCCTGCTTCAATATGCCCAGGCGCGCCAATACCAAAAGCCTGTGGCGCGAAAAAAGCGCTGCCCGCTACTAATACGGCCGCCAGCCCAACCAGCGAATGAAAGAAGGCGACCAATTCGGGCATTTTGGTCATTTCAATACGGCGTGCGAGATAAGCGCCGACGCCTCCGCCAATGCCCGCGCCGATGATAATCAGCACAAATCCAAATACTGGCGGAAGATGGAGTAAGAGCGTTGTCGCAACCGCGATCGCCATGCCCATCATGCCGTAACGATTGCCTTGTCGAGATGTTGCTGGCGAGGAGAGGCCGCGTAGTGCAAGAATAAATAAAATGCCTGCGCAAAGATACAGAAGGGCTGCGAGATTCGCGCTCATTGGATCAGCCTTTCTTTTTATACATCGCCAACATGCGTTCGGTTACCAGTAAGCCGCCAAAGATATTCACGCAAGCCAGGATCAGCGCAATAAATCCAAGCCAGCGCGCCCAATTTTCTCCGTCTTGAGGTGGGGCTGATATCTCAACGCCTGTTGACGCTAAGGCGCCAACCACAATTACAGATGAAATTGCATTTGTGACAGACATGAGGGGTGTGTGTAGGGCTGGCGTGACTGACCAGACAACATAATAACCAACAAAAACCGCTAGGACGAAAATAGCTAAGCGGAAAATGACAGGGTCAATCATTCCACTGCCCAGACCGTGTCCCGAAATAGCAGCGGCGGTCTGAGCGATTTGATCTGCGTAATGTTGCGCTTGTTGCGCCATTTGCTGCGCATGATCTGCTGCAGCTTGAGCTTTCTCAAGTAGTTGTTGAACAGAGTCGGTCATAGTCGCGCGCCTTTCTGTTGGCGATTGTCGCCGCTTCCGTTACGTTACAAAACGATGATCTAATACGACGCCATCGCGCGTCAGCGCGGTGGCTTTAACCAGTTCATCATCCCAATCAATTGAAAAGGTTTTGGATTCTTTTGAAATCATCGTTTCAACAAAAGCGAATAAATTCTTTGCATAAAGAGTCGACGCTGTAGAGGCCATTCGACAAGTTAGGTTGTTAGCGCCAATAATTTTAACATCATGAACAATGATAATTTTATCAGCTTGCGTGAGGGCGCAATTGCCGCCGCGCTCAGCGGCAAGGTCGACAATAACTGAGCCATTCCGCATGCTCAAAACCATTTCTTCAGTCACAAGTTTTGGCGCCGGACGACCGGGTATGAGCGCGGTCGTAATAACAATGTCTTGTTTTGAAATATGGGAAGCGACAAGTTCGGTTTGCGCTTTTTGATAGTCCAACGACATTTCCTTTGCGTAGCCGCCTGACGTTTCAGCCTGCTTGAACTCGTCAT
The DNA here is from genome assembly GCA_900299115.1 of Methylocystaceae bacterium. Taxonomy (GTDB): domain Bacteria; phylum Pseudomonadota; class Alphaproteobacteria; order Rhizobiales; family Beijerinckiaceae; genus Methylocystis. Next base: position 36,812 of record OMIO01000106.1, on the reverse strand, counting down.
TTTCAACAGCAATAAATTTCGCGCCAAGCGACTCAACCTGCTCTTTTGTAGCAGGGCGCACATCTGTCGCTGTAACGATCGCTCCAAGGCGGCGTGCGGTTGCGATCGCCTGCAAACCGGCTACGCCTACGCCCATGATAAAGACCTTTGCAGCTGGCACTGTGCCAGCTGCAGTCATCATCATTGGGAAGGATCGTCCATATTCGGCTGCTGCTTCAATGACCGCGCGATAGCCCGCGAGGTTCGCCTGCGAAGAGAGAATATCCATCGTTTGTGCGCGCGTAATGCGCGGCATAAATTCCATAGCAAAGGCAATGATATTTTTTTTTGCTAATTCACCGATGGCGTTCTCATTGCCAAAGGGATCCATAATAGAAATGACAGCAAGATTTTCTTTAACGCCGATGAGGCTTGATGCATTTGGGCGGCGGACGGATAGGGCTACATCCGCATGCGCCAGCGCAGTTGCGGCTGAATCGACAATCTGTGCGCCTTGAGCGTGATATGCCGCATCGCTATAGCCTGATTTGATCCCCGCGCCTGTTTGTATCGCTATGTCAGCGCCTAGACTTAAGAATTTTTTGACAGTCTCTGGCGTCGCCGCAACCCGGGTTTCAGTCGTATCCGTTTCTGCTAATACGGCGATACGCATGACAAGCTCCAGGTTTTAAAGACCCTTGCCGTCTTGAGGGGAGCCCCTCAGCGACGAGGCGTGAGGGACTAATTCATTAGCGTGCGCAGATTAAGTAAAGCGCGACTAACGTCAGCGCTGAAAATCCAGCTGAATATTTTAACAGCCAAATAAAGCCATTGTAGGTTTTAATATGCTCATTCCAGTCTGCGTTCTCGCCGCTTGAGGCGGAACTGCGATTGCTCGCCATAAGTCTCTCCTGATTGTCAGTCCTATTTTAAGCCCGATGGCTCAACACGTCTGGAGGTTAGCTGAGCTGAGAGATAACCGCAATCATTGCCGCTATGTGATTTTGTCGCTTCTTGAAATGAGGATGAAAGAATGAGCGTTCAAAGAAAAAGGCCCCGGAAACTCCGGGGCCTCGACTGATTTAAGCGGATAAGACACGGGCGAATTTATCGTCCCGTTGATTTTTGGATTAGAAATCCATTCCGCCCATTCCGCCCATTCCGCCGCCTGGCATTGGAGGCGCTTCTTTTTTGGGTTGCTCGGTGATTGTCGCTTCAGTCGTGATAATCAGGCCAGCAATTGAAGCTGCATCCTGCAAAGCTGTGCGCACGACCTTGGTAGGGTCGATAATGCCAAGCTTCATCAGATCGCCATACTCGCCTTTCTGAGCATCAAATCCAAAACCATAGTCAGTAGCCTCAAGAAGCTTACCAACAACAACAGCGCCGTCGCCGCCAGCATTGTCAACGATTTGTCTGGCTGGAGTTTGGATCGCCTTACGGACGATCTCTACGCCCGTTTGTTGATCAGAGTTGCCGACTTTTACGCTGCTGAGCGCTTTAATGGCGCGCAGTAAAGCGACGCCGCCGCCAGGAGACACGCCCTCCTCAACAGCTGCGCGTGTCGCATTTAAGGCGTCATCAACGCGATCTTTCTTTTCCTTCACTTCTACTTCAGTAGCGCCGCCTACGCGAATGACAGCAACGCCGCCCGCGAGTTTGGCGAGACGCTCTTGCAGTTTCTCGCGATCATAATCGGAAGTTGTTTCCTCGATTTGTCCCTTGATCTGACCAATCCGAGCTTCAATTTCTTTTTTCTCGCCGGAGCCATCGATAATAGTTGTATTTTCTTTCTCGATACTCACGCGTTTTGCGCGGCCCAACATTTGAATCGTGACATTTTCAAGCTTAATGCCAAGATCCTCAGCGATCATTTGGCCGCCTGTTAGGATCGCGATGTCTTCAAGCATCGCTTTGCGCCGATCGCCAAATCCTGGCGCTTTAACCGCGGCAATTTTCAATCCGCCGCGTAGTTTATTAACAACGAGCGTTGCTAGAGCTTCGCCTTCGATGTCTTCAGCGATGATGATGAGCGGCTTGCCTGTTTGAACAACAGCTTCCAAGATTGGCAATAGAGGCTGCAGCGTGGACAGCTTCTTCTCGTGAATGAGAATATAAGCGTCGTCGAGCTCAGCAATCATTTTCTCGGCGTTGGTGATGAAGTAAGGCGAGAGATAGCCGCGATCGAATTGCATACCTTCAACAATATCGGTTTCGGTTTCGAGGCTTTTGGCTTCTTCAACCGTGATAACGCCTTCATTGCCGACTTTTTGCATCGCTTTAGCGATTTCCTGGCCAATGAACTCATCGCCATTTGCCGAGATTTTGCCTACCTGAGCGATTTCGTCGTTTGAGGTCACTTTTTTAGAATGTTTTTTGAGATCTGCGACGATTGCCTCGACAGCAAGATCAACGCCGCGCTTCAGATCCATTGGATTGAGGCCGGCGGCGACAGCTTTAGAACCTTCGCGGGCGATTGCAGCGGCGAGAACGGTTGCCGTTGTCGTGCCGTCGCCCGCCATGTCATTTTGCTTTGAGGCGACTTCACGAACGAGCTGAGCGCCAAGATTTTCGAACTTATCGGCAAGCTCAATTTCCTTGGCGACGGTTACGCCGTCCTTGGTAATGCGGGGCGCGCCGAAGCTTTTTTCGATGACAACATTGCGGCCTTTGGGGCCTAGCGTCACTTTAACGGCGTTAGCAAGAATATCGACGCCGCGTAAAATGCGGTCACGCGCGTCGGTGGAGAAACGTACGTCTTTAGCAGCCATGTTTAAAACTCCTGGAACTTATAGGGTGCGAAGGGCGGGCCGAGTTAGTCGACAATGCCCAGAATGTCGCTTTCCTTCATGATGAGCAGGTCATCGCCGTCAATTTTGACCTCGGTGCCAGACCATTTTCCAAACAGCACACGGTCGCCAGCCTTGACATCCAAAGCAACGAGTTTGCCGCTTTCGTCGCGCGCGCCGGGGCCAACCGAGACAACTTTGCCTTCTTGTGGCTTTTCCTTGGCTGTGTCGGGAATGATGATGCCGCCTTTGGTCTTTTCCTCGCCTTCGAGACGCTTGACCACGACGCGGTCGTGCAGGGGACGAAACGCCATTGTAATTGTTTCCTTTTCTGCGCTGGGGATGCTGATTGATCCGCTCAGCAAAGAGAGTAAGCGAATGCTGTTGGCACTCTCTGATGACGAGTGCTACCAGCCGGCTGGAAGTATGGTGCGCTGGTTAGATTGTCAAGATGTAAGACTGTGATAGGCAGCTTGTGCACGGGTTGAGCCAGCGCTCGCCTGCCTCTCACGGGGCCCCTGCGCGGATTGAGGAGAAAATTTTGCTCATGCGGTTCAGCCCCCGCACGCTCGGCCTTCTCGCAGCGCTTTTCGTCTTGATCTTGGATCAAGGCCATAAGGCCTGGATGCTTTCTATTTTCGATATTGTCGCTCGAGCGCCGATTACCGTTACCCCCTTTCTTGATCTTACGATTTCCTGGAATTACGGGGTTTCTTATTCGTTGTTCGCGACACATGCGGTTACTGCAAGATTGGCTCTCATTTGCGTGCAGGGCTTAATTGTCTTTGGACTTTTATATTGGCTGTGGCGCGCAACTTCGCGTCCTTTCGCGCTTGGTTTGGGTCTGATCATTGGCGGCGCGCTTGGCAATATGACGGATCGATTGTTTCGCGGCGCTGTAGCGGATTTCTTCTATTTCCATACTTCCCTGCCCGTTGGCCCGCTGGCTAATTATGTATTCAATGTTGCGGATGTCGGCATCACGCTTGGTGCGGCCCTCCTCATCATTGAAAGTCTAACGTCCAGCGCATCCGGCCCATCAACGCCTGCATGAAGCTCTGACAAGCCTGAATTTTCGTCCTATATAGAACTCTATCGGGAATGATTTTGTCGCCCTCTATCGTGAGAAAGGTTTTCATGTCTGCGCCTCATGTGGCAACACAGCCCTCTTTAACGCCAGGCGACGCAAATAACGCAGCGCGCCCTGGGGGAGACGTTTCTCACGCCATACTCGACAATGGTCTTGAGGTGGTCGTTATCCCTGATGCGCGAACGCCCGTCGTAACGCACATGATTTGGTATAAAAATGGCTCGGCGGATGATCCGTTAGGTAAATCCGGCATTGCTCACTTCCTCGAACATCTGATGTTTAAGGGAACAAAAAAGCATCCCCAGGGAGAATTTTCTAATCTTGTTGCTGAATTAGGAGGGCAAGAAAACGCCTTCACAAGTTATGACTACACGGCTTACTTTCAACGTATCGGCAAAGAGCATCTTAGCGCGCTGATGGCTTTTGAAGCCGATCGAATGTGTAATCTTTTACTTACCGATGAGGTTGTTGCCCCGGAACGAGACGTCGTTTTAGAAGAGCGCCGCATGCGCACAGACTCTGATCCTGCAGCGCAATTAGACGAAGCCGTTCAGGCGGCCCTGTTTGCCCATCATCCCTATGGCACGCCCATCATTGGCTGGAACCATGAAATTGAAAATCTTGGGCGACAGGATGCGCTTGATTACTACAATCGGTTCTACACGCCAGAAAACGCCATTCTCATCGTAGCTGGCGACGTAGAGGCTGAAGAGGTTTTAAAGTCAGCCCGAGAAACTTACGGTAAAATTCCAGCGCGAGCAGAATCGCCGCAACGCCGGCGCACGCAAGAACCTCCACATCGCGCCCATCGACTTGTAACGCTCTTGGATGCAAAAGTTGAGCAACCCGCTCACGAAAGGGTCTTTAAAGTGCCCTCTTATCGAACGGCGCAGCCGGGCGAAGCGGAGGCGCTCGAAATTCTTGCCCACATGCTTGGCGGCGGTCCAACAAGCATTCTTTATGAAACGCTTGTTGTGGATCAAACTATCGCTGTGAGCGCAGGCGCTTATTATGCTGGATCTGCAGTCGACGATACGCGTTTTTGGATCTTCGCCACGCCAGCGCCAGGCGTAAATCTAGAGCATCTTGACCAGACGATGGATGGCGTCATTAAGAATTTTATCGACCATCCGCTCGCCATTGACCGCTTGCAGCGCACTAAAACGAGATTAATCGCGGATGCAATTTATGCGCAGGATAGTCAGGCCTCCCTTGCGCGTTGGTATGGTGAATCTCTCGCGACAGGATTGTCGATCGCGGATGTACAGGCTTGGCCTTCGCGGATGGAGGCGGTTACGGCGCAAGACGTAATAACCGCAGCTAAAAATTGGCTGGATAAGCGTCGCGCGGTTACCGGCTTTCTCCTCCCCGAGACGACAAGCTAAAATAGGTTCTCTCTCAAAGAGCGGTTATTCCTCCGCTGAAATGGTGGCTTTTAATGACGGCTCATGGTCCTGACGTTACAACTGCATCGCGTGCGCAACATGTGCAAAAAATTGTAACGCCCGCCGGTCTAACTGTCTGGCTTGTTGAAAGTTATGCCGTTCCGCTGGTTGCGATGGAATTTGCGTTGCGCGGCGGGGCCTCGCAAGATCCTATTGACCGGCCGGGGGCCGCCACCTTGCTTGCTGGCATGCTAGATGAAGGCGCAGGGCCTCTTGATGCGCGCAGTTTTCATCGCGCGATTGAGGATCAAGCGATCCATCTTGGGTTCGCTGCAGATCGCGACTCAATTTCTGGCCATTTGCAAACATTGTCGCGCAATGCGGATCAAGCTTTCCAGCTCTTAAAGCTAGCTCTAACGCAGGCGCGTTTAGAGGCGGATGATGTTGCTCGCGTTAGGAGTCAGCTTGTCGCTGAACTTAAGCGCGACGCTAATGATCCAGAAGCGATGGCGGCAAAAGCTTTTAGAGAGGCTGCTTTTCCCAATCATGCTTATGGCAGAGCTGTGCGGGGCGATCTTGCCACAATTGATCAGCTCACGCGGGAAGACATTATTGCGATGCGTGAGCGTTTGTTCTCAACGCAAGATTTGAAGATAGGCGTTGTTGGCGCTATTGACGCTGAAACTCTGGCGCTCAAAATTGATGATATTTTTTCATCCCTTGCTAAAACCAATGATTTGATATCGGTTCCGCCAATTCAGGTCGCAAATATCGGGCAATACAAAACGATTCATATTGATGTGCCGCAGTCAGTTATTCGTTTCGGTCGGCCAGGCGTGACAAAAATTGACCCTGATTACTTTGGCGTTGTTGTCGCTAATCACATTTTAGGCGGCGGGACTTTTACAGCACGGTTGTTTCGAGAAGTGCGCGAGAAACGCGGAATGGCTTACAGCGTCTATTCGCAGTTGAATGAATATGATCAATGCCCGATGTTTATCGGCGCTGCCGCAACTAAAAATGAGCGCGCAAAAGAGGCTTTGGAAGTTATTGAAGAAGAAGTGCGGCGCTTTGCAGATGCGGGCCCAAGTGAAGAAGAGTTAGACAAAGCAAAAAAATATCTGATCGGTTCTTACGCGCTGCGTTTTGATACATCGACAAAAATTGCAAGCCAGCTCGTCAATCTTCAGCTTGATGGTTTTGAGCCAAGTTATCTTGATCAGCGCAACGACAAAATCGCCGCCGTCGAACTAGAGGTCTGCCGGCGCTCAGCAAAAAAACTTCTCGGCGATGGCGGGTTGCTCGTAACAATTGCAGGCGACCCAGTGGGTTTGTGAGCGAACGCCTAGTAAAATGCTGAAGCGCAAAATCGCTATTTCCCGCTTTGTGGTAAAAGCGCCAGTAAATCCGCCATCTTTGGCGCAGCGGCGGGGTTCATCATGCCGACGATGTGATAGCCCGCGTCAACATGTAGAATTTCTCCCGATACGCCTCGCGACATAGGCGATAGCAAGTAGACGGCGGTTTCGCCTACTTCTTCAATTGTAACCACGCGACGCAATGGCGCATTATATTCATTCCAACGTAAGATATAGCGGAAGTCGCCAATGCCTGAGGCGGCCATGGTTTTGATGGGGCCAGCAGAGATTGCGTTAACGCGTATATTCTTTTCTCCCAGATCTGCAGCCAGATAGCGAACGGAGGCTTCAAGAGCGGCTTTTGCTACGCCCATCACGTTATAATGCGGCATCCATTTCTCAGCGCCGTAATACGACAGGGTCAATAATGATCCGCCTTCACGCATGAGTTTTTCTGCCCGTTGCGCGATCGCCGTAAAAGAAAAACAAGAGATGAGCATGGTTTGAGAAAAATTCTCAGCAGACGTGTCGACATAGCGGCCATCAAGCTGATCTTTGTCTGAGAAAGCAAGACAATGAACAACAAAGTCGAGCTTCCCCCATAGTTTCTCTACTTCAGAGAAAATGGCGTCGAGCGTTTCCACTTCCGAAACGTCGCAGCGGCCCAATACATGCGCCCCGAGTTCAGCGGCAAGCGGACGGACTCGTTTTTCAAGCGCTTCCACTTGGTAGGTGAGTGCGAGTTCTGCGCCAGCCTCTCGCGCAGCTTTGGCGATGCCCCAGGCAATCGACCGGTTATTCGCCACGCCCAATATGAGCCCTTTCTTTCCAGTCAAAACTCCGGCGAAGGGAATGGCGGACGCAGTAGGCTCGGTCATTGGGGAAATCCGTCGAATGTAGCATTGAAGGGTCCGCGCCCTTTAGCCTGCTTTACCGGCGAAGGGAACCCTCGCCTCAACCAAGGGATTTTTTGATCACAAAACTCCAGTAATGAAATCCTTGGTATATTGCGCGGCTTTCATCTATCATCCTATAGAGGAAGTCATTGATGACGAATGAGGCTGCTTTTGCAGGAAGATTGATGAGCAATTATGAGGACATCCTTAGCGAATTAAGCGAGGCGACCCCCTTTTTTCGTCGCTACGCTAGGGCTTTAGGTGCCGGCGTCGGGTTAGTTGTAGCCGATGGGCTGGTGCACAGCGCGCTTCAAGGCTTAGGCGCAAGACTGCGCGCGCGCGAGGTGACGCCAAGCGATCGCGAAATGGCGCGGATCGAAGCCTATAAGGCGATCACGTCGCTCGCAGCCCATAAATATCAAGTCGCTTCTGCTCCCGGTCCCCGCCACCCGCCAATCGTTCATGGCCTTGCCGCTCTAGATTTTACGGATCGGGCTGTTTTGTTGCTGGTGTCTCTAGAGGGATTTGGATACGCCGCCGCCGCGGATATTGCTGGCATTTCGCGAGAGACGCTCTTTCTGCGACTCCAGCGCGCCCGCGCTGCGCTTGAGAACTGGAGCGCAAACTCAAGTGGCGTCGTTCAGGTTGGCGCAGCGCGCTCCTCGGCTCATTTGCGAGTCATCAAATAGTTTGGTGCGACTGTGACAACGCCTCCAACCGGATTTCTCGAGGAATCGGATCTTCACGCCTTCGTGGACGGTATTTTGGATCCCGATCAGCGTCGTCGCGTTGAGGAACATCTCGCGCAAAATCCCGAGGATGCCGCTCTTGTTGAAAGCTGGCGGCGGCAGAATGCGTCTATCCGCGCGGTATATGAGCCGATATTGCGCGAAATACCCGCGCCTTCTTTGCGCAGCGCCGCCGCGCAAGTTTCCGCGCCTTCGGGCGCAATTGAGTCCGGCGCGACGCATTGGGGTCGGCCCGGGGTTTTGCCGCGTGTCAGGCGGCGGGAAGATATTCTCGCGCAGCAAAGGCGCCAGGCGATTTTTGCTTCAGTGCTGGCCGTTCTCGCCGTTGCAGCGGTTGCGGCGCTGGCGACATTTATTTTTGCCGGCCGCAGTGAGCATCGTTCAATGACGGCGACGAGCGCGCCGCAAGGCTACGTCGCACGCGCAGGCTTAACTTATGCGACTTATGTCTCAGATCAGCACCCAGTAGAAATAGATGCCTCTCGATTGGAGGAGCTTTCAACTTGGCTGAAGGCCCGTGTAGGTTTTTACAAAGTGCCGGATCTTTCCCAACAAGGCATGCGCTTGATTGGCGGTCGCGTCGCTCCCGGTGTTGCGGCTCCTGCCGGTTTCTTAATCTATGAGCGCGCAGACGGCGGGCGGATTGGATTATATTTCGAGCGTTCCGTTGCCACCATCACGCAGCAAGCATCTAAATCTGGCTCTGGCGTAACGGCGATTGAATGGCGGACAGCGGATTTTGCATTTGTGTTAATCGGTCCTCTTTCTTTAGATCTGATGCAATTGGCCGCTGAAAAAGCCGCTGCGCAAATTATTGGCGCGAGTAAGCCGCAATAGATGTCTTTCTTGTTACTGGGACCGCTGCAGAGGTTCCTTAAGACGTGGCGGATGCGCTTTATTATGATAAACCCAGATCGAATCGGCGTGATCATTCGATAACGCTAGGCTTGGTTTTTCTACAATCCGAAAAGAGAGTTTTCTATGCGCCTCGACGCTATTCCAATCGGCTCCAATCCGCCACATGAGGTCAATGTGGTTGTTGAAGTGCCGTTGGGAGGCGATCCAATTAAATATGAGCTTGATAAAGCTTCTGGAACGCTCTTTGTTGATCGTTTTCTTTATACGGCGATGCGCTATCCAGGAAATTATGGGTTCATTCCACATACGCTGTCCGATGATGGAGATCCCTGTGACGTTTTGATTGCAAATACAACGCCCGTAGCGCCAGGAGTTGTGATGGCTGTTCGACCAATTGGCGTTTTGCGGATGACAGATGAGGCTGGTGGCGATGAAAAAATTATTGCTGTTCCCTCAGCGCGGTTAACGCCGCGATATACGGATATTGAAAATTACACCGATCTTCAGGAAATGACGTGGCGTCGAATAGAGCATTTCTTTGTGCATTATAAAGATCTAGAGCCAAATAAATGGGCTAAAATCACTGGCTGGGGCGATGCGCAAGCAGCGCGTGAATTGATCAGTAAGGCTATAGAGCGCGCTAAAGCGAGTAAATAATTTATCTTGATCGCGCTCTAAGACGAGCTCAATGGCGGCGTGCGAGAGATTACGCCTTTTTTAAAACATTCTGGACGATCTTTCCATGGCACCAGCCCATTGTCGCTAGCGCCATAGTTAAAGGCGGCATCGATTAATTCATCGATATGTTGTTTGGCGTCAAGATCGCCAAGAAGATAGGTCCATTTGTTTCGTGCGGCAAAGGCGATCGTGATCGGGCGTTTGCACACAGCAAAACATTCTATTTCCTCTACGGGAATAGCAAGTTGTCGTTCTGCAAGTCGCTTGCGGAGAAGATCGCTGAATACGAGACCGGGCCGGTCATCAGCATTGTCCTTGGCGCGGCAGGAAACGCAGACAAGAATTGAGACGCCGCCAGGCGATATCCCTTGTGTCGTCTCTTTTTGTGAAAGATCAGTCATCTGAGGAGTATTGGGATCCGCAGGCGCCAAATGCAAGCGGCAATAATCGCTATTTTAAATGACTTTAAGCCGCATTATCTCGAGATAGAGGCGTATTGGGGCGTGGAAGCAAGCCTTGAGGGGCGCTATTAACATCGCATTCAGCCTTAAGACGAGAGACGCTTTCAACCAATATGTCGCGCGTTTCTGTGCGAACGCCTATGTCACGCAGCTTCGCGAAAGCGCGTGAGAGAGTTTCTTGTTTAACGCCCAATTGCGCAGCGATTAAACGCTTGTCGTAGGGCAGTCTGAATCGGCAACGTTCTTCATTATGCGGACAGAATTTAACAAGAAAATGCGCCAACCTTTGATCGGCGGTTTGTGATTTTAACGCTTCAATTTCATAGATCAGCGTCGTCATCTTCTCTTTAGCGTCTTTCATAACCGCGAGGTTTAAAGATGCAGAGTCGCGCAGGAAGCGCGCAAAGCGCGTCACTGGTATTTTTACCAGCGTAGAATGACCAATTGTTTCAGCAGAAACGCCATAGAGATCAGTTGATCCAGTGCAAGGTTCAATCAGCGTTTCGCCATCTGTGCGGATAGCGATGAGGGTTTCATCGCCATTAGGGGCGATACGCAGGATCTTAATATATCCGCTTATAATTAAAATAACGGCTGTTGCTGGGTCATCTTGCCTAAATATTGTCGATCCTGGCGAGTAAGACTCAATTTTAGCCTCTAGAGTGAGTTGTGAGAGCGTCTCCTCATCGATGGTTGCGAAAAGAGGGAGATCGCGCAGTGAGAAGCTTTCAGTGTTTTTAAGGCGGTCATTACGACGCGCGACACGCCCTTTTTTGGGCGTAGTGGTGACGCTGGCTAGAGAATTATGCATATGCGTCGCCAAACTTGAGGCCTCCTACGCGCCACAACAAAAATGCCGTCTCGACAACTCCGCTCGTAATAATTCCCCCGGTTTATTTTTTCTTGGGAGAGTCGCCGTCTGAACTGTGGAGCTGTTTAAACGATCAGTTTAAGGCTAACGCGAATATTAGGGCGATGAAAGCGAACTAAGCGGGACAAACCGTCGCAGGATTGTGGTTATTTTTGTGGCGCTCGGCGCTCTAAGAGAAAAACGGCTTGTTCCCCCATCAAATTCCAGATCCACCATGGCGCATTAACGCGAATGGGAGACCCATAACGGTCTAGCGCCGCACCATGCGCGATATGCGCGCCAAGTTCGTCAACGAGTTCCACAAAATCTCGGATGGTGCAGAGATGAATATTTGGGGTGTCATGCCAGCTATTGGCTAAATTTCCCGTTACAGGCATGCGGCCTTTGATCGCCAATTGTGTGCGAATGCGCCAATGGCCAAAATTGGGGAATGAAACAATTGCGTGGCGCCCGATTCGAAGCATGTTTCGGAGCGCTTCGCGCGGCCGTCGCGTCGCCTGGAGCGTTTGGGATAAGATAACGTAATCAAATCCATCGTCTGGATAATCCGCAAGATCTGTGTCGGCGTCGCCTTGAATGACTGAAAGACCTTTGGCAACGCATTCATTAACGCCGCTTTGAGAGAGTTCAACGCCACGACCATCAACATTTTTTGTTTGAGCGAGAAGTTGCAACAAGGCTCCATCGCCACATCCAACATCTAAGACGCGAGAACCCGGTGTTACGAGGTCTGCAATGACATTCAGATCAAGACGCGGGTTGTGAGGGTCTTGTGTCATTTTCGATTATCTCTAAGCCCACGCGCCGCCGCTGCTGACTCCAGAAATCCGCGCGTTGTAGCGTTGAACATTGGCTCATGGAGTAAAAAGGCGTCATGGCCCTTATCGGACTCAATCTCAACAAACGAAACCGAAGCGCCGCCAGCATTGAGCGCATGCACGATAGATCGTGAATCTGACGTTGGGTAGAGCCAGTCGCTATCAAAGCCGACGACACAAAAACGTGTTTTAGTTTCTTTGAAAGCTCGGGCTAGAACGCCGCCATAGTCGGCGGCAAGATCAAAATAGTCGCATGCGCGCGTAACGAAAAGATATGAATTGGCGTCAAAGCGTTCAACGAAGGCTAGTCCTTGATAGCGAAGATAGTTTTCGATTTGAAAATCGGCGTCAAAAGAAAAGGTCGGCGCGCTCCGATCTTGTAATTTGCGTCCGAATTTACGTTGTAACGCGGCTTCTGACAGGTAGGTGATATGTGCGGACATGCGTGCGACCGCTAATCCTTTTTCCGGCCGTACGCCCTGTTCCAAATAACGACCGCTGCGCCAATCAGGATCCGCCATAACCGCCTGTCGACCAACTTCGTGAAAAGCGATATTTTGTGCGGAATGTTTTGCCGCTGTGGCGATGGGCATGGCGGAAAACACCCGCTGTGGGTAGCTCGCGGCCCATTGTAATACTTGCATGCCGCCCATGGAGCCGCCCGCGACGCAAAATAAAGTATCAATGCCGAGATAGTCGATCAGCATTAATTGTGCGCGCACCATATCGCGAATGGTGACAACGGGAAAATCAAGGCCATAGGGCTTGTTTGAGCGCGGATTGATCGATGCGGGTCCAGTAGAGCCCATACATCCGCCAACGACGTTGGAGCAAATAATAAAATATCGGTCTGTGTCAAAAGGTTTGCCGGGACCCACCATCGCATCCCACCAACCAGTCTTGCCTGTGACTGGATGAACGCCAGCGGCGTATTGATCCCCTGTCAGCGCATGACACAATAGGATTGCGTTGCTTTTATTCTGGTTCAGTTGTCCATAGGTCTCATAGGCCAAAGTTAGCGGCGCGATGGCGCCGCCGCCGTCCGTCAGAAGCCCTTGATCGGAGGAAAAAGTCACGGTTTTTCCAACTGATCCGCTCTGTTCTTGTTGCGCATGAGAAAAATTGGTCACGAAGCCCTCAGCAAACCCAGACCGTCACGGCGCGTTCGGTAGTAAGAACGATTTGTTCGGCAACATCGATGTCTCGAGCGATGCTGTCAAGCCTCTATTCCTTTCCAGCGGCGGACTGGATGGTTGCGCGCATTTGATCTAAGGCGGCGCCCAACTGGGAAAGATCTTCAGGACGCGAGAGGCGGTGGTCGCCGTCGGCGATACAGCTCAAGGTTACGGGGTCAGCACAGATATGTTCGAGTAAGCTTAAGACATGACGCCAAGGAACATATGTGTCGCGTAGTTCGTGGATAATATGCACTGGCGCATGTGTCTTGATGATATCGCCCAGTAAGAGATGGCGGCGGCCATCTTCAATGAGGAGACGCGTGATTGGCGTTGGCTCTGAAGCATAAGCGCTAGGACGCAACCACTGTCCATGATCCATGATCATGCGTTGAGTTGGGTTGTCGAGCTGAGACCAGATTAAGCATTCTGTGAAGTCTACCGCAGGTGCAAGTAAAATCAGCCCAGCTAATCTTTTAGAATTTTCAACTAACCCGAGTCGGCGCGCCATCAACAGAGCAATCCATGCGCCCATAGAACTCCCAATTAAGATCTGAGGACCTTGCGTGGATTGATGAAACACATAGAGGCTTTGTTCTAACCAATTGCTAATAGAACCGTCTATGAATTCACCCTTTGATGCGCCATGTCCAGAATAATCAAATCGTAAAAAGGCCTGGCCATTTTTTTTTGCCCAGTCATCCACGAATTGGGCTTTTAAGCCGCTCATGTCAGAGGCAAAGCCGCCAAGCCAAACGAGGCCGGGCTGAGAGATCCCTTGCCCCTGTGCGGGGCGCAATCGGCGAGCGATAGACCAAGATTTGACCCCCGCGCTTTGGGGCGCGTCTATATAATCAAGGGGAATTTCGCACATTAGCCAGCCGATTTCCGCAGTTTAAGAGAATAAAAATAGCGCAATGCTCATAGTTGATAAAGGATTATGCTTCAGACTGAAATTAGCTTTCGGCATCTTCGTTGCTTCATGCAGGCTCTATGATAAACCCCACGCGCGCGCTTGACCTGTCGGATCACACCCTCCTAGGTCGTACGATTTTACAGATTTTGCCAGCGCTTCATTCTGGAGGAGCTGAACGAACATGCGTTGATATCGCCGCCGCTTTGGCCAGTGAAGGCGCGCGGGGGCTCGTCGCGGCCTCGGGTGGAAGATTGGTTAGCGAACTACAGGCGAAAGGCGGATTGTGGACCCCCTTTCCTGCAGCGACAAAAAATCCAATTGAAATGATGCTGAACATCTCCCGTTTGACACAGATTTTAAAAACGGAGCAAGTCAATCTTATACATGCGCGCTCACGCGCGCCAGCATGGGCCGCTTATTATGCTGCGCGTCGCGTTGGAATAAAATTTGTAACAACTTACCACAGTAGCTATGCCGCCTCATCGCCAATAAAGCTGCAATATAATTCTATCATGGCGTCGGGCGATATGATCATTGCGAATTCAAATTATATGGCGCGCCGGATTAAGGAGCTGTATCCCGCTGCTCAAGATCGAGTCACTGTAATTCCGCGCGGAATAGATTTAAATCTATTTTGTCCCTCGCAGATCGAGCCCTCGCGCGTTCAGCGCTTAAGAGATCAATGGAGTGTTGCGCCTCACGAACGGATTTTGCTCATGCCTGCGCGGCTTTCAGCGCGTAAGGGCCATGAGACGCTTATTGATGCGATCAAATTACTTCTTAGTCGAGGCGCAGCTCGAGATTTACGCGTTATTCTTGCGGGAGATGCGCATAGTAAATCCTTCCGTAAAACACTCGAGGCGCAACTGATGCGCGCAGATCTTGCGTCATTTGTTCATTGTGTTGGACACTGCGAGGATATGCCCGCAGCTTATCTTGCTGCTGCCTGCGTCGTGGCTCCAGCAATTGTGCCTGAGGCGTTCGGACGCGTTGGCGTAGAAGCGCAAGCGATGGGTGCTCCTGTAATTATTTCTGATATCGGCGCTGCTCCAGAAATCATTGTAGGGTCTTCAAGGCCGCCTGCACAGATGGCTACAGGATGGCGCGTGCCGCCTGGAAACGCTGATGCGCTCGCGTCGGCTATTGAGGAAGCCTTATCTATGCGTGCGTCAGCGCGTCAGACTCTGGCGCATTATGCGCGCGAACATGTCCATAAAAATTTCTCAATTGAGAAAATGCAACGATCAACTCTTGATGTTTATCGTAATCTCTTAAAGAGTTTTTAGTCAGGCCTCTTCCTGATATGATAAAAATATTGAACGATATAAGCTTCTTATCTTAAATCTCTATTTTAAATCCGATCAGCAAAGGGTTCATGACAAATTCCCTCGATTACGAATCTTATCGCATTGCAGTGGTCTTCCTGACGACGGCAGGCGTCGTTGTGCCTGTATTTCATAAGCTCAAAGTAAGTCCAGTTTTAGGTTTTCTAGTCGCTGGTGCGGTTCTTGGTCCCTCTGGGATTGGTCAGTTAGCGAGAGAATATGAATGGGCCGCAAAAATCTCCATTGCAGATGTCGAAGGGGTATCGAAGCTCGCTGAGCTAGGATTAGTCTTTCTCTTATTTATGATCGGTCTGGAATTAACCTGGGAACGGTTGGTGCGTTTGCGTCGACTGGTTTTTGGGCTTGGACTAGCGCAGCTTGTATTTTGCGCCGGTATATTGGCTTTAATCGGCCATTATTGGTTTAAGATTGACGTCGCTCCGTCACTCTTAATGGGCGTGGCTCTTGCAATGTCGTCAACAGCCGTTGTTATGCCCGTTTTAGCGGAAAAGCGTCGTTTAAATAAAATGGCCGGACGTGTCGCCTTTTCAGTCTTGCTGCTGCAAGATTTGATGGTTGCGCCAACGCTTTTCTTTGTTTCAGTGTTGGCGAATACGAAACACGGTTTCAGTTTAGCTGATGCTTTTTGGGCCTTGGGGCCAGCGCTGCTTGCCTTGACGACACTTATTTTACTTGGGCGTTGGTTGCTTCGTCCATTGTTTCGGTTAGTGGCTTCCGCGCAAGTAACCGAGCTTTTTATGGCGACGTGTCTTCTCGTCATTGTTGGTCAAGCGCTCGTGACGGCCTGGGCTGGTTTATCAATGGGTCTAGGGGCGTTTGTTGCTGGATTGCTCTTGGCTGAAACAGAGTTCAAAAGAGAAATAGAGGTTACCATTGAGCCTTTTAAGGGGCTTCTTCTTGGGCTTTTTTTCGTCTCTATTGGCGCCGGTCTGGATATCGCCGCTGTCATGTCAGATCCGCATCTTATTTTTATAAATGCGCTTGGGCTTATTGCCGTTAAGGCGATGATCGTTTTTTTGTTGGCTTGGGTTTTTGGCGTCGAGCGCTCTGCTGCTTTGGAGGCGGCGATGCTTTTGGCGCCAGGAGGCGAATTTGCTTATGCGCTGTTAACATCAGCAATGAGCGCAGGCGTTTTACCAGGTCATTTTGGCGCCGATGCAATGGTCGTCGTAACGATCAGTATTTTTTTTATACCACTCATAGGCCGGTTTGGCGCGCGTCTGACGAAACCTAAAATTAAAGATGACGACCTAACGCGTCACGCAGATCTTCTACCGGTTGCGCAGATTGCTGAAAATAGAGTGATGATTGTTGGGTTTGGTAGAATTGGCGGACTTGTTGGCGAGATGTTGACGCGTCACCAAATTCCTTTTGTGGCGGTTGATGATATTGTCTCGATTGTCTCTGCGGCGCGTCTCAATGGCGTCGAGATTTATTGGGGTAATGCCCAAAGACGCGATTTTTTATTAAAATGTGGCGTTGCGCAAGCTAAGGCGCTGGTTGTTACAATTGAAAATCCGCCGGCGACTGAAGAAATCGTTCGGCTGGCTCATGAGCTTCATAATGAGCTCATTATTGTGGCGCGCGCGCGCGACGCGCGTCACGCCACAGAGCTCTATCGATTGGGTGCAAGCGACGCGATTCCTGAAACGATTGAGGCAAGCCTGCAACTTGCAGAAACGGTGCTCGTTGATATTGGCGTGCCAATGGGACATGTCATTGCGTCGATACATGAGAAAAGAGATGAATTTCGTAAAATGCTCCAGCCAAGGAATGAACAGGCGCGCGCCCGTCAACGGGCGCGTCGTAGCAGTCCTCGGCGTCTACAAAACCACCAATCCACATCTTCCTCTAAGGCTCAACGTTCTGACTAAGTCGTTTTGCGCTCAGCAGAACTCAAAAGCTGGCCTTGCGGCTGATGGAATGGAGGGAATAAACACGGAGGGCGCATTTGACTGTCAAAGCGTCTGCGCGGCGACGGAAACATGCTATAAGCCGATTCAAGGTCTCGTTTATCTGAAGCAAAGGTCTCTAAGATGCGGATTTGCATATTCCTTCGCCTCGCGGCGGTTCTCCTTTGCGCTACATTAAGCGCTCATTCGGTTCAGGCGGAGGAAACGCTCAGGGATCAGGCTAAAAAATTATTCGAGCCTATTCCCCAAACCGCGCCAGCGACGCCAAATGATCCCGCCACGCCTGAAAAGCTTGCTTTGGGCAAAATGCTTTTCTTTGAGCCAAGGCTATCCGACACGCATGGCATTAGTTGCGCAATCTGTCACAACATTAGCATTGGCGGAGTTGATGGCGGTGAGCTGTCAGGAGATCGTAACGTCAAATTGGCGGGGCGAGAGGTGCAAACGGTATTCAATGCAGTTTTCAATAAATCACAATATTGGGACGGGCGCGCCAGCGATCTTAAAGATCAAGTTGTGAATTCAGTGATGGCCAATCCCAAGGCCCTACTGAAGTCCCGCGGCGGGCCGATGGCGATTAATCCAGTTGAACTAACAGCGTCAAAGCAACATGCAATTGATCAGCTGCAGTCAATGCCTGCTTATGTTAATGCGTTTAAAAAAGCATTTCCAGACCAAGCTGATCCGCTCGTTTATGAAAATATTGGTCGAGCTATCGCGCTTTTTGAAGCAACGTTGATTACGCCAGATGCGCCTTTTGATCGATGGCTTGTTGGAAATGACGCTGCCTTATCAGATGAAGAAAAAGCCGGCGTGAAGCTTTTCATCGATAAGGGCTGCGCGTCTTGTCATAACGGAATTAATTTAGGCGGCGGCGCTTATGCAAAATTTGGCGTTGTGGCTCAGCCAGCGGTTGAGCATCTTCCCGCAGATGATCAAGGTCGATTTGGCGTTACTAAGGATATAGCGGATCGCTATGTATTTAAAATTCCTGGGCTGCGTAATGTCGAATTAACGGCGCCTTATTTTCATAATGGGTCAACATATGATTTATCAAAAGCTGTGTCTGTTATGGGTTCCAGTCAGCTTGGCGTCGCTTTATCGAATGAGGAAACCAAGAAAATAGTCGCTTTCCTGAAATCTTTAACGGGCCGTCAACCTGAGGTGACCTTGCCAATTCTTCCGCCGCGGAGTCGTTAAGTCCAAAGAGAATGCTCGGGAGTCTTTTGTGGCGCTTTTTCCTTAATCATGGGATATTTTTTAATTTGAGTGCGTGAAATAGGTTTCTAGCGCTCAACTCAGGCATCCTCTGCATGGCGGTAGCGCCATGCTAGTTATTAGGCGCAAGGCGCATGTGGCGAGAGCAGCTAGATTTTTTTTGGGATGGGCAAGATCGTTTAACGATCGGTCGGCTAAACTTACCTGCTGATAGCGCATTACCTCATCTCACCATTGTCTCAGCATCAGATGAATTCCTCCGCGAGAATGCAACGCTTGTTGATGTTATAGACGTTTCCCGGTGGAGCGCTGATATTCTCGTTATCGCTTTGCCAGAGGGCCATCGCTTTTTGAGACTGACGTCGGGCGATGGAAAGACCGTGACCGTGCGCTTAGTGGCGGAGAGCGCACTGCCAGCGCAACCAGAAATTCAACTTTTGATGGCGCGAGAAGAAAAGCGTGAAGCAAGTGGAGAGATTATACTTGAGGCCAAATTCATCGAAAATAGGGGTGAGGGCATCAGTGAAATTCGTCAGCAAATTTCCCAAAATTCTTCAGCCTTATTATGGGCGATAAGCCAAAGGCGCGTGTGCGAACGTTTTGAGGATAATGATTGGCTATTATGGCTTGCGCCGGCAACGCGCGTTTATCCCAGCGCATAGGCGCGTATTACAATTCACCCTCAGCCGTTGGACTTGCGTGTCAAAGCCGATATGCGTCAGGCGCCCTTTTCGATCATGCAGCATTGGCTCAATGAGAATGGCGCTCCTCGGGCAATTTTACAGATCCGTCTAACTCAGACATTACAGGACAATACGCAGCTCTTGCGTCGAGTATATGCTTTTATCGCGATGCGACAACGACAACGGTTAGATATTTGGAACCAGTTGCAAAAGCTTAACGGCGCGCCGCTAATTGATCCTCTTAATTTAACAGATCTTAGAGCGGCAACAGGGAGAAAGGATGAATGTCCTGACGCTGTCGCCATGGATGGATCAGTCAGTATCGTTAATCTCTTACGCTTGATTTTAGATCCAGAAAAATATGCTGGGCATGGCGTTGCTGTGAGAAGAGTGGCGGTAAGCGAAGGCAATCGTAAAAATGGCGAGATTATAGAAATAGATTTTTTTGCAGCAGCGTTAGGCGATGACGTAGGCCTTGTGTGCCCAAGCGCAATGTTGGGTGATCTGCTTGTCGCGCCAATTGATCCTGGCGGACAAGAAAAGCTTCGTTTATTGCGTTTTGGTTCAGATGGTCTCCAGCCATTGCGCGTCAAAGAGGACGATCCGCTGATTAGTGAAATTATCAATCAGGCGGCGCAATTATCTCAAACAACCCCCCTTCACGCACAGCTCCGCAAATGTCGAGAACGCTTGACCGCTTTGCTCAACAAATCTCTGGCAGAAATTTCAACGCTGCCTCCATTCGATCAGGTGGGCGCTTGGGAAGGATTAGATCCGCTGGCGCAATTGAGTTATGCGCGGTTACTTAGGCGTATTGCGCCAATGAAACGTCAAAGACTTTATGCATTAGGCGGGTACTCAGCCTATGTTTCTGATCCCAGCTTGATTGCAGCGATAGCAACAAGCGGGGTATTTGGTGAGGCAGAGTCGCCAAAGCCTATGTCAGAATTACGCCAGAACGGCGCGCTCCTTCAGAGATATTTAGCCGCTTGCGATGCCCACGGCATGGCGTCAAAGACGATGACCTTAAGACAACAAGCGCGCGCTTTGCTTGCTCTAAAACGAGATGAAGATCTATTAGTCTTGCGTCAGGCGAGGATATCATTGCCTGATGAGATAGAGGGGCTTTCATCTCTTACCAGGGTCGCGCATAAATTGAATGACAGGGTCCTACTTAAGCGTGCATTGAATTTTTTTGAACAAAGCGATGATAAAAAATCAGCAAACGAAATTATCAATTACCTTAATGGTTATGAGCAAGGCCTTTGGCTCCCGCCGGATCGTGCTGAGGCGCTAGAGAATTTGCTTAATTATAAAGCCTTAGTCGACATCCCCCGCTATTAATTCATTTTTGTTTTGTTAGAGATAAAAAGCGCGGCCTGATACTCAATAAACTTATTTTTTAAGAGGCGAGAAGTCTAGAGCCGCTGAATTTATGCAATATCGCAAGCCAGTCGGTTTTGGTCCGTCGGTAAAAACATGCCCAAGATGCGCATCGCAGCGTTTGCAAGATACGGCAATGCGCCGCATGCCAAATGAAGTGTCGGATATTTCAATAATATTTTTTTGTGAGATTGGCGCCCAATAGCTCGGCCAACCCGTACCTGAGTCGAATTTTGTATTAGCGTTAAAGAGCTTTGTTCGGCAACCAATACAAAGATAGAGTCCTGCTGCGTGATTGTCCCAATATGCGCCTGTAAAAGGCCGCTCCGTGCCTTCTTTACGCATAATCTCATAGGCTTGGTTTGAGAGTTCTTTGCGCCATTGAGCGTCTGTTTTAATAAGCTTATTTGTTAAAGCAACGCCTTTGCTGACGCCTGTATCATCAAAATCCTCAATTTCAACTTTTGTTTCACTATATGCCGGATAGGGCATACTCAAAGTCAGCGCAGTTCCAAAGACAAGCCTGCGACGAGACCACTGATTAGGCATGAGATATCTCCGATTTATAATGATATGTTATATTTTTTGAATAAACAGCGTAGTAAATTATTTGCGGCCAAATAATTTTTCAATATCGCTGAGTTTTAATTCTATATATGTTGGTCGTCCATGGTTGCATTGGCCAGCGCCTGGCGTCGTTTCCATTTCTCTTAACAAAGCATTCATTTCTGGGGCGCTGAGTCGACGGCCGGCACGAATAGAGTAATGGCATGCGCAGGTAGATAAGACCCGATCTAATTGGCGCGAAAGTCCACGCGTATCGCCCTCTTCCGCAAGAAGATCGGCTATATTAGCGATGAGTTTCTTATGATCAATGTCTCCGAGGATAGCGGGGCTTTCGCGAACAAGAATAGCCCCTGGTCCAAACGGCTCTAAAACCAGGCCTAAGCTTGCCAGTTCCGTAATCACAGCTGAAATAGCCTGCAGTCGACCGCTATCAAGTTCAACGACAATTGGAATGAGCAGCATTTGTTTTGCCACGCCATTTTGTTCGCGCTGACGCTTGAGATTTTCATATAAAAGACGCTCATGAGCTGCGTGCTGATCGACGATAACAAGCCCGTCATGTGTTTGAGAAATAATATAGGTTTCATGTATCTGCGCACGTGCTGCGCCGAGCGGCGCATAATCAATTTCTGATATGTTCTCGATATCTTGTCTTATTGCTTCATGCGGTCGAGCGTCAGCAGAAGGCGGGATATTTTGAAATGCTTCTTGGTGATTTAATCTAAAATCTTTGGGCGCTGAGGGAGAAGCGTGAATATCCCAATTTACTGGCGGGGTGTTTCGATGAGCGTATTTTTCTGCAATCAAATTAATGGCGGAGCGGGCGTTTGCGCTCGTGCTACGATGGCTTTCACGCGCCAGCGCCTGCTTTATCGCTCCAACAACGAGACCGCGGATTAGTCCAGGGTCAGCAAATCGGACCTCTGCTTTAGCGGGATGAACATTGATATCAACGATTTTCGGATCGCAATGAAGATAGAGAACGAGCGATGGATGACGGTCGTGAGCTAGAAAATCCATATAAGCTGCACGAATTGCGCCAGTAAATAATTTGTCTCGTATTGGTCTGCCGTTCACATACACAAATTGCATTTGCGCATTGCCGCGATTATGGGTTGGCAGACTTGCAAAGCCTGTTAGCGTGATATCCTCGCGTGCAGCGTCGATCTCTATAGAATTGGCTCGGAACTCATCTCCGAGTACTTGTGCGATGCGTCGCCGCTTCCCTTCAGGCCCCGCCTCGCAGGGCGCATAATCAAAAGATGCTCCAGCGTCAGCTGCAAAACTAAAGCCTACCTGAGAATGAGCCATTGCTAATCGTTTGATGACATCAGCGACAGCTGCGGTTTCTGTTCGTTCAGTTTTTAAGAATTTAAGTCGCGCGGGTGTTGCAGCAAAGAGCGCGCGTGCTTCAATGCGTGTGCCCCGGGGCCAGTTACTGGCCAAAAATTCTCTTTTTTGGCCGGCTTCTACGCGGAGCTTGTAACTATGAGGTTGATTGTGGCTGCGTGTATCAATCGTTAAATCTGTTACGGCTGCAATAGAGGGAAGCGCTTCTCCACGGAAGCCGAGTGTGAGGATATTGGTCAAATCGCCATCAGGAATCTTCGACGTTGCGTGGCGTTCGATGGCCAGAGCAAGGTCTTCTTTATTCATTCCGCAGCCATCATCGATGATGCGAATAAGTTTGCGTCCGCCTCCTTCGATGGCGATATCGATTTGTTTAGCTTTGGCGTCGAGCGCATTCTCGACAAGTTCTTTTACTGCTGATGCGGGACGCTCTATGACCTCGCCGGCGGCGATTTGATCAATAAGAATTGGGTCAAGCCGCCTCACGACCATTTTATCATTTTTCTCCGAAAATTATTCTCGTGGCGTAGCGCTAGAAGATTGAGTCATCTGCCAGCTTTCCAAAGTTGGTCCAAACATGGGAGTGGCGTAGCGCGGGGTTTGCGCTGGATGAATGATGGCCGCTGCGTGGGCATTCCATTGCTCAGAGGCATGAAACAGGGGCACAACATAAAATCCCGAGAGCAAGACGCGATCATAAGCCCTGACAGCTGTGATAAATTCATCATGCGTTTGTGCAGCGAGCAAGGCCGATATCATGGCGTCAATAGCTGGCGAGCTTGCGCCTGCAAGATTAAAAGAAGCTTCCTGTGTCGCGCTGACCGAACCCCATCGATTTCTTTGTTCATTTCCCGGAGAGGCTGACGCAATCCATTGGCCAATCATCATATCAAAATCAAATTTCTGACGTCGACGTTGATATTGGACCTCATCTACTAAGCGCACCTGCGCCTCAACGCCAATCCTTTGCAAAGAGGATGAGAAGTTCAGCGCTAAACGTTCTTGATTGCGATCCTTTACCATAATTTCAAAACGTACTGGCGCGCCGTCTTTGGTTAAGACATCGCCTTTAATGCGATAGCCAGCCTGAGCAAGAAGATCGAGCGATTTCTTGGCGATTTCTCGATCTCGCCCCGATCCATCATGAATAGGGGGTTTCCATTGACCGTCTAAAATATCCTTTCTGACGTCACTCAAATATGGCGCAAGCAGCCTCAGTTCTTCTTGGCTGGCGGCTCTGCCCGAAGAGGAGAGTTCTGACTCGTCAAAAAAACTTTTTGTACGCGTGTAGAGACCTGAATATAGATTTGCATTGACCCACTCAAAATCGAACATTAAGCCAATCGCTTCGCGCAATTTTATATCTTTGAATAGTGATTGGCGGGTATTGAATACGAACCCTTCCAAGCCTTTAGGCATGTCATTTTTCAATGCTTCTTTAATGACGCGCCCGTCTTTAGCTGCAGGAAATTCATAGCCCGTGGACCAGCGTGTCGTGCTTGTTTCATCTCGATAGTCAAGCAGTCCCGCTTTAAAGGCTTCAAAAAGTGAATTGCCATCGCGAAAATACTGAATATCTATTGCATCAAAATTATAAAAGCCGCGTTGGCTTGGCGTATCTGCGCCCCAATAATTTGGATCTCTTTGCAAGAGAAGTCGGGCGCCAGCTTTAACGTCAGCAACAATATAGGGGCCAGATCCTAATGGTTTTGCTAAACTCGCGTCAGGAAAGCGCTCTAGATCCGTCGCGTGTTTTGGTAGGATGGGCATAATCGCCAAAATCAAAGGTAACTCTCGGTCGCTGACGCCTGTTAGATCAAAGCGGACCGTCAAAGGATCCGGCGCGTCTACGTTTTTAACCAGCGAGAATGCGCCTCGTTGCTGGGGGCGCCCTTTCGTTTTGAGCAAATTAAAGCTGAAAAGAACGTCCGCTGCTGTTATGGGCGCGCCATCTGAAAAATGCGCGCGAGGATTCAAGTGAAAAACGATAAAGCTGCGCGCAGGGTCTAACTCAATCGAGGCGGCGATCAGCGGATAAAGCGTGAAGGGCTCGTCAAGCGAGCGCGCCATTAAGCTTTGAAAAACATTACCCACTAAACCTTGAGCGGCAGAACCAGATTTCAGATTAAACGGATTCAGACTGTCAAAGGTTCCAGAAAGGCCAATTCTGAGTTGTCCGCCTTTTCGAGCATTGGGATCGGCATATGGAAAGTGATGAAAGTCCGCAGCCAAGGCGGGATCGCCGTGCATCGCGAGCCCATGGGCAGGGCTCAGCTTACGCTCCTGGGGTGGCGCAAGGGGCGCGGAGGGTTCGGCGGCCAGCAGTCGCGAGCTGAAAATGCTGGCGAACAGCACGAGACTGAGCCCAAAACGTGAAGTGTGCCTAAAACTGGCGGTTAGCCAGCGAATCGCAACGCGTGTCATGCGGTAACAATAGTCAAAGCTGAGACCTCTTTAAGGCGTTGAGGGGCCCAATCCTCTCGTAATTTCAGTTTTTTCAGTGAAAAGGATCACAAGCAGCCTCTGAACGCTCCGGATAGTCTGGAATTTACCCGCGCGACCATGTATGAGCAGCTTGTCGTTTCGACAGCTTGGCCTGTCGAAAGCAATCGCGGTTTCGGGCTACGTGTCGCCCTTGCAGGAAAGTCGTGTCCGCTCGTCGGACATGCGCTGTGAGAAGGAGGCAATACCGCCTGTTTGTGGCGCCTCCCTGGCGTCGCCGAGCCGAAAATCGAAAGGATTTCCGATGTCGATCCAAGTTTCGCGCCTTAGCGCGATCGCCTTAGCTGGAGCCTTCCTGCTGGCTGGCGCGCAGGCGCAAGCCCAGGCTCCTGCCGCCGCTCCCGCTGCAGGGGCGCAAGCGCCTGCCGCCGCGCCTGCTGGCGTAGCGCCGCCTCAAGGCGCCGCTCCAGGTGGTCCTGTCGCTGCGACCCTGACCGCGGTTCAGCCAGATTGGACTAAAATCTGCGGCGCCGATCCGGCGACAAAGAAAGAGATTTGTTACACAACCCGTGACTTTGGCGTCCCAGGCGCAAAGCCGGAGGATCCTCCGCAGCCTTTGTTAGCTTTGGCTGTTTATGACCCAAAAGGCGATGATCAAAAGCTCATCAGACTATTGCTGCCGCCGGGCCTAATGCTCAAGCCAGGTTTCCGCTTTGCAATTGACAAGGGCGCAATGGAAACGGGCTCATTTGAAATTTGTTTTCGAAATGGCTGTTTCGCTGAAGCTAAGGTGAAAAAGGCTGTCATTGACGGCATGAAAAAAGCAGAAAAAATGACAGTCATTGTCAAAAACCAAGCGAATGCAGAAGTAACATTCTTCTTGCCGCTTGATAATTTCGGCAAGGCTTTTGATGGCGCGCCGATCGATCCAAAAGTGCTCGAAGACCAGCAGAAGAAGCTTCAGGCTGAGTTGCAGAAAAAGGCCGAAGAAGAGCGCAAGCGTCTTGAGGGCAAGGGCCCAGCTCCAGCGGCGAAATAACAGTTCGTCAATGCCTGTTGGATAAGGCTAAAAATTAAACGCCCGCGCGATTTGTGCGGGCGTTTTTTTCCTTATTAGATTTGATTTTTAAATTAGTGTCGAATAGGCGCGCGCACCCGATAAACGCCATCTGTATCTCGTTCAAATGTCTCTTCCACTTGAGGATGGCGGATAGGATCTCCAGAAGTGTCTGGCACAAGATTTTGTTCTGAAACATAAGCGACATATTCTGTTTCAGCATTTTCCGCGAAGAGATGATAAAATGGCTGATCCTTGCGCGGCCTCAACTCCTCAGGAATGGAAAGCCACCATTCTTCTGTATTTGCGAACTCGGGATCGACGTCGTAAATTACGCCGCGAAAAGGATAGCGACGGTGTTTGACGACCTGTCCAATCGCAAATTTAGCGATACTCTCTCGCGGCATTCCACTAACGCCCATCAACGCAAAAACAAAACGCCCGTCTCGTAACCCAGCCGCGCCGGCGTCGTCAACGGCGTGCAGAAAGCGTGTTTATTTCTCGAGCGCCGCGACGCCGGGTAAGGTTCTGCCTTCCAGCCATTCCAGGAAAGCGCCGCCGGCAGTCGAGACGTATGAAAATTTCTCGGCCGCCCCTGCTTGACTTAACGCCGCTACTGTATCGCCACCCCCGGCAATTGAGCGTATTTTTCCCTCAATTGTGAGTTGTGCGGCGCTTTGCGCGATGCGCTTTGTGCCTTGGTCAAAGGGGGGTAATTCAAAAGCCCCGAAGGGTCCGTTCCAAACAAGCGTCTTACAGTTGCGCAGGATTGCATCGACCTGAGCGATTGATTTTGGGCCAATATCAAGAACCATATCGTCGGCGCCAATTTTATCTAAGCTACAAACGCTACTGGGCGCATGCGCTTCAAATTTTTTCGCCACAACGACATCAATCGGCAATATGATTTGGCAATGAGCCGTTTTTGCTTTTGCAAGCACGTCCCGCGCAGTTGGGGCAAGCTCATACTCGCAAAGCGACTTCCCGACATTGAAACCTTGCGCTGCAAGGAAAGTGTTCGCCATGCCGCCGGCAATGACAAGATATTGTGTCTTGCTGACAAGATTGCCGAGCAGATCTAATTTGGTTGAGACTTTAGCGCCGCCAACAATTGCAATTAAAGGCCGCTGTGGGTTTAGGAGCGCTTGGTCAAGAGCCTCGAGCTCTGTTTGCATAGATCTTCCGGCATAAGCAGGAAGAATGTGCGCAAGTCCCTCTGTGGAGGCATGTGCGCGATGCGCTGCGGAAAAGGCGTCATTAACGAAAATATCGCCATTTTTTGCCAGCTCAGCGGCAAAAGATGCGTCGTTTTGTTCCTCTTCTTTGTGAAAACGCGTGTTTTCTAATAACGCGATCTGGCCGTCCTTAAGCGCGTCGATGATCTGAGAAGCGGACCGACCGACGCAGTCGTCAGCGAACGCGACTGGCTGCTTAAGATAGTGTTCTAAAGCAGGTAAAACTTGGCGTAATGAATCTGCTTCAACTCGGCTTCCTTTTGGGCGGCCAAAGTGAGCGAGCAAGATAACTATGCCACCCTTTTTGCTGAGTTCTGTGATGGTTGGGAGAGCGCGTTCAATGCGCGTTGCATCACTGACGCGGCCATTTTCCATAGGCAGATTTAAGTCAACGCGCAAAAGGACGCGTTTGCCTTTTACATCCACTTCATCAAGCGTATGCAGATAGGCCATGAGCGCGCTCCTAAAATAATCAGCCTATTCGTCCAAATTCAATTTTTAGTGATTTCTAGATCAACTTGCCCATGAGCGCGGCTGTATCTGTCATTCGTCCTGAGAAACCCCATTCATTATCATACCAACTGAGAATGGAGACAAGATTGCCATCCATTACCTTTGTTTGATCAAGATGGAAACATGAAGATAGCGGGCTGTGATTGAAGTCAATCGAGACAAGCTTTTCAGAGGTGTAGCCTAAGACTCCCTTCATTGGGCCGTCAGCTGCCGCTTTAATCGCTGCGTGTATTTCCTCTTTTGACGTTGGACGTTTGGAAACAAACTTAAGGTCAACAGCGGAAACATTAGGCGTCGGCACGCGGATCGCGTAGCCGTCAAGCTTGCCGTTAAGTTCAGGCAAAACCAGTCCGACCGCCTTGGCTGCGCCAGTTGATGTTGGAATCATTGACAAGGCTGCCGCCCGGGCGCGGTAGAGATCTTTATGATAGGTATCAAGCGTAGGTTGGTCGCCAGTGTAGGAATGGATCGTTGTCATAATGCCTTTCTCAATGCCAATGGCTTCATTGAGAACCTTTGCTACGGGCGCAAGGCAATTCGTCGTGCAAGATGCGTTAGAGACAACGAGGTGCTCTTTAGCGAGTTTATGATGATTGACGCCATAAACAATCGTAATGTCTGCGCCTTCTCCTGGCGCTGAAACCAACACCCGCTTAGCTCCGGCATCAAGGAGAGATTTTGCTTTGTCGCGCGCAGTGAAGAGGCCGGTGCATTCGAGCGCGATGTCAACGCCGATCGCGCTGTAGGGAAGCTCAGCTGGATTTTTTATTGCAGTAACTTTTATGGGGCCCTGGCCGACATCGATCGTCTCTCCAGAGACTTTGACCTCATGGGGGAAGCGGCCGTGCACAGAGTCAAAACGCAATAAATGCGCATTCGTTTCAACCGAGCCCAGATCATTGATCGCCACGACTTGAAGATCCGCGCGGCCAGACTCAACGATATAGCGCAGGATGTTGCGTCCGATGCGTCCGAAGCCGTTGATCGCCACTCTCACGGTCATTTGAAAACTCCTTGCAACCGCTAAAAGGAAAACGTAGCGGCATAGTTCTTAGTGCAGGCGCGAGACGCCGGGCTCATAAGGCGTGGGTGTGATAGCACCTCGCGCCCCCCTGTCAACGCGTCGTGGCGTCCCATGCTATTAATCCTAAAGAGATCGTCCTAGGAAATTGGGATTTAGCCAAATCGTGCTACCAAATGCCTATTGTCGAATCGGCCCCTTCGGTTTTGGTCGTGATCCCCTAATTTCCATTCCAGGCGACACCCGGCGATGACGGATCAAGAAAATTATGAGGCGACGCTGTTGCGGCTCAATCGTGCTTTAGACCAGCTCGAAAGCGCTGTGGCGGCGCGCCTGGAAAACGAGTGGACGAGCGCAGAGCGAGAGGAAGAGCTTGCGATCATGCAAGATGATCGTGCGCGTCTGGCTCTAGATCTCGATTCAGCCTTGGCGCGAGCGTCAATATTAGAAAAAACAAATGAAGAAGTATTGCGGCGACTAGATGTCGTTGGCGCGCATGTTTCAGCAGTTCTGGACGCGGGACGCGCCTCAAGGGACAATTAGGAGCAAAGATGGCTGCGCTTGTCGTCTCCATAGCTGGAAGAAGTTATCGCATCGCTTGTGGGGATGGCGAAGAAGCGCGGCTTGAAGAGCTTGTGCGTTATGTGGAATCCAAAATTTTTTCGATGCATGAAAGTTTTGGTCAAATAGGCGAACAGCGATTAAATGTGATGGCGGCGATCGCAATTGCAGATGAGGCCGCTGATGCTCGGGATAGGGCCCAAGCGCTGGAAATAGAGTTAAAAGAACTTCGCCAGAAAATGGCCAGCCTTGAAGCTTTGCGCCAAGACGAAATGACCCAGCATATGAAAATCATTTCTGAATCAACCGCTAGGGTGGAGCGCGCCATCGCTGCTTTGAATAAGCAGGCAGTGGCGCGAAATGATTTTCTCTAGTTTTATTTTCCCCAATTCTCGATGCTCGGATCTTGCTTGGCTTTTTCAAGATTATCCGCTTGTTCGGAGAGTTGGTAATTACGGTTCTGCGCCGCCATTGCCTCATTACCATCTTTAAGAATAGCAATTTTCATTTGCTCAGTCGCTAAGCGATTTAACTCGTTAATCCACTGATTAAGATTTAGCATTAACTTATTTTTGCGTTCTATTTGAATATCGTGTTGGGGATCGGCATTAGTTGCAAGCGCAAGTTCCGCCTTCGTATCCGCCATTGCCTTGTCGATTGTTTCTATTTTTTCTTCAATCGCCGCGACTTGATCTTGTGCGCTGCTTTTTGCTTTTTCAAGACTAGCGTCAGCTTCTTTGCGGGCTTTAGCAAGATTGTCTAAGCCGTTTTGCAGCCATGTGGACTGGATGTTGAGCAATGCGTCTTTAGCGATGCCGGTAAGATTGAAGCCATTTGGGAGCGGGAAATAGGGGCCGATGGCAGCCGCCCGGGCAGCGCTATTGGCGAAAACCGCCGAACCACACAGGAGCGTTGCGAAAAGGAGCGCGCGGCCGGCGGCTGTCGCCTGGGTTAGATTCATGAGTTTACTCCTGGGTGGATGCGCAGGAAATCAGAGCGCAATGACAATAGATAGAACTGGTTCACCTGGGTGGATCTGGCAAGGTCTGGCCTCAACCGCGGGGGGGCCGCGCTTGACCTCACTGCGGCTTTAGCGCAACCCTGGCTGTTGTTAAACCGGGGGAGCCCTGCCGGGAATTGACGCGGGGAGCGTCGACCAGGGGCTGAGAGGCGGCAAGCGCGTAAAACGAACGCGGGCGTTGCGACCCTTTGAACCTGATCCAGTCTCATGCTGGCGGAGGGATGGTGTCTTCAATCTTCCAAAGTCACGCTCAATGATGCATGTCCGCGTATTAGGCGCAGGCGTGGCTGGGTTATGCACGGCTTATGTGCTTGCGCGTGCGGGCCTTAGCGTTGAGTTGATAGAGCGCATGCCTCAGCATGGCGCTGGATGCTCACGTTACGCGGGCGGGATGATCGCGCCATGGTGTGAGCTTGAGTCCGCAGAGCCAATTGTCGCCTCGCTCGGCCAGGAGGCGCTCGAGTTTTGGGTGGAGGAACTTGCGATTGCTACCCGCGCCGGCACGCTCGTCGTCGCGCCTCCAAGGCAAGGCGCTGAGTTAATCGACTTTGCGCGCAGAACAAGCCGGTTCGAAAATTTGGACGCGGCAGCGTTGGGTCAGTTAGAGCCACAGCTCAGCGGACGTTTCGAAACTGCCCTCTATTATCCTCAAGAGGCGCATCTTGATCCAAGACAGGCATTAAATTTTCTGGCGCGCCAATTAGAAAAAATGCCGAATGTCACGCAGTGCTATGGCGTTGATGCGACAGCGCTCGCGCCGGCTCAGGACTGGACTGTGGACTGTCGCGGCTTCCTTGCCAAAGATCACCTTCGGCAATTGAGAGGCGTGAAAGGAGAGATGTTGATCTTGCATAGCGACGAGATTGCATTATCGCGCCCAATCCGCATGCTGCATCCGCGTCGGCCCGTCTATATTGTGCCGCGCGGAGCGGGGTATTTTATGATTGGGGCGACAATGATTGAAAATGAAGAGCGGGCGCGTGTGACCGCTCGATCAATTGTTGAGCTCATTAACTCCGCATTTGCGATCCACCCCGCTTTTGCCGAGGCGGAAATTATTGAAACTGGCTCGGACGTTCGGCCTGCATTTAGAGATAACCTGCCGCAGCTTATCCGGCGTCAAAAAACTCTATACATCAACGGTCTCTATCGTCATGGTTTCTTGCTTGCGCCAGCATTGGCGAAACGTGCGGCGCGTGTCTTGTTGGAAGATGCCTTTTTTCCGGAGGTAATGAATGCGGATTCTCGTGAATGGACTTCAGTGTGACGTAAGAGCGGCGACATTGGGAGGTTTATTAAACGAACTTGGCTATGAAGATCAGAAAGTTGGAACCGCAGTTAATCAAGAGTTTGTCCGTAGCAAAGATCGAGACGGGATTAAATTAAAAGAGGATGATGCAGTTGAAATTGTCACTCCCAGACAAGGCGGTTAGGAATTTTAATTATGCCTGATGCGGATCGTCTGCGCTTATATGGATCTGAATTTGGATCGCGATTATTTATTGGAACTGCGCGCTATCCCTCCCCTTTAGCGCTTGAGGAGTCCATTCGCGCCTCCGAGTGTGAAATGGTGACGGTCTCTTTGCGCCGTGAAGCGGGAGGGACGCGCTCAGGAGAGAGTTTCTGGTCATTTATTCGTAATCTAGGTGTAAAAGTATTACCTAATACCGCTGGCTGTCGCACAGCTAAAGAAGCCATCGCAACAGCGCAAATGGCGCGTGAGATCTTTGCTACAAATTGGATAAAACTAGAAGTCATTGGTGAAGAGGATACGCTTCAGCCCGATGTTTTTGGCCTTATTGAAGCGACGCGCGCGCTGATTAGGGAAGGGTTTTATGTCCTGCCCTACATGACAGATGATCTCGTTGTTGCAGAAAAGTTGTTGGATCTTGGGTGTCAAGCGCTTATGCCATGGGCGGCGCCAATTGGATCAGGTCGGGGTGTCAATAATCCATTCGCCTTGCGGGCGTTACGCGCCCATTTTCCTGATACGCCATTAATCATTGATGCAGGTATTGGAGCGCCTTCGCATGCAGTTGCGGTCATGGAAATGGGATATGACGCGATCTTGCTCAATACAGCTATTTCTCGCGCAGGCGATCCCGTTGAAATGGCGCGCGCCTTTAGCTTGGCGATAAAAGCAGGACGCAGCGCTTTTTTTGCCAAACCGATGCTTCCACGCGATATGGCCGAACCCTCAACGCCGATTATTGGTAGGCCCTTTGATCAACTGTCATAAGAACTTTATAAGCACGCGCTGGTTACGTCGTAGAGATAAGATTACGCTAAGAGATTACAGCCGCATCGGATCGGCGCTTTGTGCAGGAAAAAAGCTAAATGACGCTTGATCCATTTTATCTCATTATCGATCATGCTGAGTGGTTGCCCCGGCTCGCTCCGATGGGGGTGAGGCTTGTCCAGCTACGTATGAAAGATTGTAATGAACGCGATATCAGAACACAAATTTCCTTCGCGCGCGAATTTTGTCATGCAAATAATATCCAGCTCATCATCAATGATTATTGGGATCATGCGATCGATTTAGGATGTAAATTCGTCCATCTTGGGCAGTCTGATTTAGAGACAGCCGATGTGAACGCGTTGCGTAGACATGGTGTGCGCATTGGCGTGTCCACCCATGATGAAGAAGAATTGGAGCGCGCATTATCTTATTTGCCGGACTATATTGCGCTTGGTCCAATCTGGCCAACTATTCTGAAGGAAATGAAATTTGCGCCTCAAGGACTAGGCCGTCTCAAGAGATGGAAGAAGCAGATAGGCTCCATTCCTCTGGTTGCAATAGGTGGGTTGACCCCAGCGCGCGCATGTTTGGCGCTTGCTTCTGGCGCAGATAGCGCCTGCGTTGTTACAGATATATTGAAGAATTCAGAACCGGAGAGCCGAACAAAAGAATGGATAACGGCGACAGCTCCCTGGCGCGATACGCCGGAATTATGTCGTGATTTTTTACCTGACTACAGTGACGCATGTGTTTTACCCTCACCAAACCATGGAGCGCGCTCCCGCTCAATTTCAACCTTAGTGATGCATTATACAGGCATGCCTACTGCAGAGAGCGCTTTAGAATTATTATGCTCTCCCCTTGCTCAGGTTTCAGCTCATTACGTTGTTGAAGAGGATGGGAAAATTCTTCAGCTTGTGCCTGAAGAACGGCGGGCCTGGCATGCCGGGGTGAGTTATTGGGCGGGCGAAACAGATCTCAACGCAAGCTCTATAGGTATTGAGATTGCGCATCCTGGCCATAAAGACGCCCATCCCTTCCCGCCAAGACAAATTGAGTCAGTCATTAAGCTTTCAAGGGATATTTGTCGGCGTCGAAACATATCGCAACATCGCGTATTGGCGCACTCTGACATTGCGCCAAAGCGTAAAATCGATCCTGGAGAATTTTTTCCATGGGATGCTTTGGCTCAAGCTGGCGTCGGGAGTTACGTAGAAGCAGCGCCGCCAGACGACAAGCAGCCGTTAACTATTGGCGCACAAGGATCTGATGTCTGCGGATTACAGCAAAAGCTTGTGCAATTTGGCTATCGTTTGGAGATAACCGGGATTTATGATGAGGACACGCGTATAACTGTTGCAGCCTTTCAACGTCATTTCCGTCCAGCGCGCGTCGATGGGCAAGCTGACATATCAACAAGCGAAACGTTGTCTCGGCTTCTAGAGCGTCAGGAAATTTCATGCCATCAACAGCGCGGGTGATTTTAGTTACTGGCGCATCCACGGGAATTGGCGCGGCATGCGTAAATAAACTCATCACATCTGGTTTTTTTGTGTTTGGATCCGTGCGCACGGAGGCAGATGCTGAGCGATTACAAATACGCTTTGGGCGTAATTTCTCGCCTCTGATGTTTGATATTACGAATGATCGAGATATTTTACGATCAGTAGAGTATGTTGATAAAAAATTAGCCGGCGCGACGCTTGCTGGTCTTGTAAACAATGCAGGCATGGCCGCGCCCGGGCCTCTTTTACACATTCCTCTCAGCAAGTTTCGTGAGCAAATTGCCGTTAATCTCACTGGCCAGTTGCAAGTTATCCAGGCTTTTGCGTCCTGTTTGGGTGCTGGCGGGCAAACGAGAAGCGGCCCGCCCGGACGCATTGTTAACATGAGTTCAGTTGCAGGTCGGTTTGCCGCTCCTTTTCTTGGGGCTTATAGCGCTTCTAAATTCGGTTTTGAGGCGCTGTCAGACGCCTTAAGGCGCGAATTACTTCCCTTTGGCGTCAAAGTAACCGTTGTTCAACCCGGTATGATTGCAACGCCGATATGGGACAAGGCGGAGGCTGTCGACTTCTCGCCGTATGACCACACAATCTACGCGGCATCCGCAAGGCGCATGCGCGAGTGGATCATCAATAAAGGACGCCATGCGCCCTCAGCAGATAAGGTTGCTGATGCGGTGTTCTACGCCTTGGTGGCTAAAAATCCGCCAGCGCGCATCGCTGTCGTACAAAATCGCTTTGTTGATTATATTTTGCCGCCAATGCTGCCAACGAAATTGGCGGATTGGCTCGTAACGCGCCAAATTAAAACAGAGGTTATGAATAAAGAGCGATAGCTCGCTGCCCTTATGCGTGCGTCAGATGCTCATGAACAGAATTCATGAAGTAGTTTTGAAATTGTGACTGCGCTTCATCTCAATCTTGAAAAAATATCTGAGATATTTACTAAATCAATTCACTAATTAAAGGTTTTGGATCTTTCTCTATTGTTGCATATGTGAAAAATCGCCAATCAATAATGATTTTATCATTATTTTTTTGTAGAAAATTCCTGATTGTGCCTTGTGCCTAGTTCAGAGGCAAGTGAGCTCATCTCTCTAACGGCGCTAATTGGATTTGGATCTATTAGTCGGTTGAATTGTGTTATTTGTTATTGTGAAAAAATTGATTAATTCGCGTCCTTTTTATCAAAAAGCGTGTCTGTTGGAGGTAAGCTCAAGTCATATGATTTGATAGATAGGGGAGGTTAGCTTATTTTGGCGCTAGATTTTGGAGATTTGAAATATAATTTTTGGTTTCGTGAACCGGCTCACTAGCGATTAATATGCCAAAAAGTCCAAAGCAAAGAAGTAGAGATTTCTTCCTCTCTTCGAGAACCTTAAATAGGGACAAGGTTTGTGTAGTGGACTGGTGTGTCGCGGTGGGAGTGGCGAGATCAACAAACCGTTCTTGATCCGCGCTTCGGCGAGCGGCGGCAATAAACTCTTTTTGAATGGATGAAGGTCTCTTGAGCGAAAAATCTTCAGCCATTGAACAAGTATTTTTTTCAACTGATGTAAAATCAGTATCCGCCTCTGTCTGTCTGTCGGATTTAAGCTGTGCTTCGTAGGCCGCGCCTGCCGGAGACGTTTGCTTAGGCTGAAGTTCTAGCAAGGCGTGTTGAATGCTTTTAAAGCTCTCTTGTATTGTAAGGGAGGTATCAGTTTGCATCATTTTTATCTGATTGTTCAGCTCTTTAAACTGCGCATCAAGAATGTTCCTATCCCCGCCATTAGATTGATGGGCTTGGATTGCTTGCGTTAAGCCTTCGATTTGCGTCTTAAGATTTTCCAGAGAAGATGTCGTGTTTTTATCCTTTACGATAATCTCAAGCTTCTCATTTAGATCGCTAATTAATTTGATCAGCGCTGAGTGATGATTTTCACTTAGTTCCATACATTTTTTATTCTGTAACACTTCAGACTTTATTTCAGAAATCATCTGAAGAATATCGGCTTGAACAGAATTATCTTTATTCTGCTTTTCGAGAGTTTCGCTACAATTAAAGGCGTGATCAATTTTTTGAGAGATTTCTGTAAAAAACGCTTGGATATTACTATGACTTATTTCTTTGTCTAATAAAGACTGGCTGATTTTTTCATCCAGCCTTAATATTTCTTTAGTCAAAATATTGAAGCTTTGCGCTGCTTCACTATCTTTTAAATGGTGCTTTGAATTGGAGGATAATCTTATTTGCTGAGCAAGTTCAGCTAATTTTAATTCAAATTTCTTCCATCCGTCCGCAGTTTTGATCTCAAGTCTGTCTTGATCGCAAATTGTATCCAGCTGGATCGCAGCTTCATTCAAAGTTGATATCTGATGTTTCTCTGGTGCCGCAATTCTCTCCAGACGGCTCTCTATCGCCGCGAGTTTTCTCGATAAATTTTTCAAGATCGGACTTAAGTCTTCTTCTCTCAATTTTGCTATTCGTTTTGACGAAGGCTGTTTGAAGACCGCGTGTTGCTCTGCAGAGGCGGTAGAGGTCTTGGCTTTTCCTGGGTCAGGGTTAAAGCGCTTAATTTTCCAAGCGTCAGAGCGCTGGGTCGTTTCAATCAGTTTGTCTTGGAGCGTATTTACCGTCGTTAGCAAAAGCGCAAGTTTGTGTTTTTTTTTCGCCTTGTCCTGGTCATTTTCAGCCGGTACGTGTCGCGTTCGATCGAGTTCGCGATGCAATTTGCGTAATGAATAATGTAAAT
>OMIO01000105.1 GCA_900299115.1 Methylocystaceae bacterium | reverse complement strand
TGAGTCAGGAGTTAATGTTGGGATCTACTGAGATCCCGGCTGCCCTCATACCGGATAAAGGTCTGGCTTGGATGCTGACTGGCCTCATGCAGGATCAGATTCAGGCTCGGATCCCAAATGGTCTGGAGCCGGATCAGGGATCAGGCTGGGATGCCCAACAGGCGATGCTGATCGGCCCAGCTCAGGGGCAGATCTTTAGCCAGCTTGAGGAGTTTTGAGGACGTCAGATCCAGGGGCTGGCGGCCCTCCAGGATCGCTCGCATAATCTTAGGCGCTAGCCAGGACAATTTGATGAGCGAGGTGATCCGTCCTTTGTAGAGCTCTAACTGGGCCGTTAAGCTCTCGATGCAGAGTTCGGGATTGGCGAGAAGCTTCTGGCGGACTGAGATTGCTTCTTTAATCAGCTCTATCAGATGCTCGTTGATCTCAGCTGGCGGCGTGTTGGAAATGATCAGACGCTTACCTTTGCCGGCACGTCAAAGCGTAGCTTCTATTTTTAGCGTGATCGGCCATGTTGCAGCTTTTGCTGCACTTATTATTTTCTTTCTCAATAATCCAATACAAAGATCTGTTAGCTCTAATAAATTTAATACATAATTTTGAAATAATATAAATAATTGAGGCAAGAAAGATGCATTCGAAAATTAAAAGAATGGCGCTAAATTTATCTATGATCATGGATAAATTTTTTAAAAATACGATCTAGAGAAACGATAGATAAGGCAGTAATGCTTCACTTAACAAACATTTCATAAATCTATTTATCGTGGGTCTAGATAAATAATTGAGTTTGTTTTAGGTTTTGGGCATATTTTTTTTGTTTTAATTTTATCCTTAAAGGAAAGATCATGGCGCAGCATAAAATAATCCCCCTACCTAAACCGCCCTTTAAAGATAGTTATGATAATTTCATTAATGGTTCATGGCTAAAGCCAAAGTCTGAGCGGTATTTCGATAATATTTCTCCAATCACTGGAGCTAAAATTTGTGCGATCCCGCGCTCTGATAAGCTTGATATAGACCTGGCACTTGATGCTGCACACAGTGCTAAAGACTCTTGGGCGAGAGTGAGTGCGACAGAGCGATCCCTCATACTTAATAAGATTGCAGACAGGATGGAGGCGAACTTAACTCTACTGGCGGCAGCTGATACATGGGACAATGGTAAGCCGATCCGGGAGACTATAAATGCGGATGTTCCTTTAGCGCTTGATCACTTCCGCTATTTTGCCAGCGTTATACGAGCTCAGGAGGGCGGTATCTCGGAACTTGATAGTGACACGATTGCTTATCATTTCCACGAACCTCTGGGTGTCGTCGGTCAAATCATACCTTGGAACTTCCCCTTATTAATGGCTGCCTGGAAACTCGCGCCGGCTCTTGCGGCTGGGAATTGCGTTGTTATCAAACCGGCAGAACAGACTCCGGCAAGTATTCTCCTTTGGGCTGAAATAGTTGGAGATCTACTGCCTCCTGGGGTGCTCAATATCGTTAATGGCTATGGACTTGAAGCAGGTAAGCCACTTGCGTCCTCTAATCGCATTGCAAAAATTGGGTTCACGGGTGAGACGACGACAGGGCGTCTGATTATGCAATATGCAAGTCAATCGCTTATTCCCGTGACTCTAGAGCTTGGTGGAAAATCGCCGAATATCTTCTTTGAAGATGTTCTCCGCGAAGACGACGATTACCTTGATAAGGCGATCGAAGGCTTTGTGATGTTTGCGTTAAACCAAGGCGAAGTCTGTACTTGCCCTAGTCGCGCATTGATACATGAAAAAATATATGATCGTTTTATGGAGAGGGCGCTTAAGAGGGTCGAGGATATCAAACAAGGTAATCCACTTGATCCAACAACGATGATTGGCGCGCAGGCCTCTTCTGAGCAACTTGAGAAGATCCTTAGTTATATAGATATTGGTAAGCAGGAGGGCGCTAAGGTTCTCGCGGGTGGTGAGCGTAATATATTGCAGGGTGAACTTGCTGGGGGCTACTACGTTAAACCTACAGTAATGCACGGCAACAATAAGATGCGTGTATTTCAAGAAGAAATCTTCGGTCCTGTTGTAGCGGTTACTACTTTTAAGGATGATGATGAGGCGCTCCATATTGCCAATGATTCACTCTATGGCCTTGGCGCAGGTATATGGAGCCGTGATATCAATCGCTGTTATCGCTTTGGTCGAGCAATTCAAGCTGGCCGTGTCTGGACCAATTGCTATCATGCCTATCCCGCGCACGCAGCTTTTGGAGGCTATAAACAATCTGGAATTGGGCGTGAGAACCATAAAATGATGTTAAATCATTACCAGCAAACAAAGAACATGCTGGTGAGCTACAGTGCAAAGAAGCTTGGGTTCTTTTGATGTCGGATGAGCCTCGTCGTGTTATTGCTACTCAATCGGCGCTTAATTTAATTGAGCTGCTTCAGAAGGATTACGGAGAAATTCTATTCCATCAATCAGGTGGGTGTTGTGATGGGTCATCCCCCATGTGCTATCCAAAAAATGAGTTTGTCACGGGACAAAATGATGTAAAACTTGGAGAAATTGGGGGTGTGTGCTTCTACATTGGAGCATCCCAATTTGAATATTGGAAGCATACGCAACTGATCGTCGATGTTGTCGCGGGACAGGGAGGCATGTTTTCTCTTGAAAATGGCACGGGTAAGCGTTTTCATACCCGTTCTCGGATCTTTTCTGATGCCGAACTCTTATTGCTTGCAGCTAAGATAGTGAATTAAACACTTTATATGGTTCATAAATTTTATTGCGCCTCACCTAGAATCCTTATGGAAAAATTCTAAAATGGTTCTAGGAAATTTTTATTAAAACCAGGATGATAACATTGTTGATAACAGTTTGTGGCTGAATTTTCCTATTTATGAAAATAGATTTGTGAAGTAATGGGCATTGGCCTTCAGGACCAATTTTAATAAAAAAATTTTCTCAAGTCACCTTTGAGTATCTTCTAGAAAATATATAGAAAATCGAGAGTGTTGTCACAGGCGGTCATGATGATAATAGGCATAAAATAACAATTAATTCTCTATTCAATATCAACTATTTTGACTATAGATCACTAAGATGAAACACGGCAGACTAGAGTAGTTCAACATGAAACAAGCGCTTCCCTTAATAAAAGCACTATCACTAATAGCGGCATGGGTGTTTTGCTCTGGGTTTAGTATATTTGAGAGCGGCGCTGTGGGGAATAATTCAGTTCCTCAGCCTCTAAAGCCTGTAGAGATTAATCGCTATCTTGGTCGTTGGTATGAGCTAGGAAGCTATGCTGCTTCGTTTCAGGAAGGCTGCGCTGCGACACATGCCGACTATAGGCTTGATGGCCAGGGTGGACTTCGTGTTGTTAATTCATGTCGTAAGGGCGGAATTGATGGGCAGGAAGAAGTGGCTGAAGGGAGAGCTGAAATTGTTCCGGGAAGCAATAATGCTAAATTGAAGGTCTCATTTTTTGGACCCTTCTGGGGAGACTATTGGGTTTTGGATCATGCTCTTGATTATAGCTGGTCTATTGTTGGTGAGCCGTCTGGTCGTTATTTGTGGCTTTTGTCAAGGACAGCGCACCCGTCAAAAGCAACGCTCAAGCAGATTGAATCTCGAGCGAAGGAAATGGGTTATGATTTGACGTTATTGAATTGGACTCCTCAACCCTGAATTTAAGCGTAACTCACAATAAAAATAGATAGGCTTTTTATTGTGAGCGTATAGAGACAGGCATAGGCTATGAGTAATGACCTATGAGCACCCTTATTGATATGAATTGCTAGCGTCTTGCTATGGCTACGTGATTGCCGGATATTCACATCAAGTAGAAACGAGGTTTAGAGTATGATTGGGTTTTTAAAATCCAATTGTAGATCCAAGTTATTGGAGGATATTTTATCTGTGTGGACATTGGCGATTAAGTGCTTGATGTTTTGAATAATATAAGTCAGTTTTTCAAGAATCCAAGCGGCGTAATGGTTTAGTGATGTCAATTCGGAATTGAATATCTTGATCAAGATATAAACACTATAATAAAGCCGAAAAATTAGTTGTCTCCATTTTAGAGTAGCGGATAACATCGGATCCGGAAATTAAGAAACGTAGAATACTCATATTCGAGTGACAGTCTGTTGAACTACAGCATAGATACGATCTCTGATAGAAATCGACGTTATAATTGAATGCCATTGAGTTCCTTGATCATTATAATCGTATTCGAGAACTTGTCCCCCCAATCCTATCCAGAAACCGGCTTCTGTCAGTTTCTTTTCAATCAGATTAAAGTGAGGGCTCGCCTTATCGCTCAATTGATCTTGGACAGAGGTGTTGTCGATCCATTCGCTTGACTTAGAGGCGGCAATTACAAAGTAATTTTCATCTACAATAAAGATTCTTGACGGGCTAAGTCTAACTAACTCAACCATGCCTCCTAAGGAGGTTATATTTTTATCAGATGCAATTTTTTCTATGGATTTCTGGACTTGATGTGAGGGAAAGCTAAGTCCTTGCTCCCAGCTAATAATTATTTCTGGGTCGATGTTGAGTAACTGCGCTAAGTCTTCTTGGCTAATGTTTAAGCGTGTACGAATTTCTAGTAAGAGTGATTGCCAATAAGAGAGTTTTTTTGGCGTTGAGATGAATTCGTTTGTGCGTCTCAATTTTAGGGCAAGAGAGCTTGATAAATTAAAAAGTAGTTGAGTAGAGATCTCAGGTTCTAATTTCATTAATCGTATTAAATTTTGACGCGATATTATAACAAGCTGAGTATCGGTTGTTGCTACGCAGTCAGCAGATCGTGTGGTTTTCGAGAGCATCGAAATTTCACCAAATGCTTGGCCCGGGCCGATCTTGAAAGAAAGCGTATCTGAGTTTGTGAAAGATATCTTTATGTCGCCTTCTATACGATAAACATTTCATTGGTTATTTGACCAACTTCAATGATTGTTTGACCGGCAGAAAATCTTAATAACTTACCTGATCCAATTATTTTTTTTATGTCTTCTGGAGAGATGGAATTGAATATGCTGACATCTTGGAAATTGGCTGAAAGGCCACCATCACCACTGAATGCAAAAATTTTCTCCAAAACTTTATCGTCATAATCAGCGACAAATGATCCAAGATAGTCACCGTAGTTATCGCGAAACCACTGAACTGATGAGTGATCAGTTTCAGAAAGTTTGGATTTATCAATCTGTTTGAAAAGCGGTGATTTAATATTTTTGAGATGCCGCCAATCATGTATTGGTAATACTATAGGGGTCCATAGCCCGTGTTTGTCGCTAATTGATCGGGCATACATATGAAAGCCGAGTTGCGAATAAAAATTGAATAAATGTGGCGCGCACCAAGAAAAAACAAAATTAATATCATCGTTCTGGAAGTCTCTAAACATTTTAGCTGTAACTAAATTTGCTGCTAACGACCCTCTATGATTGGGCGAAATAGCGAATTTAGTCGATATGGCTAGGGTGCCTGGATAATGTTTTATGAAATTATCAATTCCTAGCATGTTTCTAATGTATTCTGGCAGAGCGGCTGAGAAATTATAATCTCGATTATACAGAGCTCTTACAGTTGCGATTGCTTCTCCGTCCTTAATAGCGACATAAATTCTCGAATGTTTGTCGAGTTCGTCAATATAAATTTTGTTTTGATGATCAATGGCAGGGTCATTAACGCCAATTTCGTGGCCATAAACTTTATATCGTAAACGAAAAGCCATATGCGCAGCTTCTGATGCTGAGTCGCAGCAAATTATTTCCATTGATCATGCCCTGTGAGATAATGTTGAGATCGTGGCTTTTTTAATAATTAGCATTCATATTCTAAATAGAGCATGATAACGACTTTGAAAATCACAAAAATCATTAATAACAGAGTGTTCAAGAAATTAGAGAAATGAGGCGAAAATGTTTGAGTGGCCAGTCGCGACGCCTATAAATATGGCGCATTACCCACGCAGAGCTCTGTATGAGCATTTTTTAACTTTTGAAATACCTGTTGTTACGCGGACAATTCAGCTCGATGTAACATCATTGCTAACGTATATTAAAGACAATAATT
Organism: Methylocystaceae bacterium; assembly: GCA_900299115.1. Classification (GTDB taxonomy): domain Bacteria; phylum Pseudomonadota; class Alphaproteobacteria; order Rhizobiales; family Beijerinckiaceae; genus Methylocystis. The sequence goes on along the minus strand of OMIO01000105.1, from coordinate 2,392 downwards.
ATCGATTTTCCCTAGTTCTTGGTTTTATAATTACCAGAGCTACTAACCATGTTCCAGAATTACGGCATCGAATCCAAGATGATGTTCTGGTAGACTTCAATAAGATTATTCCGTCCTTTACGATGCTGTCCAAAGACAAGCGTGTATATTTTTCCAAGGGTGTTTTTACAGATATTTTTGACAATGATTACCAAGAAAACATGGCTATAAATGATAATGCCGCAAAAGGCCTTGATTATAATGTTGGATCTGAAAATCAGGGTCAGGTATTTATAACAAATAATCCATGGAACAGTTTTACTTCACTGCAGTTTCCTTATTCCAAGAAAGTTGCCTCTATTCCGGTTTTTGGTATTGGGAAAATGTATAATGAAGACAAAAAAATAAGAGTTCCTCTTGCAATTCAAAATCATCATTCGCTTACCGATGGTTATCATATCGGGCATTTTTTAGATATTCTTAATCGTCACCTAGAAGATCCAGGTCTAATAGCTCAACCTTTTAGCTCTAATTTTAGGTAGTATTTTTGTGGTGGGGTGATAAGCTGATGCGGGAAATTGAGACTATACCTATTGATGAGCTTGACGTTAGCAGTCCAGCGCTTTTCGAAACCAATACGTGGGCGCCTCATTTTGCAAGATTAAGACAAGAAAAGCCAGTTCATTATTGCGCTAATAGTCCTTATGGCCCGTATTGGGCTATTACTCGATATCAAGATATTCAAAAAATAGAGTTGGATCCTAAAACATTCTCCTCTGACTCTGCGTATGGCGGTATACGCATCGATAATCGATTGAGAGAAAGTTTTATATCTAGCGATCCTCCGAGGCATACGGCTGAGCGGAAAACAATTGCGCCGGTGTCGGCTCCAACAAATCTGGCCAGTTATGAAACAATAATACGCGAGCGTACGAAACAGCTCCTCGCAAATTTACCACGCAATGAAACATTTGATTGGGTTGAGAGGGTCTCTTCTGAGCTGACGGTTATGATGTTAGCTACGTTATTTGATTTTCCTTTCGATGAACGAAAACAACTAGCTTTCTGGTCAGATGCGCTCATATGCGATTTTGCTGCTCCTAACGCTCTAGTAAAGTCAGATAAAGAGCGTGAAACAATAATGTTTCAGATGACGGACGTATTCAAAAGCCTTTGGCGAGAGCGCCTTGCTCAAGAGCCTAAGCTGGATCTCATTTCAATGATGGCGCATAGTCAATCTACTTCAGAAATGCAGCCGATACAATTTATTGGTAATTTGGTTCTCCTGCTCGTTGGAGGATATGACACAACAAAAAACTCAATGTCGGGCGGGCTTCTTGCGTTATCTGAGAATCCGGATCAGTGGGCGCGATTAAGGAGTGATGGAGCATTAATCCCGAGTCTTATCGGAGAAATTATCCGCTATCAAACGCCAATTATTCATATGTGCCGTACTGCAACACGGCATGTTGAATTCAATGGTCAGAACATAAGAGAACGTGATAGAGTTGTTTTATGGTATATATCCGGAAACAGAGATAAGTCAGAGATAGATTGTCCAGATAAATTTATTATTGATCGTCCAAAGCCTCATAAGCATTTGTCATTTGGCGCCGGGATTCATCGATGTGTGGGGGATCGATTAGCTACTTTACAACTCAGAATATTGTGGGAAGAAATCTTACGAGAAAATCTGATGATTGATGTGGTCGGACTGCCAACGCGACAATATTCTAATTTTATAAATGGGATCTCACATCTGCCTGTGCGAATTCATGGATAAACTAGCTAGCTTAAATTCCCTGCTTCCAAAGCTTTGCGACCGCTCGCCCTAGCTGAAGAAAGCGAGAGAACAAAAATACAAGCATTCCAAGAAAAGGGGGCTAGCGAGATGGGTCAAAGGATACCGATGCTCTGTAGATAAAGAAGAAAATGCTAAGTGTAATATGAGCTTGATGGCGTAAAAGCGACTTAAAGAATAAAATTCTAAAGATAGGATATGTGTAGTATGCTGCTCTTGGCGGAGTGCTCTTATGGCAAAGACGTTTCAGTTTTTTATAACTGACAATTATCAAGGGACGGTATTGTGTACGCAAATAGAAAAGCTTTACTGATAATGATGACTGGATATTTTTTTACTAACTCTGCGTTCGGCCAAGAATCGGATGATATAAGAGAGATTGTGTTAAATTGTGATAGTTGTCATAATGGTATTTCAACAGAGGCTCCTGTCCTTCACGGTCAAAAACAAAAATATTTGGAAATTCAATTAGAAAAATTTCGTAGTAAAAAAAGAACACATAATCTTATGAGCTTGATTGGTCAAAATCTCTCAGATGATCAACTAAAGGAATTGGCGCGATATTATTCACAAAATCCTAGATAGGTTTTTGATTGAGTAATGGATCTAGAG
>OMIO01000104.1 GCA_900299115.1 Methylocystaceae bacterium | reverse complement strand
GTTGGCGGTTATTTGCTGGAGGCGATAGAAAAGCTTGCCGCGCATCGCGGCGTTAAGAAAATCACTCTTGAGTCATCGGATACTGCAAAAGATTTTTTCATCGCTCGAGGCTATGCGCCCCAGAGCCGCATTACACATCTTCGCATGGATCAATGGCTTGGCGTTACAACAATGACAAAAGAATTAGCGGATATAACCGCTGGGAGAGCACATTAATGAGTAAGGAACGTGTGACGCTATACGACACGACGTTACGCGATGGCGCGCAAACAACTGGAGTTGACTTTTCTTTAGAAGATAAGCTCCAGATTATCTCCATGCTTGATGAATTGGGTATTGATTATATTGAAGGCGGCTACCCTGGAGCAAATCCAACAGATACAGAACTTTTTCGACAAAAGCCTAAGATAAAGTCAAAATTTATTGCATTTGGCATGACGCGAAGAAATGGTCGTTCCATCGATAACGATCCAGGCGTGGCCGCTTTACTTGATTGCGCGGCAGATGGGGTGACCTTCGTTGCTAAAAGTTGGGATTATCAAGTACGCGTCGCGCTTCGCTCGACAGAAGAAGATAATATTATTGCAATCCGTCAGTCTGTCGAAGCGGCCCTAGCTCGAGGGAAGGAAGTCATTGTCGATTGCGAGCATTTTTTTGATGGCTTCAAGGCTAATCCGGATTACGCTTTAGCTTGTGCTGAAACAGCTTTTAAGGCTGGCGTGCGCTGGGTTGTTCTGTGTGACACCAACGGCGGAACTTTGCCCCATGAAGTAGAAAATATTGTCAAAAATGTTGTCAGCAAAATACCGGGTGCTCAAATTGGCGTTCATTGCCATGATGACACCGGTCAGGCTGTTGCAAATTCTCTTGCCGCCCTGCGCGCTGGCGCTCGACAAATTCAGGGTACATTAAATGGTTTGGGAGAGCGCTGTGGTAACGCCAATCTCACCACGATTATTCCAACGCTTCTCCTAAAGCCAGAATATGCTAATTTATTTGAAATTGGCGTTGAATCAGACAGGCTTGTTCATCTGACGCGCATCAGTCATGCGTTAGATGAATTACTTAATCGCGCGCCAAATCGACATGCGCCTTATGTGGGCGCAAGCGCATTTGCGACTAAGGCTGGCATTCACGCCTCAGCCGTTCTGACTGATCCAAAAACCTATGAGCATGTGGCGCCTGAAAGCGTTGGCAATATGCGTCGTGTCTTGGTGTCAGATCAATCTGGTCGCTCAAATTTGATTTCAGAACTCAATCGCTTAGGCGTTGTATGTGATAAGGACGATCCAAGACTCTCGCGTATGCTGGAGTCAATCAAGGAAAAAGAGGCGCAAGGATATGCCTATGAAGGCGCTGACGCATCGCTTTATCTATTAGCAAAAAGGATTATGGGAGAGTTAAAACATTTTTTTGATGTTGAGCGTTATAGTGTCTCCGTTGATCGTCGTTTCAATAAGACAGATGGAGTTGAGGACCGCGGCGCAGAAGCAATCGTTAAGATCACGGTCGATGGCGAGAGCCGCATCTCTGCAGCGGAGGGGAATGGACCCGTAAACGCTTTAGATTTGGCTTTGCGCAAGGATCTTGGCGTCTATCAACGTTTTATCGATGATATTCGACTTGTAGATTATCGCGTGCGTGTCTTTCAAGGCGGCACCGACGCTGTAACTCGAGTTTTGGTTGAATGCGCAGATAGTCAAGGAGGTCGTTGGTCGACTGTTGGCGTTTCTGCAAATGTCATTGATGCTTCATTTGAAGCGCTTGTTGACGCCATTACGTATAAATTGATGCAAGCCAAAGCTTAACGGTAAGATTTCTCAAAATTTACCGATTAATTCGCTGTTGGTAGCCTGTTTACGGTGTGATGCGGCTTTAAGGATCATTGGAATTATTTCGTCAACCCGTTCAGCAACCAAATATGGGATTTCATGCGTTGATTTGATAAATTCCATATTCCGCATGTGAGCCATTAAGGTGAGGAGCGGACGCCAGAAGCCGCCAATATCTGCAATCAATACTGGCTTATCGTGGCGAGCGAGTTGGATCCAGGTAAGTTGTTCGGCGAGTTCTTCCAATGTGCCAATGCCGCCTGGCAAGGCAACAAAAGCATCGGCGCGATCAAACATGGTCTGTTTTCGCTCATGCATACTTTTCACGATGATGAGTTCAGTAAGATTTTGGGCAACGATTTCACGATCATCGAAGAAGTCCGGAATGACGCCAATAACGCGACCGCCGGCGGATAGGGCGGCTTTAGCTGCAGCTCCCATAAGGCCGCATGAAGCCCCTCCATAGACAAGTCCGATTTTTTCCTGCGCGAGCAAGCGTCCAAAGGATTGAGCTGCGGCGAGATATGCAGGATCATTTCCTGTCGCAGAACCGCAATAAAGACAGATGGTTCTTATAAGTTGCATGCAGGATGTTGTGGCTTATCGCAGGGTTATCGGTCAAGCCGGGTGCGCAGGGAGAATAAAGTGTTTATAGGGTTCACAAGTCTCTTTAAATCAACATTCATTAATTTGGACAGATAATGCGTAATTTTGGAAAAAGTGACGCTGGGGCGCAGGATAGAGCAGAAGCTGCGCTATCTGAATCTTCGCTGTTAAAAACGATCCGCCATCTTTGGCCATATATTTGGCCGCGGGGTCGACGTGATCTTGAAGTACGCGTCGCGATTGTTTTCATATTGCTGTTTATTAGCAAAGGGTTCAACGCCCTAACGCCTTACGCCTATAAATGGGCGACTGACGCTTTGGCTCAAGGCGGTGCGGAGAGCTGGCAAAAAATTGGCGCAAGCGCTGTTTATTTTACCTTATTAATGGGGGCTATACGAATTATTGCAGTTATTCTCATGCAAACGCGCGATGCAATATTTGCGGCAGTCGCAATGCATGCTGTTCGGCGTCTTGCTACAGATCTTTTTGTTCATATGCATGAACTATCATTGCGATTTCATATTTCACGTAAAACCGGTGGATTAACGCGCGTACTTGAGCGAGGGCGTAACGCCATTGAGACGCTGTCACGCCTGATTATGTCAACCGGGGCGCCAACGGTGATCGAGATGGCGCTTGTCTTAATTGTATTTATCTACCAATTTGATTGGCGCTATGCTTTGGTTCTTATTGCGACCTTAGCGGCCTATTTTTTATTTACAACGATTGCCACCAATCATCGTATCGCTATTCGCAGACAAATGAATGAAAGCGATACCGACGCCAATCAAAAAGCAATAGACAGTTTGCTTAATTATGAGACGGTAAAATATTTTAGCGCTGAGCAAAGAGAAGCTGAGCGGTATGATAGATCAATGATACATTATGAAAAAGCCAGCACGCATTCATACGTTTCCTTATCGATCCTCAATGCCGGCCAAACTGTAATTTATATTATTGGCGTTACAGTTATGATGGTAATGTGTGTTTATGATATTGAATCTGGCCGTAACACGATTGGAGATTTTGTTTTAATTAACGCCCTCATGATTCAGCTTTCTCAGCCGCTTAATTTTATGGGGACTTTCTATCGTGAGGTGCGTCAAGCAATCATTGATATTGAGACAATGTTTTCGATTTTAGCTAAGAGTCCGGAAATTTCCGATAAAGCTAACGCTCAAGATCTGACTGTTAACAGCGCCGAAATTGTTTTTGAGGATGTATATTTTCATTATGAGCCTACGCGACCAATCTTAAAAGGCGTAAGCTTTGTCGCTCCTCCGGGTAAGACAATTGCGATTGTTGGTCCATCAGGTGCGGGCAAGTCGACCATTTCAAGATTGATGTTTCGATTTTACGAGCCGCAAGGCGGTCGTATTACGATAGATGGCCAAAATATTCAGGATGTTACGCAAGTAAGTTTGCGTGCAGTAATTGGCATGGTGCCTCAAGATACTGTGCTTTTTAATGACACCATTGGCTATAATATTCGTTATGGACGCTGGGATGCGCATGACGATGAGGTCAAAGAGGCGGCGCGATTTGCGCAAATTGATCGCTTTATTGAGAGTCTGCCGGGCGGATATGATGCGCAAGTTGGCGAGCGGGGTCTCAAGCTCTCGGGCGGCGAAAAACAGCGCGTTGCGATTGCTCGGACTATTTTGAAGGCTCCGCCAATCTTAATTCTTGATGAGGCGACTTCGGCTTTAGATAGTTATACAGAGCATGAAATACAGGAAGCTTTAAGACGCGTCGCCAAAGGCCGCACTACGCTTGTAATAGCCCATCGCTTATCGACTGTTGTTGAAGCTGATGAAATTCTGTTTCTTGATCAAGGCAGAATTATTGAACGCGGGCGCCATGAAGAGCTCATTGCTCAAAATGGGCTTTATGCAGGCATGTGGAACCGTCAGCGTCAAGCAGCAGAGGCGCGGGCTAAGCTGCTCGAAGTTGAAAAAGAGGCTAGTCTCTAGCTATTACACTCAACGGTAATTTTATTTGGGTTATCTGTGTGAATTGTTTGAATTTTACCATCGACATAGGCTTGAACGCGCGGCCGTCGCTGCGGCTGGTCGATCATGTGATAGCCTGAGCGACAGAGCGCCTCCGCGCGGCGGATGCAAAGCTGCGGTTCCTGAACGCAAGTAATGTCATAGCCGATCCGGCCCTTACCCAGAGTAATCTCTGAGGCGTCTGTTGCAGTCATTTCATTATAGCCTGGTTTCGTGGCTTCAGGACAATCTGCTAGGCTAAGACCCAGCGCGATAATTAATCCACTCAATGCGCACATAATTATTTTCCTAAAATTGATCAATAAGTTTGCTCATTGATCTTTGGGTGAGCGGTCTTGTAATTCTTTTTTAAAGCTAAGATTTATTCGTTCAGGATGCTGTCTTGCTGGCTCGCTGTTTTAGCGCGCTTATAGGGAAGAATGAATAATTCTCTTAAAACTGGCGCAACAATGAGGAGCATGATTGGGCCAAGCAGCATGCCGCCCACAACGACAGTCGCTAGAGGACGTTGGACTTGAGAGCCTATGGCGTGAGAAAAGGCTGCAGGGAGCAAGCCAACGCCAGCTGACAGCGCGGTCATCAGCATAGGACGCATGCGTTGTTCTGCGCCAAAAAATACAGCTTCTTTAAATTCACGCCCCTGCAGCATTAATTCACGGATATAGGTAATATTTAAAATACCATCCATGACAGCAACGCCAAAAAGTGAAATAAATCCAATTGCTGCAGAAACACTAAAATCTAAACCGGATATATAAAGAGCGATAATTCCTCCAGCTACTGCGAAAGGAATACCGGCCATTGCTATCAGTGTGTCTCTAATTGAGTTAAATAAGCCAAAGAGTAGGGCGATAATCGCCATTACAGTGATTGGCGCTACAATCGCAAGCCGTTGATTGGCCTTGATCATATTATCAAATTCACCAACCCATAGAATTTGATACCCGGAAGGTAATTCTACTGATTTAGAAACACGTTTTTGCGCTTCTGCGATCGTTGATCCAAGATCTCTGCCGCGGACATTAAATTTAACAGGTAAATTACGTCGACT
>OMIO01000103.1 GCA_900299115.1 Methylocystaceae bacterium | reverse complement strand
TGTGATCGGGATCCTTCAAATCCAGCGCGTAAACAATATTGGGAAATGGCGTGTGCAGATACATCACATCGCCAACAACCAAAGGCGCGCCTTCATGGCCGCGTAAGACGCCAGTTGAAAACTGCCAAGCTGGGGTCAGTTTAGCGACGTTTTCAGTTGTAATCTGCTTCAACGCAGAATGACGCGTATTGGCGTAATCGCCCGTCGGCGACACCCATTGCTTGGCGTCCTTCTGCAGAGTGAGTAAGTCGTCGGCCTTGGCTGCGCCGGTGAGCGCTAACGCAAGAATACCGATCGAGGTCGACAACAGAAGCTTTTGCATGCGCTTTTCCTCCTGACGGAACCATGCGACGCGTTTGCGTCGGCAGTGGCGCCGCGCCTTTATGGCGCTTTAAACTATGGGAAGGCGTTATCCGCTCTTGTCTCGGGTCTACTTAAGCATAAGATCATAAATAGCTGAGCCGCTTTCGGTTCCCTTCCGAAAGACATTTATTATCTCGGAAACGGGCGGATAATATGTCGGCGTTTGCTGAATCGCAATCGCAAAAAGTAACCGCTCTATTGGAAACCGCTAGAGGGTAAAACAACCTAAAATAATGCATGGAATCAATATTTTATTCAAAATATTTGTTGGCTTTGCGTCTTTTCTAACGCTCCTAGCCCCATTACGCGTGAGCCATGCGGATCAAAGCGCCGCCACTGCGCCTCCGCCTCCGAGCCTATTTCAACTCGATGAGATCGCGCCAGGCGTGCTTGTCCATCAAGGCGAGACAGCGATGATGTCGGCGAGCAATCTTGGCGGCATTGCAAATCTTGGCGCAATTATTGGCGACGACGCCGTCGCGGTGATTGATACGGGAGGAAGCTTGATTGAGGCCAAAACCTTCTTAAAGGCTCTGCGCGAGAAGACGACGAAACCTATTCGTTATGTCATCAATACGCATGCGCATCCCGATCATGTTTTTGGCAATGGAGCTTTTCGCGCCCCAGGCGTCATCTTTGTGGGTCACAAAAATCTCCCCCAGGCTCTAGCTGCGCGGGGCGCATTTTATCTCTCCGCGTTTCAGGAAACGATGGGATCAACCCTGGAGGGAATTGAAATTATTCCGCCAAGCTTGACCGTCACAGATCAAGCGATTCTTGATTTGGGTCATCGCAACCTTCAGCTTGTTGCTTGGAAGACTTCGCATAGCGATTGCGATTTAACAGTCATGGATCAAGCAAGCGGCACTTTATTTGCCGGCGATCTCCTTTTTCTGCGACACGTTCCAGTTATTGATGGAAGTCTTTTGGGTTTCTTGGACGTTGCAGAACAACTCGCCGCCATCCCCGCCAAAAGAGTTGTCCCGGGCCATGGCCCTGCTGTCGCTGATTGGCCGAACGCCCTTAACGACCAACGCGCCTATCTCTTGCGATTGACTGCCGACCTTCGCAACGCCATTCGCAAAGGAAGCGGCGTGAGTGAAACCGTAAAAACAGCGGGGCGAGAAGAAGCGGCGAAATGGAGCCTTTTTGAAAACTACAATGCACGCAATGCAACGACAGGATATGCAGAACTAGAGTGGGAAACCCCCTGACCCAGGAAAGCAGCATGAGAAGCCAACACCCCACCGGCAACGTTTAACCAACCAACTCAAAGGTCTGAAGATGTCGCGACGACGCCTGTTTTTATTGGGATGCTTTGTAAATCTTGTTGCTTTAGGGACAGCTGCGCCCCCTTACGCGCAAACACCAGGACAAGATCTCTGGCCAAGCCTGTCGAAGGAATTCTTTCAAGACCGCCCCATAACAGAAAATGATGGCGTCGTGACACTTGATGCGCCAGTGCGGGCAGAGGATGCAGCAATTGTTCCCATGCGACTGCGTTTTGAAGGTCCTTTTGACATCAAAAGCGCAATGTTGGTGATTGATCAAAATCCTATGCCAATGGCGGCCAACTTCACCCTTGGCCCGAAAGCGCGAGTCGGATTCATCGAGACGCGTGTGCGGGTAAATTCCTACACATCAGTTCACGCCATAGCCGAGACGCTCGATGGCCGATTGCACGCTCAGGCAAAATTCGTAAAGGCTGCCGGCGGGTGCTCCGCCCCGGCGGTCAAGGATCAAGAGCAAGCAAAGGCCCATTTAGGGGAAATGAGATATCGCGAATTTAAAAGCGCAGATCCAATGCGCCGAGAGGCCCAAATCATGCTGCGCCATCCCAATAATTCAGGCATGCAGCTGGATCAGCTCACACGCCTTTATATCCCTGCGCATTTTATTGATCGGCTGGAAGTTCGCCAGGGAGAGGATCTTATCTTCCTGATGGAAGGCGGCATATCGCTTTCAGAGGATCCAAATTTCAGATTTTCTTACGCAGCGAATGGCTCGAAGACCCTATCTGCGATAGCGCACGATACGAAAGGGAACGTGTATAAAACCGAATGGCCAATTGCTGAAGCGATATGAATCAAGCGAGGAGCCGCATCGCTCCTTCGCCGTGATTGTTAGGCGCCCCAGATCGTCAATGCCGCGCAGAAAGCCAATGGCAGAGAGGCCAATGCGCAAATTGCTGTTACACAAGCCATTTTTTCGTATTCAGAGGCCCCGTTCGGTGCGCCTCGTTTATTACTGATAAACGCCATTTTACACGCTCCCTACTCTCAGTAAGCAAAGCGCGCTCTTTTGGGCGCTATTAGTTTACTTACCGCACAGGGCCTAACGCACGAGATATCGATTGGTTGCAAAAAAATTTACAAATTTTTAATTTTTTATTTGGGTGGAAAAAGCCGCGCTTATCGCCACACAGCCTGTCGACCAGCAGCCTGCGCATTAGGCGCGGCGCGCTCACTAAATAACTCGGCTAGCTTTTCCGTCATGGCCCCGCCAAGTTCTTCAGCGTCGACGATTGTGACGGCGCGCCGATAATAGCGGGTCACGTCATGACCGATCCCAATTGCAATCAATTCAACTGGCGATCTGGTTTCAATCTCATGAATAATTTGGCGCAGATGACGCTCTAAATAATTGCCTGGATTTACGGAAAGCGTTGAATCGTCGACCGGCGCGCCATCAGATATCATCATCAATATCCGACGCTGCTCAGGTCGCGCTAACAGACGTCGATGCGCCCAATCTAGGGCCTCGCCATCAATATTTTCTTTTAAAAGCCCTTCGCGCATCATTAATCCAAGATTGCGCCGCGCCCGGCGCCAGGGCGCATCCGCCGCCTTGTAAATGATATGGCGCACGTCATTTAACCGCCCGGGGTTAGCTTTTTTTCCCTCATTAATCCAAAGTTCCCTCGATTGACCGCCCTTCCAGGCGCGCGTTGTGAAACCAAGAATTTCTACTTTGACCCCGCAGCGCTCGAGCGTTCGCGCTAATATATCTGCGCAAGTCGCGGCAACAGTGATCGGCCTACCCCGCATGGAACCAGAATTATCCAGCAACAGGGTTACGACTGTATCGCGGAAATCGGTATCTTTCTCTCGTTTAAAAGAGAGAGGTTGTTGCGGATCGATCACCACGCGAGGCAAGCGCGCAGGGTCGAGCATGCCTTCCTCTAAATCAAACTCCCAAGAGCGATTTTGTTGCGCCATGAGGCGCCGCTGCAATCGATTCGCCAACCGACCTACGACTGAAGTGAGATGCAATAATTGCTTATCCAAATAGCTGCGCAAGCGATCGAGCTCCTCAAGCTCGCACAGTTCTTCGGCGCGAATGATCTCATCAAAGCGGCTCGTATAGGCGCGATAATCAGCCCCTGAGCGCTCGGCGTTTTGTGTCGAGGGACGTCGCGCGTCTGTTGCTTCCTCAAGCTCGCCATTGTCAGATTCTTGCTCCGTCTCGCCATAGGGAGCCTCGGCTGACTGGCTTTCGCCCTCTTGATCCGCCTCTTCCGCTGCAAGAGCGGTATCCATATCCGCCGCGCTGTTCGCGTCGCTCTCTTCTTCTGTCTCCTCCTGGCTCTCATCCGGATTTTGCGGCGTATCTTCACTCTCTTCTTCCGAGGAATATTCCTCAGGCGGCATGCCCGCAGAGATTTCTAAATGAGACAATAATTCATGCACAATTTGAGCAAAATGTCGCTGATCCTCAACTGCGCCAGACAAACGATTCAGATCCTGACCTGCGCGTTCTTCAATAAAATCTTTCCATAATTCGACGATCCGAGCGCCGGAGGGTGGGGGTTCAAGACCTGTTAAACGTTCGCGAACCATGAGCGCTAAGGCATCTTCGATCGGCGCGTCTTCACGATTTTGAATCTGCTCCGATCGGCCTCGCTGGAAACGATCCTCCAGCATTGCGGAAATATTTGCCGCGACGCCCGCCATCCGTCGGGCTCCAATGGACTCAACCCGCGCCTGCTCTAACGCATCATATGCTACGCGGGCTTGCGCTGTTTCTGGCGCAAAGCGCCGATGCAGCGTTTCGTCATGACAGGCGAGACGCAGCGCGAGCGAGTCAGATTGTCCTCGTAAAATTGCCGCGTCGCGAGGCGCCAATTTACGGGGCGGCTCTGTTAAACGCGCTTTCGCGCCATCGGGTCCGACAATTAAAGAAGGTCGATCCGCAGCGAAGGCCACATCCAGCTCAGGCGTTTTCGCCATAGCGCGCATCGCGCCAGCGACAGCGCGTTTAAAAGGCTCTTGCGGCGCTTCGCGCGGCGACGCGACAAGACGGCGATTGGAGGGCGGGGCGGCCATGATCCGTCTTTTATGCGCGAGACATGACAGCTGAGCAAGCTTCAGTCTTGCGATAAGCGCGTTTTTCCAGGGCCATGCGGCGGCTCAATGAGCGCTGTCAGAGCCGGCGCTTCGCTTCGCGCGCGATTGTGCGCAAGCTGCAAGAAGTGAATAAAAGCCTCTAGATCTTTTTCTTGCGTGCGATGGTTGAGGATTGCGGCGCGGATCGCGGGCTGACCATCAAGAATTGTCAGGGAGGGCGCCGCTTCGCCCCGCTCATGCAATTCCATCACGATTTCTCGCGCCAGAGCGCCATCTGGATCATTCTTCACGCCAAAACAAACAATATTCAGCGTTACAGGGGCGCGCATAAAAAAATGTTCTGACTGTGTGATCCAACTCTCTAAACGCTGAGCAAGTCGACAGGTCTGATCAATGCACTGACCAAGCTTCTGCGCACCGAAAGTTTCAATGGTGATCCAAGTCTTTAAAGCGCGAAAACCCCGCGAGAGATCTGCGCCTAAATCGCATGGCCAAGTCTCCCCCTCCGCCAATCCGCGCGGGGCGCGCGTGAGATAGGCCGCATTAGCGGCGAAGGCGCGCTTATGGGCATGAGGATCTCGGACAAGAAAAAAGCCTGCGTCATAGGGGACATGCAGCCATTTGTGAAAATCGAAGGCGATGCTATCGGCGCGCTCAAGACCCTTAATGAGCGGTCGCAAACGCGGGGCGAGGGCCGCAAGCGCGCCAAACGCGCCATCCACATGAAACCAAAGATCTTCGCTATGAGCCAGATCAGCAAGCTGATCCAGCGGATCAATAGCGCCCGTATCAACAGTTCCTGCGGTGCCAACAATCATGAAAGGGGCTAGTCCCGCCGCGCGATCTGCAGCGATTGCCGCACTTAAATCCTGCACCTTCATCGCCCGCTTCTCGTCAGAGGGAATGAGACGCAGGTGTCGGGCTCCAAGACCAGCGAGCTCCATAGCCTGACGCACACAATTATGCGCTTCACAAGAAGCATAAGCGATAAGTTGGGTATTGAGGGCCCTCAGACCATTAAGCCGCACATCGCTTGAGCCACAGGCTTCATCCCGCGCAACAAGCAAGGATAAAAAATTGGCCATTGAAGCGCCAGTAACAAAAATACCGCTTGCTTCTTCGGGGAGGCCAAAAGCTTGCGCCATCCAACGTGCGATCTGACGCTCGACATCAATAGCGATATGATTGCGCCCGCCACAATGGGCGTTCATTCCCGCAGCAAGCATTTCTGCGATCATGCCTGCTGGCGTTCCCGCCCCCTGCGCCCATCCCATGAACATTGGATGGGCATTGCCTGTGGCATAGGGTTTTATGTGGCGTTCAAAGTCGGCAAGGACCTCGGATAGTTGACGTTCTTGGAGCGGCAACGCGCGTTTAAACCGCTCTCGCGCGTCTGGACTAGGTTCGAGCCAAACGGAACGGGTTCGCACATCCCGCAAATAATCAATCATCGCATCCAGGGCGCGATGGCTTGTTTCGCGGAATTCATCCCAGTTTTCGGGGTCGAGATCGACCGGCTGCGTCATCGTGAGAAACTCGCGCGTCGGCGATCCAATAGGGAGCCAATAACCGGGAATGGCTATCTGGCGCAACCAATCTTATCTGTAAGCGTAAAACTTACCTGTCCGACCCCGTCAATTTCGCCTTTAACAGAATCTCCAGGGTTAAGCGGACCAACCCCAGCAGGTGTCCCAGTGAAAATCAAGTCGCCTGGCGCTAAGGCCACTTGGAGCGATAGGGCCGCAATGATTTGTGGAACAGGATGGATCAGATCGTTAAGGTCGCCATTTTGCCGTGTCACGCCATTTACGCTAAGAGCGATCTTTCCTCGATCGGGATGGCCAATTTCACTGGCCGGGCGAAGAGCGCCAATGGGCGCCGAATGATCAAATCCTTTTGACATATCCCAAGGCCGACCCTGTTGACGCGCCTCATTTTGAAGATCGCGCCGCGTTAAATCTACGCCAGCGGCATAACCAAAGACGCAGTCTTTTGCCCGTGAAACTGGGATATCAACCCCACCTTGCATAAGCGCGACAACAAGTTCAATTTCATGATGTAGATTTTTAGTAAGACTCGGATAAGCAATAGAAGCCGCGTCTTCCACAACAGCGTCAGCGGGCTTGGTAAAAAAAAATGGCGCAGTCATTGATGGCTCTTTCCCCATCTCTCGCGCATGGTCTGCATAGTTTAAAGCCACACAAAATATACGTCGCACAGGAAAACATTTGCTAGTTCCCTGTATTGCAACATGCGCTTGCGCAGGCGGCGGGAAAATAAATTCATCGCGCATATCTCACCAGCCTTCATCTTGCGACATCATTGCGATCATCTCATTCATCAAATTGTTCTGGATTAAAACTGCGATGCGTGGCGCAAAACTCGCATGTCACGCCAATCACGCCATCATCCCCAACCATCTCTGTGCGCTCTTGCTTTGAAAAACTGCGCAAAAGATTCTCCACTCGCGATTGAGAACAGCGACAAAATTCTGTGACTGCGCGCTGTGTAAAAACTTTCACGCCCCGTTCGTGAAACAATCGGTATAAAATTGTTTCACCGGACAGATTAGGATCTATTAATTCGTGATCCTCTAGCGTTGCAGCGAGCGTCGCGCCTTCTATCCACTTCTCATTCTCATCTGTCGCTTCAACAAAATCTGGCGGCGCGTCTCCTGGCGGCAGATCCTGAATATGCGTCTCACCGCTGGGGAGATATTGCAATAATAAGCCGCCAGCGCGCCAAAACCGTCCGTGAGGCGTTATCACCTCGCCAACCGCTAATCTGACATATGATGGAATTTGTTCAGATTGTCGGAAATAGACATGCGCCGCCTGAGCAAGATTTTCGCCCTCTAGCTGCACGACGCCTTGATAACGCGCAGCGTCCTCTTCACGCTCAATGGTCAAGGCCGAATGACCTCGACCCATCAAAAGCTCTGAGGCAGCGCCATCGAGTTGATTCAGTCGTTCTGCGTCGTAACGCGCAAATCCTCTCAAATGACCTGGAGCTTCATAATCCACAACAAGCATATCGACAGGACCATCGCTGCGTGTTTGCAGTTGGAAGCGACCATGCGATTCAAGCAGCGCGCCCAATAAAGCCGTCAGCGCCGTCGCTTCGCCAAGTAGGCGCGCGACTGGAGCAGGATAATCATAATGCGACACGATCGAATTGACTGTGGGTCCTAATCTGACCAACCGTCCGCGAAGATCCAAAGGATCGACAGCAAAAGGGAGGACACAGTCGTCATGGGCTTGTGAAGAAACTGGACGACTTGGCGACGACATTAGGATGCGCCTGGCGCAAGACACCAGTAGAGCACGCCTTTTTGGGCGTGAAGTCGGTTCTCAGCCTCATCAAACACGACTGATTGCGGACCATCAATAACTTCATCAGTAACTTCTTCGCCACGATGCGCTGGCAAACAATGCATGAAGATTGCTTCTTTTGCAGCGCAATTCATGAGTTGAGCATTGACTTGATATGGCGCGAGAATGCGGCGACGGATTTCTTCATCCTTATCACCCATCGACACCCAGCAATCCGTGATAACGGCATCTACCCCCGCCACAGCCTCGCGGGGATCTTGAGTGATATTAAACGCAACATTGTTAGCGCGCGCCCAGCTCCGCAAGGTTTCATCCGGCGACAATTCAGATGGCGTGGCTGCGTTAATTGAAAAACCAAAACGCGCAGCAGCATGAACCCAACTCGTCAGCACATTATTGGCGTCACCAACCCATGCAACCGTTCGCCCAGCGATTGATCCAAGATGTTCTTCGAAAGTCATGACATCCGCCATCAACTGGCAAGGATGCGAGACTTTCGTGAGACCATTTATAACAGGCACGCTTGCATGTCGGGCAAGTTCGACAAGGTCCTCGTGTGAGAGGATGCGGATCATAATCGCGTCAACAAAACGAGATAAGACCCGCGCGGTGTCAGCGATGGTCTCGCCACGGCCAATTTGCATTTCCTTTCCCGTCAAGACAATTGTTTCGCCGCCTAAATCGCGCATTGCAATGTCAAATGAAACGCGCGTACGCGTGGAGGGCTTGTCAAAGACCATCCCAAGATATTTGCCTGCTAGCGGGCGAGACAGCGCAAGCGCGCCTTTAATGCGCTGCGCTTTCAATCTTTTCGCCATATCCAAAATAAGGCGCAGCTCTGCGCTTGATAAATCGCTGAGATCAAGAAAGTGTCGTGGATAAGCTCTATCTTGCGCGGTCATTACGCCGCTCCTAATTCTTTTACTGTGCCCGACAGTCTAGCGCAGGCGTTCGTCAATCTCGCGGAGGCTTCCTGGATATGCGTTTCATCGATGATCAATGGCGGAAGCAAGCGCACAACATTATCTCCTGCTAGGACGCTGAGAAGCTTTTCCTCACGCGCAGCGAGAACAAAATCACTATTGGGAACAGATGTTTTTAATCCAAACATTAAACCCTCGCCGCGCACCTCTGCGATAATTGTCGGGAATTGCGTCTTGAGGCTCATCAATTGCTGACGCAGCTCGCGACCCATTTGTGAAACATGCGCAAGAAAGTCCGGATCAAGCACAACATCCAATACGGCGCCGCCGACGGCGGCAGCCAATGGATTGCCGCCAAAGGTGGATCCATGCGCGCCCGCCGTCATGCCTTTAGCTGCTTCTTTTGTGGCTAAGCAGGCGCCAATTGGGAATCCGCCGCCAAGCCCTTTTGCTAATGCGACAATATCTGGTTTTATGCCCGCATGTTCGCATGCGAGGAAGCGTCCTGTACGACCTACGCCACACTGCACTTCATCTAAAACGAGCAGCAATCCACGAGCGTCGCAGAGCGCGCGGATTTTTTGTAAAAATTCTGAAGAAAATACTCTTAGACCGCCTTCACCTTGAATTGGCTCGAGCAAAACGCCTGCGCATTCAGGCGTTAAAGCTGCTTCCACAGCATTAAAATCCTCAAAAGGAACTTGATCAAAGCCATCTAACGGGGGCCCAAATCCATCGAGATATTTATGATTACCCCCCGCGGCAATAGTTGCTAATGTGCGACCGTGGAACGCGCCCTCAAAGGTAATTAATCGAAATCGTTCTGGCGCCCCATTCACCGCGTGATATTTGCGGGCCGTTTTAATTGCGCATTCGACGGCTTCCGCGCCTGAATTTGCAAAAAAAACCAAATCAGCGAAGCTGGCGGCGACAAGACGTTGTGCGAGCGCCTCCGCTTGAGGAATACGAAACAAATTTGAAACATGCCAGGGCTTCAGCGCCGCGTCTGTTAACGCTTTCACGAGACGGGGATGATCATGTCCCAACGACAAGACAGCAACCCCTGAAGCGAAGTCGAGATATTGATCCCCGCTTTCAGTGAAGAGCCAGGGACCTTCGCCGCGCGCAAATTGGATATCTGCCCGCGCATAAGTCGGAAAAAGCGCAGAAGTCACACCCATGCTCCTAAATCATCTAATCGAGACGCGGCGGCCCTAAAAGCCCATGATAGGCCATAAAAAGAAAGCGCCGCCCGTTGCGGGGCGGCAGACTGGAGACGGATTTTATGCGGCCTGGCTCAGAGCGTCAAATCTCCTGCTCGATCCCTTTTTCGATCCCTTGTCTAAAACGCCGAAGATCTCAGCTTGATGCACATAACTTCCTGGCGTCTGGGTCCCTCAAACTGACGCGCTGGAAATCTTCTCTGGTGATAAGTCTCCAACTTAAGCGCAAAGCCTGTTGAGAACGCGTTCGCGTGCTTGCCAGCGACTCCTCACCGTGATTCTACTGCCTGCGTGATAAGTGCAGCCATGGTTAGCGCTGTTGCGCCGATGGCGAATTTTTTAAGTTTTGTTCCGCGTTAATGCGTAGCCGGCAGAAGCTGGCGCAAGATGATCCTGGCGAACTTTTTGAACGCCGCGCGCATTCCCGAGATGGAGGCAGCATGTCCTGGACTGATGAACGCGTTGAACTGTTGCGCAAATTATGGAGCGACGGTCTTAGCGCCAGTCAGGTAGCGGCGGAATTGGGCGCTGGCATTACCCGCAATGCCGTTATTGGCAAGATCCATCGTCTTGGACTAGCTGAACGCGCTAAAACCGTGGTTTCATCAAGACCCCGTGTCGCAAAAGTCCCCCGTCAACCTGCTCAACCACGCGTTACAGGCCATGCCGCTAGCGGCAACGCCGCACTCGCATTCGCGCCACAAGTTTATTCCGCCCCACGCGCACGACCTGAAGAAGAAGAAATCGCAATCCCGATGTCAGAGCGTGTCACGCTCATGGAATTACGCGAGTCGATGTGCCGCTGGCCCATGGGCGACCCGACAACGCCTGAGTTTCGTTTTTGCGGCGGCCCGTCCCCAATTGGCGAGGGGCCTTACTGCGCTTATCATGCGCGGATTGCCTATCAACCATCGCAAGAGCGTCGTCGCGCGCGCGATCTCTCTAAGACCTCGCGCAGCGCTTAAAAGCCGAGGCCTAATCCTTGGTAAAGGTTTCATCGAAAGAATAACCTGCGCCTCTCACGGTCCGGATTGGATCCTTCTCGCGACCTCGAATAAGCGCTTTACGCAATCGACCAACATGCACGTCAACCGTTCGCTCATCGATCTCAGCGGACATGCCCCATACGCTATCGAGAAGCTGTGCGCGCGTAAAAACACGACCGGGTTTTTCCATAAAATATTCCAACAGTCGAAACTCTGTCGGCCCAAGATGTATCTCGCGACTTGCCCGTCGAACACGTCGCGTATCTCGATCAAGATCAAGATCGCCAAGAACGAGTTTAGAAGCGACGCGCTCAGGACGCGCGCGACGCAGTAAAGCGCGCACACGCGCCATAAGTTCCGGCGTCGAGAAAGGTTTTACGACATAATCATCTGCGCCAACAGAAAGACCTCTCACTCTTTCACTTTCTTCCCCACGCGCCGTTAGCATAATCACCGGGATCTCCCGCCCGTGATCACGCGCGCGCAGACGTCGACAAAGTTCAAGGCCAGAAACGCCTGGCAACATCCAATCAAGAACTAGAAGATCGGGAGGGGACTCCGCTATGCGCAACTCCGCTTCATCGCCAGTATCGACATGCTCAACCTGATAGCCTTCAGCCTCAAGATTATAAACCAGCAGATAAGCTAATGGCGCTTCATCTTCGACAACAAGAATACGCGGAGCGCGATCGCTCTTGAGTTCTTTTTGCTGTTCAACAATCATATCAATCATCATAACGCCTCGCCATTAATGACGTTGAGACTGGAATCGCGCCCCTTAGGCCGCTCAACAGGCATCGGCTCGCCTGTGACAAGATAAATTATTGTCTCTGCAATATTTGTCGTGTGATCGCCGATCCGCTCAAGATTCTTTGAGCAAAAAAGAAGATGGGTGCAGAAAGAAATATTACGCGGATCTTCCATCATAAACGTCAAAAGATCACGAAATACTGAATCTTCTAGAGCATCGAGCTGCGCATCATTATCCCAAACGATCCGCGCCTTTTCGATATCTCGCTGCGCATAAGCGTCGAGACTATCTTTTAATTGCATTCCTGCAATTTCTTGCATTGATTTTAAGCCAATAGTCGCCCGTGTTACGCGCGTTTCTGAGGCGATTTTTAAAGCTCTTTTGGCAATATTTTTTGCAAGATCGCCGATCCGTTCAATATCGCCAGATATCCGGATCGCCGCGATACATTCGCGTAGATCAACCGCTAACGGCTGACGACGCGCGATCGTCATAATCGCCTTTTCTTCGATTTCTCGTTGTAAAATATCGAGCCTTGCATCAGTCGCAATTACACGTTGAGCAACCTCAATATTTAGTAGCGACAAAGCCTCCATCGCCTCTGCGAGCATTTTCTCCGCAAGGCCACCCATTTCAGCAATTTTTCGCCCCAGATTCTCAAGATCGCGGTCATATGACTTTACAATATGATCGCTCATGTCGCTTATCCTCATTCATTCTAGCTTTAGCCAAATCGGCCTGTGATATAGTCAAGCGTGCGCTTTTCTTTTGGCGTGTTGAACACGTCATCTGTTTTCCCAAATTCGATGAGTTCGCCCAGATACATAAAGGCTGTATAATCAGAAACGCGCACTGCTTGTTGCATGTTGTGCGTGACGATTGCGATTGTGTATTGAGATTCGAGCTCTTCAATCAGCTCTTCAACTTTGGCCGTAGAGATGGGATCGAGCGCAGAGCACGGCTCATCAAACAGAATAATGTCAGGTCGAACCGCAACGCTGCGCGCAATGCACAGACGCTGCTGCTGTCCACCAGACAGGCCCAAGCCGCTAGACTGCAGCTTGTCTTTTACTTCGTCCCAAAGCGCTGCGCCGCGCAGCGCTTCTTCAACGCGCGCATCAAGTTCGCCGCGCGGCAATGTCTCATAAAGCTTAACGCCAAAAGCGACGTTCTCATAAATCGACATAGGAAACGGCGTTGGTTTTTGAAACACCATACCAACCCGCGCGCGCAGCGCATTCAGATCAATCGCTGGATCAAGGATATTCTCATTATCCAGCAGCACCTCGCCCTCGGCCCGCTGCCCTGGATAAAGATCATACATCCGATTTAAAACACGTAATAAAGTTGATTTCCCACAACCAGATGGACCAATAAAGGACGTCACTTTTTTTGCGTATAGCGGTAAGTTCACCGATTTTAACGCATGATGACCGCCATAATAAAAATCCAAATTCCGAACGCTGACTTTCACAGCTGGATCTCCAGACGTCGATACCACCAAACTCATCCGCTAATTCCTCCGTCCGGCGCTAAAGGCGCGGGCGATAATCGACAGCGTTAACACCGTCACCGTAATCAATAAGGCCCCTGTCCAGGCCAATTGCTGCCAATCCTTGTAAGGCGATAGCGCAAATTGAAAAATCACTACCGGCAAGCTCGCCATCGGCGCATTTAAATCAGAACTCCAAAATTGATTATTCAGCGCAGTAAATAACAAAGGAGCCGTCTCGCCAGAAACGCGCGCAATCGCTAACAAAACGCCTGTCACCAGCCCCGCGCGCGCAGCGCGATAGGCAATCTGTCCAATCACCATCGCACGCGGCGCTCCTAAGGCTGACGCCGCTTCGCGCATAGATGCGGGAACCAAGAGCAACATATCCTCTGTCGTGCGCAACACGACTGGAACGACCAAAAGCCCTAACGCAAGCGCGCCAGAAATTGCCGAAAAGTGCCCCATCGGGCGCACCATCACTTCATAAACAAACAATCCAATCACAATCGATGGCGCACTGAGTAAAATATCATTGATGAAGCGCACAACCGTCGCCAATTTGGTGTATCGGCCATATTCAGCAAGATAGGTTCCAGCCAACATGCCCAGAGGCGCGCCTATAGCGACGCCAATCATCGTCATAACCAAAGAACCGGCGATCGCATTCATGAGCCCGCCAACGCTGCCAGGCGGCGGCGTCGTTTGGGTAAAGACGCTCGGCGATAGGCCACGCAGACCCTCATAAGCGAGAGAGCCTAAAATCAAGAGCAGCCAAGACAGGCCAAAAAGCGCTGCACCCCACGCTAAGCCAGTTGCCAGCGTATTGGTTCGACGACGCGTATCGTAAAGCGACATGGGACGTTCTCGCTCAGGCCGATTTTTGTTCAATGCGCATGAGTAAATATCGCGCAATCGACAAAACGATGAAGGTGATGAAGAAAAGAATAAGGCCAAGCTCAATCAAAGCGGAGGTGTAAATATCGCCAACAGCTTCGGTGAATTCATTTGCGATTGTTGCTGAGATTGTCGTGCCAGGCGCAAAAAGAGACGGAGAGATCTTATGCGCATTGCCAATCACAAAGGTCACCGCCATTGTTTCGCCAAGCGCGCGACCCAAAGCCAACATCACGCCGCCGACAACGCCAACGCGCGTATAGGGCAACACCACATAACGCATCATTTCCCAGGTGGTGCAGCCAAGACCCGTCGCAGCTTCCTTTAAAACTGGCGGCACCGTCTCAAAAACATCGCGCGATATTGACGCAATAAAGGGCAAAATCATTATCGCAAGGATAAATCCCGCCGTGAGCATGCCAATGCCATAAGGCGGACCGGCAAAAAGCGCAGAGAGAATGGGAACGCCCTTAAAAGCTGCAATCAGCGCTGGTTGAATATAGGTCTGCACAAAGGGCGCAAAAACAAAAAGACCCCAAATGCCGTAAATAATCGATGGAATGCCCGCCAATAATTCTATCGCAATGCCAATCGGGCGACGCAGAATATGCGGACATAGCTCCGTTAAAAAAGTCGCAACGCCAAGGCCAATCGGCACAGCAATCAGCATCGCAACAAGTGACGTCACCAGCGTACCATAAACAGCAGGGCCAGCGCCGAAATTCTCAGTGACTGGATTCCAGGATTGCGCGGCTAAAAAACCAAAGCCAAAGGCTTTAATTGCCGGTTGCGCCCCGTGGATCAGCGAGACAATCACCCCGCCTAAAATCACCAATACCGTAATCGCGCTTAATCGCGTGAGTTGATGAAAAACAACATCAATATAGGCAATGCGGGCTAAGGCGCGACTGCGAGATAAATAGATTGGACCAGATTGTGTAGAGCTCATAAGCACATCCGCCATGCGCGCGCGCTCCATCTTAAAACTAAAATCGATTGATAAATCACGGATAAATGCCGCACCGCTTAATTTTTGGAAGTTAGCAGCAGGCGCGATAAGCGCCTGCTTGTTTTTCTGAGCGCTTAATGGGCAAGCGGCTTGCCGTCCGCGCTTTTTACTGATGACCAACTCTTTTTGATCAGCTCAACAACTGGCTTAGGCATCGGGATATAGTCTAATTCTTCAGCAGCCTTGCCGCCATGAGCGAAAGCCCAGCTGAAAAATTTTAACGCCTCGCTTGCCGCAGGCTCATCTGTTGGATTCTTAGGCAACAAAATAAAAGTCGCAGCGGTTATTGGCCATGTTTTTGCGCCAGGCTCATTGGTGAGGATTTCATAAAATCCTTCAGCCTCAGACCATTTAGCGCTTGCCGCAGCAGCCTGAAAACTATCTTTTTCCGGCGCGACGACTTTGCCGTCCTTATTGACCATTTTTGTATATGTCAGCTTATTTTGCTTGGCGTAGGCATATTCAACATAACCAACTGCGCCTTTTGTATTGGCCACATTATTCGCTACCCCTTCATTGCCCTTAGCGCCAATGCCTGTTGGCCACTCGACAGCAGAGTTTTCACCGACCTTGGTCTTCCAATCTTCGGAAACCTTGGAGAGGTAATTTGTGAAGTTAAAAGTCGTACCAGATCCGTCTGAACGATGAACAACGACAATCGGCGTTGCTGGCAATTTGGCTTTAGGATTGAGTTTCTTGATCGCAGCGTCATCCCAGCTGGTGATTTCGCCCAAGAAAACTTTCGCCAAAGTGGCGCCATCCAGGGTTAATTCGCCTGGCGCGATCCCATCAAGATTGACGACTGGTACGATGCCGCCAATGACCTGAGGCCATTGCGCTAGGCTCGCCGCTTCAAGATCGGCGACTTTCTGAGGCTGATCAGAGGCGCCAAAGGTCACGGTGCGGGCTTTAATCTGTTTAATGCCGCCGCCGGAGCCAATTGATTGGTAATTAAGGCCATTGCCTGTTTCTTTTTTATAGGCCTCAGCCCATTTCGCGTAGATCGGATAAGGAAACGTCGCGCCAGCACCGGAAATATCTTGCGCGGACGCACCGCCGATCATGATTGAAAACCCAAAGGCCGCTAAAACGCCGCGGCTTAAAAACTTGGAAATCATTAGCCGTTCTCTTTTATGCTCGAGAAAATTACGAGCGACGCCCCAAGCGTCCCCCACCTTAGTTTTAACCAAGGCGCAAGAGAGTTTTATGACAGTTAAATGAAGTTAATATGACAATGTTTATTCAATTAATACAATTAGTTAATCTGATATTATGTCAGCCGACGGCAGAATAACTTTAAACAGCGACCCCTCTCCCAAACGGGAGTCAATCACCAAACGCCCGCGATGGCGGAGCGCGATGTGTTTAACGATGGCTAGCCCAAGCCCGGTCCCCCCCTTTGCCCGACTTTTACCGGCGTCAACCCGATAAAACCGCTCCGTCAAACGAGGAATATGCGCCGAGGCAATGCCAGGGCCATGATCGCGAACAGCGAAAGCGACAAACCGCCCGGTTTGTTTCAATGAGATCTCTATTGGTAGGTCGCCCTGCTCACTGGCTCCATATTTGAGCGCGTTTTCGATCAGATTTTCAATAATACGCGCTAACTCATCTCGATCGCCAGGGACAATCACGCCCGGGTCAAGATCCAATTTGAGCGCAATCGCGTTTTCTTCCGTTATAGGCGCCAAAGTGTCGAGGATATGCGCTACAAGTAAGCTGAGATCAACGGGCGTAGCTGGATGCACATGCATGTGCTGTTCAATACGCGAGAGGGATAAGAGATCATCAATTAATCGCGCCATGCGTTCTGCTTGTTCGCGCATGATACGCAAAAATTTCCCGCGTGCGATCTCATCATTCTTTGCAGGACCCTGCAATGTTTCAACAAAACCAAGTAGGGAGGATAGAGGCGTGCGTAATTCATGACTAGCATTTGCAATAAAATCCACACGCATTTGTTCGACACGATTAGCTTCTGTTAAATCATGCAAACTGATCATACTCGCAAGCTCATAGCCGTCACATTTTAGGGGAGCGATATGAGCTTCAAACCAGCGTTCGACAGGCGCCTTCTCTGACCATGCGGTTTTCTCAGCTTCTCCTCCAGCAAGCACGCGCGTTACCGCATCCAAAAGGTCAGGCGCTCGAAGGCTTCGAGATAAGGGCTCGCCCAACCGCATTGCTGGGGCAAATTGGCGCGCAGATAAATTTGCGGCGACAATATGCGTGCCAATATCCGTAACAAAAACTGGCTGAGGAAAAGCTTCAATAACAGAAGCAAGAATATCAGGCGCCCGATCGCGCCAACTTAAAGGCGCATTAATCTGTTCAATTTTTTGATAACGCCCGGCGCCTGACGTCAAATAGGCAAAAACGCGCTGAGTGATCTTATCGCCTGTTTGATCGTCTTGCGGCATTGGCTCTTGTCCTTGAACAGGCCTCATCTTACCGCGGGAAAATGACGCGCTTATTTCAAAGCTCTTTTACAGCCGCCGTATTCTGAAAGATTTAATAAGAAAATGGCTAGGCTGAAAAAATGATTTTTTACGTCAGTCACTCACATTAAGATCTTCGGGGCGGGGCTGTAACATAATATTATAGCCTGCGTCGACAACGTGCACATCGCCCGTGACCCCTCCAGATAATTCAGAAAGAAAATACAAGGCAGACCCGCCGATTTCATCAAGCGTGATCATCCGCCTCAAAGGACAATGTTGTTTTTGGAAAGCGCCCATCGAACGAGCGCCAGTAATGCCAGCCCCCGCCATCGTTCGCACCGGTCCAGGCGACAACGCATTCACGCGGATGCCCCGAGCGCCATAATCGGCGGCAAGATAACGTACGCTTGAATCTAGCGCCGCCTTCGCTACCCCCATGACATTATAGTTTGGCATCACATGAGTGCCGCCAGCAAAACTTACTGTGATCATCGATCCGCCATTTTTCATTAATGTCGCGGCGCGTTTTGCTGCTTCAGTGAAAGAGAAGCATGAAATAAGCATCGTACGAATAAAATTCTCACGCGAGGTATCCGCGTAAAGACCCTTCAGCTCATTCTTATCGGAGTAGGCCAGGGAATGAACTAAAAAATCTATCTCGCCCCACTCTTCTGCGAGGCGAGAAAAAACCGTGTCAACATCTTCGATTTTTTCAACGTCACAAGGCAATACAAGATTAGACCCGAGCTCTTCAGCCAGCGGCTTAACGCGGCGACCCAAGGCCTCGCCTTGATACGTAAAGGCAAGTTCAGCCCCATGTCGCGCTAGGACACACGCAATACCATAGGCAATGGAGTGATCATTCGCCACGCCCATGATCAACCCACGCTTACCCTGCATCAAACCTTTTGCAGACTTCATGAAACTTCTTTCTTTTATTTCTCGATCAATCGCATAATCGCATGAGATTCTTTAGCGTTTCTGTAAAAAGCGCCAATGACCAAATTTCCTACAGAGCAATGACGCCAATACAGGTAGGAGTCCCAAATTCTTTCTTTAATTATGCGTCAGGATGTTTAAAGACCAGCGTCGCATTCGTTCCGCCGAAACCAAATGAATTTGACAAGACAGCGCCGAGCTTAACATTATCGCGCCTGCTGCGTAGAATCGGCATATCCGCAAACTCTGGATCAAGCTCCTCTATATGCGCGCTTTCGCAAATAAATCCGTTCTGCATCATTAATAGCGAATAAATCGCTTCCTGTACGCCAGTAGCGCCAAGCGAATGACCTGTTAGAGATTTCGTAGCTGAAATCGGCGGACACTTGTCTCCTGAACCAAAGACTTCTCTCAAGGCTTCAATTTCTTTAACATCGCCAACAGGTGTCGATGTAGCATGTGGGTTTATATAGTCGATTGGACATTTAACGGTCGCAATCGCTTGACGCATGCAGCGGACGGCTCCCTCGCCTGAGGGCGCAACCATGTCGTGGCCATCTGACGTCGCGCCATAGCCTGCAACCTCAGCATAAATTTTTGCGCCACGCGCTTTTGCGTGCTCATATTCTTCTAAAACCAGCACGCCGGCGCCGCCAGCGATAACAAAACCATCGCGATTTTTATCATAGGCCCTAGAAGCTGTCGCAGGTCGGTCATTATAGGAGGAGGACATCGCGCCCATTGCATCAAAGAGAACCGACAACTCCCATTCTAACTCTTCGCAACCACCTGCGAAAATAATATCCTGCTTGCCATATTGGATTTGTTCATAGGCATTGCCGATGCAATGGTTGGATGTCGCGCATGCGGATGAAATAGAATAATTAACGCCCTTGATCTTGAACCAAACAGCCAGCGTTGCAGAAGCTGTTGAGGACATGGCTTTAGGAACGGCGAAAGGGCCGACGCGTTTTGGACCTTTACTGCGCGTCAAGTCAGCAGACTCAACAATCATATGCGCTGAGGGTCCGCCTGAGCCCATAATAATGCCCGTGCGTTCATTTGAAACTTCGTTCTGGCTTAATCCTGCGTCTAAGATCGCTTGATCCATGGCAACATGATTCCATGCTGTACCTGCTGCATGGAAACGCATTGCGCGACGATCCACAACCGAACCCGCATCCAACGTAGGCATGCCGTGAACCTGTGACCGGAAGCCAAGTTCAGCGTATTTATCCGCACGAATAATTCCCGATTTTGCTTCGCGCAGCGACGCCAAGACTTCTTGCGTCGTGTTACCAATAGAGGAGACAATACCCATGCCGCTAACGACAACTCGTCTCATTTTATCCCCCACACTTTAACGCGCGACTGTTGCAAGATCATGGTTATTTTGCGCCTGGAACAAAAAGGCCTACCCGCAAATCCTTCGCTTCATAAATTCTTTTGCCATCTGCTTCGACAAAACCATCTGCAATGCCGAGCACCAGTTTGCGCAAAATAACGCGCTTGAAATCCACGCCATAGGTTACTTTTTTAACACTGGGCAAAACTTGGTCGCTAAATTTTACTTCGCCAACCCCAAGCGCGCGTCCCCGTCCAGGCTGATCGAGCCAACCAAGAAAAAATCCGCACATTTGCCAAAGCGCATCCAAACCAAGGCATCCCGGCATCACGGGATCGCCTTTGAAGTGACAATCGAAAAACCACAGCTTCGGATTAACGTCGAGTTCGGCGCGCATATACCCCTTGCCATGCTCACCGCCCGTTTCAAAAATCTCTGTGATGCGATCAAACATTAACATTGGCGGCATGGGCAATTGCGCGTTACCCGGGCCAAAAAGCTCCTCTCGCCCGCACGCAAGCAAGTCCTCGTAGCCAAATGACGAGCGTCGGTCGCTCATGATGATCCTGCCTCCCCCTGCGAGCTCATGGCCCGATTAATCTTTTTATTATGCGGCTCTTTTCATGGGCGCCCAATTAATTGGGCGCCTTGAGGTCGCTGAACCGAGCGACCCTCTTTCATCAACGATCGTTAACATAGCCAATGCCAGGCTGAAAGCGTCTGCCCCATACTAATGGGGTCATCCTGAAGAGAATAAGAATAATCCTTAACAAAGCGATGCGCATTGAGTTCGCCCGTTTTTTTGATATGCTTTAAAAAAGGTCTCTTAAGACAGGTTGCAGACGATGGATGTTTCGTCGAAACAGATGAAGCCCATTGGGAATGAGAATAGGCCCGCGCTCCCGATCTCCAAAAGGCTGAGTGCGACGGGTCTCCGCCCAACACGTCAGAGATTGGCGCTTGCCGCTCTCCTTTTCAATGGCTCAGACCGCCATGTCACAGCAGAAGGGCTTTTTGACGAAGCGATTGCGGCGCAGCTTTCGGTATCGCTTGCCACCGTCTACAATACTCTTCACCAATTCACCGCTGCGAGTCTATTGCGAGAGAACGCTGTTGATGGCGCGAAAGTCTATTTTGACACCAACGTCAGCGAACATCATCACTTCTTGAATGAGGAAACTGGCGAACTGCTTGATATTGACGATGGGCTAATGCAGCTAGACAAACTACCGCCTTCGCCAAAGGGCTTACGCGTTGCGCGCGTAGATATTGTCATCCGGCTAAGACCTGATCAGCTCTAAACCGCTTTAGTCGAATTTCTCGCCAGGATAAGCGCCCCAGAGGTTTTCCTGCTGAATATAGCCGTCAAAATCCTTGCCTGAAATCCGGCACCATTTGCCATCGCAATTGCGCACTGACCCAACTACTCCCGGACTGAGTTTCGCTAAAGCCGTTTGATGATCATCGGCGGTCAGGAGTTGAGGCTGTTTTTTCCACGGCGCAACGAGCGCTGTTCGGCGCCCAGAAAGCAAAGAATGCAGCACCCAGCCCTCCGCTCCTTCCCAATCGCGGATTTTGCGCCAAGTTTCGAATTCCGCCGTAATTTCAACGGGCAACCCGGCATGGGTATAGACCCAAACGGTTGGGTGTTCTTTACTGGGTCCCTCCCGAACATTCACCCGGTCAGATTTCAAGCTGACATAGCGAGGGACCGGCAGGCCGCTGACCGGTCCCTTTTGCGGCTCTTGAGCGTATGTCGTTTGCGAAAAAAACCAGAAAAAAACAAAAAGGATCGCCGTGAAGCGTTTAGTGAGAAGGGCGCGGTTGCAATGCGGCATAGCGTTTAAAGCACTCGTCTTGTCTTTGGCCCGTCATCTGCTAGGAAAGCGGCGGTTCGGGGTGGTAAGGGCGTAACGGATTTGTCGCTTATTGCCGTTAAGACTAGGTTGAGAAGAAAGTTTTTTTGGCCAATTAGTCCTGATAGGGCCAGCGGCCTAAAATTTGCGGGCGGCGCTTGAGGGTTGTCGCGAGCATTCTATAGCTACTGTCGACGCCAAACACCAATAAAGCTATCCAAGGAACGAAGCGCAAAATGCCGAAAAAGAAGCCGCTCGTGTTTGTGACGCGCCGTCTCCCGGAGATAATTGAGACGCGTATGTGCGAGTTATTCGACACGCGTCTTAATGAAACCGATCGTCCGCTCAAGCAGGAAGAATTGGCTGAAGCCATGCGCACTGCGGATGTGCTTGTTCCCACGATTACGGATAAAATTGACGCGCATCTGATTGCTCAAGCTGGCGAAAACATGAAATTGATCGCTAATTTCGGCAATGGCGTGGATAATATTGACGTCGCTTCCGCCCTTGGTCGCTCCATCACAGTTACCAATACTCCAGGTGTTTTGACCGAAGATACAGCTGACATGACAATGGCGCTGATCCTCTCTGTGGCGCGCCGATTGGTTGAAGGCGCCCGGGCGATCCCGGAGGGTTCATGGGCCGGCTGGTCGCCGACATGGATGCTCGGCCATCGCATCACTGGCAAAAGACTGGGTATTGTCGGCATGGGACGGATCGGCCAAGCGCTCGCACGCCGCGCCAACGCCTTTGGCCTGTCAATCCACTATCACAATCGGCGCCGCGCGCCGCTGGATATTGAAGAGAGCCTAGAGGCGACTTATTGGTAGTCGCTAGATCAGATGTTAGCGCGTGTGGATATTGTATCCATCCACTGCCCTCATACGCCAGCAACCTATCATCTGCTCTCTGCAAGACGCCTCAAATATTTGCGTCCCCATGCTATCCTAGTCAACACAGCGCGTGGCGAGATCGTTGATGAAAACGCATTGGTGCGGATGTTGGAAGCCAATGAAATGGCTGGAGCTGGATTAGACGTTTTTGAACACGAACCCGCTGTTTCGCCCAAACTTTTAAAACTCGCTCAATCAGGCAAGGTGACCTTGCTGCCGCATATGGGCTCAGCGACGAATGAAGGGCGCGTCGATATGGGCGAGAAAGTCATCATCAATATCAAGACCTTTATGGACGGACATCGTCCGCCCGATCGCGTTTTGCCAAGCATGCTGTAAAAATCCGCATGTGATTCTTAAAACACCTTGAGACCCTCATTAAGCCGCGCGCCCTAGGGAGATGACGGATGAAGAAATATACGCACGCATTAGTCGCTTTCGTGAGCGCAGTCGTCATTACTGCGCCAGTCCAGGCAAAAAAGAAGACGCCAACAGAAACGCCTCCTGCTGAACAGCAGCAAAGCGGCGGCCCTGAACAACCCAGCGCGCCGCCTTCCTACCAGCCTTTTCCCCACTATCGAAATTTTGTCCTTACAGAAATCAACGGCAAACCATCTCCTGTTGAAATTTGGATTAATATTGACGCAACAGGCCATGCGCGCGGCTTTTCCGGATGCAAAAACTGGTCAGCGGTTTTTGTTATTGGCCCCGATCGTTTGGGACCAAAATCCATGCCTGCGGTTAATGAACAAAAATGCGATCCAGCGCTTGCCGCTATTGAGCGGGACTTTTGGAATATTATGATTTCTGGGCCCTATTGGGAGAGCAAGGGCGACGATCTCATTTTTAAAGGCGCCAAAGGCGGCCTGATGCGTTTTCAGCGGACATTATAAACGCCGCGCATATTAAACGACACACAGCTGATCGAGCTTAAGCGCTTTGAGGCTTTAAGAGCGCTTGCACACGCGCAACGAGTTCTGTTTCGGGAACTGAAAATTGCGCTGGCCGCTGCGCCTTCCATTCCTCATTTGTGCTGATTGCAGCTGCGGCTTTCGCACCCGCAATCAGATCTTTGATTTGCACCTCGCCGCGGGCTTTTTCGTCAGAGCCTTGAATGATCGCCAAAGGACTATTGCGACGATCTGCATATTTCATCTGCGCTTTCATGCCCGCGCCGCCAAGATAGAGCTCGGACGCAACGCCGGCGTCGCGTAATTGGGCGACCATTTGCTGATAGTCCGCCAAACGCTCACGATCGAGAACAAGAACAACGACAGGACCTGTCGCTGACTGCGCTGAAACAATCGGACTGCCGACGAGTTTGAGCGCGGCAAAAAGCCTAGACACGCCAATTGAAAAACCAGTCGCTGGAATAGTTTCACTACGAAAACGTCCAACCAAACCATCATAACGCCCACCGCCGCCGATTGATCCAAACCGAACGGCATGTCCTTTTTCATCTTTAGTTTCAAAAGTCAGTTCAGCTTCAAAAACTGGCCCAGTATAATATTCCAAGCCCCGCACTACGGAAGGATCAATGCGAATACGCTCCGCGCCAAAACCTGCGGCGCGGACGAGATTTTCAATCTCTTTTAATTCGTTAAACCCCTCTGCGCCAATTGCGCTATTTTCTAAAAGTTTTGCGATATCTACCGATGCTGCATGCGTTGAGCTTTGTCCCGCAAGACAAAAAGATAGAATCGTATCAATAGCTCCAAGCGATAATCCAGCGCCTTTCGTGTAATCGCCGCTTTCGTCTTTGCGTCCCTCGCCAAGTAAGTGACGCACGCCTTCTATCCCCAAGCGATCTAACTTGTCGATTGCGCGTAAGACGATCAATCTCTTCAGGGCGTTTTCTTCACCCCCCAGGCCGATAGTCTGCATGACGCCATCAAGAATCTTGCGACTATTAAGGCGAATTACATAATCCCCGCGCGCAATCCCAAGTCGCTCAAGCGACACTGCCGCCATCATACAAATTTCCGCATCAGCGGCAGGCGAAGCAGAGCCAACAGTATCTGCGTCAAACTGCATGAACTGTCGGAATCGACCCGGGCCCGGTTTCTCATTTCGATAAACTGCGCCGCTTCGGTAGGAACGATACGGCTTTGGCAAGCGATCGTAATTTTGAGCGACAAAACGGGCGAGCGGCGCGGTTAGATCATAGCGCAACGACACCCATTGCTCATCATCGTCCTGAAAAGAGAAAACGCCTTCATTGGGCCGATCTTGATCAGGCAGAAATTTACCTAAGGCGTCAGTATATTCGATTGCGGGCGTTTCAAGCGCCTCAAAGCCATAGAGCTCATACACCGATCGAATAACGTCGAGCATGCGATTTGTTGCGGCAAGCTCATGCGCCTCTCGATCAGCTAAGCCGCGAGGCGTACGCGCCTCGATTTTTTGTTTATCGGTAACCTGAGACATAAGATTTTGCCAAAATAGTTTTTGATTTAAGATCCGACAGAGATGAGTTGAGGTTGCCTTATGTTCATCTCATGACTGATTAAGAGCGTCCTTTTAGCATGCTCTCATCTTTAGCAAAGTAAGAAGCTCATCCGCTGTATCGCCGATCTACCTAACTCATCATAGGATAGATTCCGCATAACGGCCGTCATGCTTATCGCAAATCTATCTGGCCGATCAGTCGATGTGAGACTTTGCACTCAAGCGATCATAATGCGTGCGGCCGCTTTTTCATCCCCTAGAAGCTCAAGAGCCTTGGCGGCGATTGATCGCGCATCTAATTTTGCACGCGCAATCATTAGTTCATGCTTATCATGATCGAGATAAACATCCGGCAATGTGAGGCTTCGGAATTTAAAGGCGCCTCTTAGACCATCAAGCAAGCCATCGTCTGACAATGCTTGAAACACCTGAGAGCCAAATCCGCCAATTGAGCCCTCTTCAAGAGTGATGAGAACTTCATGATTGGCTGCTAATTGACGCAGTAAGTCACGATCAAGCGGCTTTGCAAAGCGCGCATCCGCAACGGTCGTCGATACGCCATAATTTTCTAGATCTTCGGCTGCTTTAAGCGCCTCCGCTAGTCGCGTGCCAAGCGACAGCAATGCGACTTTGCCGCCTTCACGGAGAATACGCCCCTTACCGATATCAAGAATCTCTCCGCGCGCAGGCAATTCAACGCCAAGACCTTCACCGCGCGGATAACGAAAAGCGCTTGGACCTACATCATAAGCCGCCGCTGTCGCAACCATATGCATCAGCTCTGCTTCATCGGCTGGCGCCATGATCATCATGCCGGGCAGACAAGCTAGATAAGCGATGTCAAAGGCTCCAGCATGCGTTGGCCCGTCCGCGCCAACGAGCCCAGCGCGGTCGATCGCAAATCGAACTGGCAGATGTTGAATTGCAACATCATGAACAATCTGGTCATACCCACGCTGAAGGAAGGTAGAATAGAGCGCACAAAACGGCTTATAGCCTTCGCAGGCTAAGCCTGCCGCAAAAGTCACAGCATGTTGTTCGGCGATTGCAACATCAAAGGTGCGCGTAGGAAAGGCTTTACCAAATATATCAAGACCTGTTCCAGAAGGCATCGCAGCTGTGATTGCAACGATCTTATCGTCATGCTCGGCTTCAGCAACCAGCGCTTTTGCAAAGATGCTTGTGTAAGAAGGCGCATTCGCTTTGGGTTTAATTTGCGCGAATGTGCGCATATCAAATTTGTTCACCGCATGGCATTTATCGGCGGCTTCCTCCGCAGGCGCAAAGCCTTTGCCTTTTTGCGTCACAACATGCACTAAAACCGGACCGTCATCCTTGTCGCGCACATTCGTCAACACGGGAAGCAGATGATCAAGGTTATGCCCATCAATAGGGCCAACGTAGTAAAACCCTAATTCCTCAAACATTGTGCCGCCAGTAATGAAACTGCGCGAAAATTCCTCCGCCTTGCGCGCTTTGTCATAAATAAAGCGTGGAAGATGACTCGCGAGTTGCTTTGCTGCGTCTCGAATTGAGCGATAGGCGCCGCCAGATACAAGCCGCGCGAGATAGGCAGACATTGCGCCTGTCGGCGGCGCAATCGACATATCATTGTCGTTAAGAATTACGATCAGACGTGAATCAAGGGCGCCTGCATTATTGAGCGCCTCATAAGCCATGCCCGCAGACATTGAGCTATCGCCAATGATCGCAACAACGTGGTTATTTTTTTCAGCAAGATCCCGGGCGATCGCCATGCCCAGACCGGCGGAGATGGAAGTGGATGAATGTCCTGCGCCAAAAGCGTCATATTCGCTTTCCGCGCGTTTGGTGAATCCCGATAGGCCGCCACCCATGCGGAGCGTCCGAATACGATCGCGACGATCTGTTAAAATCTTATGCGGGTAAGTTTGATGGCCGACATCCCAGATAATCCGATCATTGGGCGTATCGAAAACATAATGAAGGGCGACGGTGAGTTCTACAACGCCCAGCCCCGCGCCAAGATGTCCGCCTGTCACGGATACAGCGTCAATGGTCTCATGCCGCAATTCATCGGCGAGCTGTTTGAGTTCTGACGAACGCAGCTGACGGAGATCTTTCGGCGTTTTAATCCGGTCGAGAAGGGGGGTCTTTGATGTCGTCAAAATCTTTTCTCTGATCTGGCGCGTGGACAGAAATTTCTCAAAGCAGACTTACTCTTTTGCCGAGATGTTCGCAAACAGCAGGAAGGGTGTTGACAGCTTTCTTCCCCTGACTGTTGCAGGTATGCAACGATTAGGCCGCCATGCCGCTCGCAAAAAAGGAACAAATCAGAAACCCCAGACGCTTTCTACATCCTCCTGGGCAGTTTCAGAAGGATCGGGGCGAGCGGATCGGCTTATCGGCGCGTTGCCAGAAGTTAGGGCGGAAGGAACGCTCGCGCGACCTGCGGCCCGAGTTGACCCGGTGATGTCAACCTGTGCGCCGCCCTCTTCCTCAACCCAATTAAAGAGTTGTTGCGCGTTGGGTACGGCAAGCCTGACGCATCCATGCGAGGCTGGCCGTCCAAGGCCTTTTTCTAAAGTCCCGTGAATCGCCAAACCACGAGGCGAAAAAAATAGCGCATAGGGCATCGGCGCCTGATCATACTCGTCTGAATGGTGATCTTTCTCCATGCGCATTACCGAAAAATGACCGATCGGCGTCTCATAGCCTGATCGACCGCTCGAAATTTTCCAAACAACCGTCTCGCCTGACGCCCTGGTGGCGCTTAAACGTTGCGAATCGAGATCGATTTTGATGAGGATCTTTGACTGGACAGCCGTCGTCATCAGCATTGCGATAAGCACGACAAGAAAAGAAATCACTTTCATCATTTAAACAGCTAATCACGCCTGCGTATCTTGGTAAAGCTTCGGGCAGCCTTGGTTTGACGCATCGATGATTGCTTTGAGGTAAAATTTAATTCATCTCGCTGGCTGCTATGACGCCCTCGCAATTTTTAAATCCGTGAGTATAGTGTGCTTTAAATCCGCCAAGGCGCGGGGCGTCATCTTGCTTCAACCATAAAGCATGTGACGCAGGTGGCTCATTGGCCCCGATCCTTAGAGACGCCATTTATTCGCTTATTTGATTGGACAACGCTGTGACGCCTCGAAAAACGCTGAACTTCCTACTCATCTTCCTTTTTAGTTGTGGGCTCCTTGGCTGCGGTCGCCGTGGTCCAACAGAAAGCCCACTTGAAACGCAAGCCTATGAAAAGGCAATGAAGGCCAAAGAAGCTGAAGAACAGAAGTCGCTGGCAAGCCAAGGCAAAAAAACAAAGCCTAAAAATATTGACGCCTCCAGCCAACCTGGCGGCATTCCTGGCACAACGGGCAATCGACCACCTGAACAATTTCCTTTTCCGCTCGACCCCATCCTGTAAACAATGCATCATTTTGATTACAAAAATGGCGCGCTTCATGCCGAAGACGTCGCATTAACCACGCTTGCCGATAAAATCGGCACGCCTTTTTATTGTTATTCCGCGTCAACTATTCGCCGACATATTCAAGTTTTTTCTCAGGCTTTTAGCGGTCTCGATTTTCTTGTTTGTTACGCCATTAAGGCAAATTCCAATCAAGCGGTTTTACGCGTTCTCGCTCATGAGGGCGCAGGCATGGATGTTGTTTCTGGCGGAGAATTAGCGCGCGCGCTTGCCGCAGGAGTTCCTGGAAACAAAATTACTTTTTCAGGCGTTGGCAAAACAGCAGCGGAGATCCGCGAAGCGTTAGCTGTAAATATTTTCTGTTTTAATGTTGAATCTGAGCCAGAGTTAGAAGCTATTTCAAAAATAGCGGTTCAAATGGGTAAGCAGGCAAATATTTCTTTGCGCGTAAATCCCGATGTAGATGCGCGTACGCATGCTAAAATCTCCACTGGCCGCGCAGAGAATAAATTTGGCGTCGCCTTATCGCAAGCACGCACCGTTTATGCCCGCGCAGCGAAGCTGCCTGGGCTCCGCGTTACTGGCGTTGACATGCATATTGGCTCACAGCTCACTGAGCTTGAGCCTTTTGACGAAGCTTTTTCACTGCTCGCGCAACTGGTGGTTGATCTTCGCGACGACGGGCACGAGATTTCTCATGTCGATTGCGGCGGCGGCTTGGGAATTCCCTATCACGAAGGCGAAGATCCTGACTCTTTTCACCCAGATCGCTACGCCGCAATCATTCGCAAGCATTTCGCTAATCTTAAGTGCAAACTCGTTTTCGAACCCGGTCGATTAATTGTCGGAAACGCTGGCGTTCTCGTCACGCGCGTTCTCTACGTCAAAGCCGGAGAGAATAAAAAATTTGTCATCGTCGACGCTGGCATGAATGATTTAATCCGTCCTACGCTTTATGACGCTTGGCACGACATCATTCCCGTTACGTTAGATTCTAGTCGCAAAAACATAACGGCGGATATTGTTGGGCCAGTTTGCGAGACTGGCGATTATCTTGCCTTGGAGCGAGTTATTTCTGAAGTAAAGGCGCAAGAATTGCTGTGTGTCTTAACGGCAGGGGCCTATGGCGCCGTCCAATCTGGAACTTATAACACGCGACCCTTGATCCCAGAGGTCATGGTTGATGGCGATCGCTCTGCGCTTATCCGTCCCCGCCCAAGCATCGAGGACTTGATCGCGCTCGACCATCTACCGGACTGGCTGGATTAATTAAGTCAAAGCGTCATATTTTTTGATAGTTGCGATACCAAGAAACTAGGGCCTCAACCCCTGTCTCCAGCGGAGTATCCGGGCGATAGCCTGTTAAACGATAGAGCAATTCTGAATCAGCATATGTGCGCGGCACATCGCCTGCCTGCATCTCGAGATAATTTCGTCGCGCTTTTTTTCCAATCGCTTTCTCAACCGTATCGATAAAATCTAAAAGCTTCACTGGCGCGCCACGACCAATATTGACGATACGAAAGGGCGCGACAGGCGAAACAGAATCGTCCGCTTTGTCTTGGCTGGGACTACAATCTATTAATCTCACAATGGCTTCTATGAGATCATCAATATAGGTAAAATCGCGTGACATATCGCCGTGGTTATAAATGTCGATTGTTTGATCATTCTCTATAGCTTTTACAAATTTTAAGGGCGCCATGTCTGGACGACCCCAAGGTCCGTATACTGTAAAAAAGCGGAACATTGTCGTTGGAATGGACCATAAATGAGAATAGGAATGCGCCATAGCTTCAGCAGATTTTTTTGTAGCTGCATAAAGCGTTAAGGGATGATCTGTGCGATCATTTTCGTAAAAAGGCACACTTGGACTCGCGCCATAAACTGAACTCGTGGAGGCCATCAGAAAATGTTTTGGTTTGTGTAAACGCGCAAGCTCCATAACATTGAATGCGCCAACAAGATTCGCATTAATATAGGCTCTGGGATTTTCTAAACTATAACGAACGCCAGCTTGAGCAGCGAGATGGATAATCACATCCGGAGCGGCTTGCGCTACAGCTTGCGAGAGACAATCAAAATCCTCAAGCATGCCGACAGTGTCACGATAAGCATCAGAGGTCAGCAATAGCGCCCGACGCGCTTCTTTAAGCGCGACGTCGTAATAGGTCGTCATACCGTCAAAGCCATCCACGAGATGTCCTTGCGCCAGAAGCTTTCGAGCCAGATGAAAGCCTATGAACCCAGCAGTTCCAGTAATAAAAATACGCATCGGCACCTTTCAAAAGAGTGCGGTAGGGGTGTCATGCTTAAATGCATCGCGTCTGTCAACGCGCTTAAGGGTAATCCACGGCCATGAGATAAAGCGCATGCGGCGGCGCGACTTGGCCACAGCGGCGCCGATCGCATGACTCTAGGGCGGAAACAAACTCTTCAACAGTCCATTTGCCAGAACCAACATGCTCAAGCGATCCCGCCATAGACCGTACTTGGCTGTGCAGAAAAGAGCGCGCCGATACATCTATTTCAATTCGATCGCCTAAGCGACGCACATCACACCGCTCTAAGGTGCGGATTGGAGAGTGCGCCTGACATTCTGATGCGCGAAACGTTGTGAAATCATGTCGACCAATCAGCTGCTGAGCGGCATGATGCATCCGCTCCGCACTGAGCGGCCATTTCACATGCCAGGCGCGCTGAAGCGCAAGCGTCAAAGGCGCGCGTCGATTATCTATAATATAACGATAATGTCGACGAATAGCTGAAAATCGCGCTTCAAAATCCGTGTTTACTTCACGCACCTGAAGGATTGCAATTGGATCGGGCTTAAGATGCGCATTTAAAGCATCACGCAAACGATCCGTCTGCCAATTTTTACTTAAATCAATATGAGCAACCTGACCGATGGCGTGAACGCCTGCATCAGTGCGTCCTGCGCCATGTACAATGATCTGTTCCCCGCAGAGCGCTTTTAGCGCTTCTTCAAGAGATTGTTGAACGGAAGAACCATTTGCTTGTCTTTGCCAGCCAACAAAGGGGGTCCCATCATATTCTATTGTCAGCGCATAACGCGTCATTAGGATAAAATCGCACCAGTCTTGATCGGCTGTCCACGTAAGAATTCTTGCATAGACATTTCACTTTTGCCTGCCCGTTGCACCCTTTTTAAACGCAACGCCTTTTCGCCGCAGGCAATGAGGCCTAAATCATCCAAGACGCTTCCTGGCGGACCTGAAGCGCTCTCCTCATCAGCTTGAAGCACTTTCACCCGATAGACGCCATGACCAAAATCCACTTCAAAAAAGGCTCCAGGAAAGGGCGACAACCCGCGAATATGATTTTTTATCTTCTCGGCGCTTTTGCTCCAGTCAATTCTCGCCTCAGCCTTATTAATTTTATCGGCGTAGCACGCGCCAACTTCATTTTGCGGGACAAAAATTAGCGCATCTCTTTCAAGTAAATCCAGCGCATTAACCATTAAGATTGCGCCCTGCTCGGCGAGACAATCATGCAATTCCCCCGCTGTCATATCTGGCGAAATAGCGATGGCTTTAGTTGCGGCGACTGGACCAGTATCCAGTCCAGCATCCATTTTCATCACCATCACGCCGCTTTCTGTGTCACCAGCCATGATCGCGCGTTGAATGGGCGCAGCGCCGCGCCACCGCGGCAACAAAGATCCGTGTAGATTGAGGCATCCATGTTTGGGCGCGGCGAGGATCGACGGCGGCAGGATGAGACCATAGTCTGCAACAATTGCGACATCGGCGCGATAGGAAATAAAAGTTTGAACTTCCTCGTCGTTACGAAAATTTTTAGGCGTATGAATAATTAGTCCAAGAGATTGCGCGTAACAATGAACACTTGATTTTTTTTCTGACAATCCTCTGCCTGCGGGACGAGGAGGCTGGGTATAAACCGCTACGATTTCATGTCCGTGAGATATAATATTT
Source organism: Methylocystaceae bacterium (assembly GCA_900299115.1). Lineage (GTDB taxonomy): Bacteria > Pseudomonadota > Alphaproteobacteria > Rhizobiales > Beijerinckiaceae > Methylocystis. The sequence continues at coordinate 14,352 of OMIO01000103.1, read as the reverse complement.
TTGAGCAGGGTCGTTGCAAAGTCCGGCGTGCCCATAAAAATAACACGCAAACCTCAGACTCCGGCTTCTTCCGATTGATGTTCAATTTCACGACGGCGCTGGGTTATGATTTCGTCTATACGCGCAGCTTTATTAAATTTTTTCATGACCCGATCGCGCTTTAATCTCGAAAGATGGTCGATAAAAAGACCGCCTTCCAAATGATCTAGTTCATGTTGCACGACCGTCGCCAACAACCCTTCAGCCTTGAATTCAACGAGCTGACCCTCACGATTTAAATGTCGGACCTGCACAGTGGCTGGACGTTTGACGTCTTCATAATAATCAGGAACAGATAGACAGCCTTCTTGGTAAAGACTCAGTTCTTCGCTTGCCCAGGTAATTTCCGGATTAATTAAAAAAAGCGGAGAGCGCTCTTCCTCTGTCTTGCCAATATCAATCACGACGATGCGTTTTGGAACAGCAACCTGAATAGCGGCCAGACCGATTCCCGGCGCCGCATACATTGTCTCGAGCATGTCATCGAGCAGTCGATGGATTTCCGCATCTATTTGATCAACAGGTTGGGAAATTTTTCTCAAACTTGGATCTGGCAAAGTGACGATGGGCAGAAGGGCCATGATTTTTCCAACGGTTAATGGCGCCCCAAAAGCGCAGACGTTGATGGTGCAAGAGATAGGACCCGTTGCGTCCCAGGTCAATTATTCACTTTTAACTCCGCGCGCCGACCGGCTAGGCAGCAAGCTTTTCTTTCAAAAATTCAATTGCTTTTTGTCGTGAGTCGGCGGCTTCGGGTAAAAATGGAAGAAGCTGCCAAGCATGGGGCACATCAGGCCAAATCTCGATTTGCGCGTCAACGCCCGCCGCCTGAGCCTGAGCAATAAGCCGCGTTGAGTCATCACGTAAAACTTCATCTGCCCCAACATGCGCCAATATTGGAGGCAATCCTTTTAAATCGCCGTAAATCGGCGAAGCGCGTGGATCGCGGGCGCGTGCTTGCGCTAAAAAAGCGCGTGCGCCCAATAATATCATTTTTCTGGAAAAATAAGCATCTTTCTCCTCATTAAGACGCATAGATTCGCCCGTTGCGGCAAGATCTGTCCAAGGCGAAAATAAGACCGCTGCTTTTGGCAGCCTCACGCCGTCATCGCGTAATTTCATCATCATTGAGATAGCCAGGCCGCCCCCAGCCGAGTCTCCCGCGACAACAATTGGATGAGGGCTTGCGTCAACAAACGCCCTATAGGCCTGCAGGACATCGCTCAAAGCAGCGGGGAACACATGTTCTGGCGCAAGCCGATACCTAGGCGCAAAAACATCAAATCCGGCGCGAGAAAATTGTCGCGAGACATAACGAAACAGTCTCGGCGCGCCGATTAAAAATCCGCCGCCATGCAAAAAAAATAACAGCGGCGGATCTACACCCATCTGAGGGGCGGCGGGCGTCCAGTCGCCGGCTATTTCAGGACAAAGAGGCGCGGGATTTTCTGTTAAATTCTTTAAGAGAATGCTTTGCGTCGCTTTTGCCGCGCGGATCAGCGGAACGAGATTTGGTTTAATCAAGCGACGCGAAAGGCTGACGCTATGTCGCGCGATAAAACTCACTTTTTCAGCGGCGCCTGGAAGGAGGGCGGCATGGGAGATTGAGTTTTCATTTGTGTTGGCGCGCCAGGCGCGGAGAGCTCTTGCTTATCCAACCCATCCTTACTGCTGGCGCTCGAGAGAAAATCAAGCGTTGAGTCAGCTAATCCTCCTTCTCGCGCTTTATCCCGCCAGTAACGCGCCAGGGAAAGATCCGGCGCAACGCCAAGCCCTTCAGCATAAATATGTGCAAGCCTATTTTGCGCGACAGCATTGCCGGCCATTCCTGCGCGTCTTAACAGCGCGATCGCTGCTTGTTGATCGCGTGGAGCGCCAACGCCGTTAAACTGCATAATGGCGTATTCAACCATCGCCGCAGATAGATCAAGATCAGCAGCGCGTTTAAAATAAACCGCCGCTGTATTAAGGTCTTTGTCTAATCCTTTACCCGTTTTGTATAAAACGCCAAGCGCATAGCTTGCATCCGCGTTACCTGCCGCATCAGCGCGCTTAAAATAATCAAGCGCTCGGGAAAAATCTGAAGGCTTTCCTTCATTTTCAAGCGCCATTTCGCCTAATAAATGTAACGCAGATCCGTGGTTCAACGCCGCAGCTTTTTCAAGATAGTCGCGCGCGCGATTACGATCTTTTGGAACATTTAATCCTTGAAGCAAGGCAGCGCCGTAAATATAAGCGGATTCGGCATTTCCCAAATCTGCAGCCCGTCGAAACCAATCCATAGCTTGTTTCGCGTCACGATTTACCCCGGCGCCTTCAATATATAGTTGCCCAATCAGCGCCAGCGCTGCAGCATCTTTTGGATTAATCTGCAGTCTTTTTTTTGCCTCACTCATTGCAGCTTTGAAATCGCCGCGTTGATAAGCTCCAAATGCAAGATCGGGCGCCGCTGAACCACTTTCCGCTTCTCGCACATCGATAGATTGATTGGACAGAGCAATGGATGGAAAAAGCAAGGCAAAAGTTAAATAGATAAAAGACACTATAATTTTCATACGCTCACACCTTGTAAGCAAGCCAAAGCGTCCGATAGAGCAGCGGCAGGGTCTCGTGGATCAGACCACACAACATCCTCTAACATAATAAAATCGGCGCCCGCCTGTGCAAGCGGCGCGATTTCATCCAACTTTTCCGCTTTTGCGACACAGGGCGTGATAAATAATTCTGACCACCAAGCGACGCGTTCCATCAATTGATGCGCGTCAGGCGAAACAAGATGGACATAATCAACGCCCAATTCGCCAGCCTGCATCGCATCATCGCGCGTCGCCAAATTACCTGCGCCTACAATGTAACGCGGAGATAATTTTTTAACCGCCGTTGCGATGTCATCTGTTGACCCTAGAATATGGGCGCCATCAGCGCCGCAGCGGAGCGCTTCATTCACACCATTCTCAACAAGCACAGCCACATTTCTTTCCTGCGCCAGCGGGGTTAAAATGCGTAAAATTTCCTCATTTCTTCGCATATCCTTATGATCGGCGCGAATGAGGAGGCTAGCGACATTTGCCGCCTCTAAGGCCTGCACCAAGCGTAATTTAAAATTCGAGGCCTCCTGTAGCAGAGGCGTCACAAGATAAAGCTGCGGCGCATCATCGCTCATATTCACCCTCAATTGCTCGCTTTTAGGCAATTTAACCATGATTGCGCCGCGGCGCGCACATTGTCAGGCGCTGCGCCGCCATAGCTCTTGCGGCTTGCGACCGAATTGTCGACGCCTAAAACGGCAAACAGCTCATCCGTTATCCGTGGCTCCACATCTTGCAACTCTTGAAGCGATAACTCCTCTAAGCCAACGCCGCGCGCCTCCGCTACAGCAACAACGCGACCTGTTATGTGATGCGCCTCGCGAAAAGGGAGATTCAATCTTTGTACGAGCCAATCTGCAAGATCAGTTGCTGTCGCATAGCCCGCGCCAGCGGCGTGTTTTAATCTTTCACGATCAATTTTCATATCTCGCACCATGCCTGCAAGCGCTGCAATACACAGCGCGAGATTATCCAGTGCGTCAAAAGCGCCTTCCTTATCCTCTTGCATATCTTTTGAATATGCTAAGGGGAGTCCTTTCATAACAATAAGCAGCGCCGTTAACGCGCCTATGATGCGACCGCTTTTACCCCGCACAAGCTCTGCTGCATCAGGATTACGTTTTTGCGGCATAATTGAAGAGCCGGTCGTGAATTGATCTGACAAAGAGATGAAAGCGAATTGTGGCGTGGTCCACAGAACGATTTCTTCAGCAAAGCGGGAGAGATGCGTGATGCAGATTGCAGCGGCGGCAAGAGTTTCAAGAACGAAGTCGCGGTCTGATACGCTATCAAGAGAATTTGCTGTCGGTCGGTCAAAAGCCAAAGCCTTGGCGGTTTGATGTCGATCGATTGGAAAAGAGGTCCCCGCCAAAGCCGCTGCGCCGAGCGGCGATTCATTGCCGCGCTTGCGCGCATCGTGCAAGCGCCCACGATCTCGCCCTATCATTTCGACATAAGCGAGCAAGTGATGGCCCAATGTAACAGGTTGTGCGGATTGTAAATGGGTAAAGCCTGGCATAACGCTACCGGCTTCTTCAACCGCCCGCTCAGCTAAAGCCAACTGCAAATCCGCCAATTGTCGATCGAGACTGTCTATTTCATCGCGAATATAGAGACGAAAATCTGTCGCAACCTGATCGTTGCGCGATCGCGCTGTATGCAAACGCCCTGCGACAGGCCCAATGAGCCTCGCCAGTCGCGTTTCCACATTCATATGAATATCTTCAAACTCCCGGGAAAATTCGAATGTCCCGCTCGCAATTTCTTGCTGAATTTGAAGCAAACCTTGCTTGATTTGCTCTGCGTCAGAGGCTGAAAGAATGCCGCAATCCGCCAACATGGCGACATGGGCGAGCGAACCGCGTATGTCCTGGGCGCCCAAACGCTTGTCAAAATCAATAGAAACATTGATTGCTTCGAGAACGGCGTCGGTTGCGCCTTGAAAGCGTCCGCCCCATATCTTACTCGTCATTTTTTCCCCGGAGATCGGATTTAATGAATTTGCCGGCAGCTTTCTTAAGACGTTTCGCCTCAATTGCAGGGACGGCGGGTGTCTTGGGTTTTCTATACGTGAGCGGCCTAAGCGGCAAGGAAGCCGCCGCTTATGCAGCGGAACAGCAAGCCTGCAAATCTTCCCAAAAAATCGCCCTTACGCTTGAGGACTTCGCCAAGGGCGACTTAGCCGCTCTCGCCATCAGCAAAACCCCTGAGGCCATGCCTCAAATCAGTTTTGTCGGACCTGAGGGAAAGAGCGCGCCCTTATACTCATTTCGCGGTAAAACGATCTTGCTCAATCTCTGGGCGACTTGGTGCGTGCCGTGTCGGGGAGAGATGCCGCAACTTGATAAATTACAATCACTCTTAGGCTCGGATAAATTTCAAGTCGTCGCAGTCAATATCGACACAAGTCGACCCGAGCGGCCAAAAGCCCTATTTCAGGAGTTAGGGATTAAGGCGCTGACGCTTTATACGGATCCGACAGCGAATAGTTTTTACGAATTAAAACAAGCCGGCAAAGCGCTGGGACTCCCGCTCTCTATTCTTATTGATGGCGAAGGATGCCAACTTGGCCTTCTCAATGGCCCCGCCGCTTGGGGCTCGCCAGATGCGCAGGGGCTTATCGCTCAAGCCATAAAAGCCGCTCAGCCATGATTCAAACATCAGGCTCTATGACGGGCGTGCTAAAAAAGCGCCCTAGATATATCTCACAATTTCCCCTTCACACTAACGAGGCAGGATAGCATGACCCTTAAAGCCGGCGACAAAATCCCTGACGTTACATTCACCATCATGGGTAAAAATGGCCCAGAGCAAATTAAAGCAAGAGATTATTTTGCTGGTAAAAAAGTTGCGCTGTTTGCTGTGCCTGGCGCCTACACGCCAACATGTCACGTTAAACATTTACCCGGTTTTCTGTCCAAACTCGATTTGATTAAATCCAAAGGCGTCACTGCGGTCGCCGTTACCGCAGTAAATGATGTTTTTACGCTTGACGCCTGGCTGAAAGACAGCGGCGCAAAAGATAAAATCGATGGCCTTGCTGATGGATCTGCAGTGTTTGCGAAAGCCGCTGGTCTTGAGCTTGATTTAACTGAACATGGTTTGGGCGTAAGATCAAAACGCTACGCAGCTATTATTAAAGACGGCGTTGTTGATTGGATTAATATTGAAGAAAATTCGAGTGTAGCCACTGTTTCAAGCGCCGAAGCGACGCTTGAAAAACTCTGATAAAATTAAGGCCGGCTTAACGCCGGCCTTACTTTAACGTAACAGTGATTAGCCTAAAATCCATAAACTTTTGCAAAATCTGGATCCTTAGCCGCAACTTGTTTAGCTAAGTCCACAACGACTTTACATTGTTTCCAAGTCGCATCATCCTGCATACGCCCGTCAATCATGACGGCGCCTGTGCCGTCTGGCATCGCTTCTAAGACGCGGCGCGCAAAAGCGACCTCTGCAGGGTCGGGAGAAAATACGCGCTTGGCAATTTCAATTTGAGTTGGATGCAAAGACCACGCGCCTGCACAGCCAAGCAAAAAGGCGTTGCGAAACTGCGTTTCGCAGGCAGCTGGATCTGAGAAGTCGCCAAAAGGCCCATAGAAAGCTTTAATGCCTGCGGAGGCGCAAGCATCAACCATCTTGGCGATTGTATAATGCCAGAGATCTTGTTGATGACAGGGGCGTGGCGCATCGCCTTGCGCATCGGTTATAATTTTATATTCTGGATGACCGCCGCCAACGCGCGTAGTCTTCATGGCCCGAGAAGCGGCAAGATCTGCTGGTCCCAGAGAAATTCCGTGCATGCGCGGACTAGCGGCCGCGATCGCTTCAACATTTTTTACGCCTTCCGCTGTCTCTAGGATGGCATGAATCATAATCGGTTTTCTGACGCCATTTTTGCTTTCCAGCTGCGCCAGCAACTGATCAAGATAAGCGATATCCCAAGGCCCCTCCACCTTGGGCAGCATGACCACATCGAGTTTATTCCCGACGGCGCCAACGATCTCAATCATGTCATCCAAAGCCCAAGGACTATTAAGCGAATTCATTCGCGTCCAAAGTCCCGTGGAACCAAAATCCACAGATTGCGCCATCTCAATAAATCCAGCGCGCGCCGCTTCCTTCGCATCGGCTGGAATCGCATCTTCGAGATTGCCCAGAATAACGTCTACTTGCTTTGCGATATCAGGAGCTTTAGCGCGAAACTTTTCAAGATGCGGCGGCACAAAATGGATCATGCGCTCGACCTTAACCGGCGGCTCACGATAGGGATCAGGCGCGCCAATAGCTAACGGCCGATAGAATTGATTTGGTAGTTTCATTAAAAAGATACTCCACTTGAGAAACGTTCTGCGCCAAGCGCATGAAGCGCGCGTTATTCCCCGTAAGGTGAAAAAGATAGGGTCGAGCTAAACCAGAAGCAGCGGAATGGCAATGCCATAGGCAAAAGGTTGAATTTATGGGATTAGATCCTCCACTAGGGATCTCAGCGCTCACCTCCGCGCTTGGACATCAAACCAAGATTTGTCGCAATCGCTGCGCGAGGCCGATCGAAAGGCGCGTTTAAAAAATCAAATGGATAACAAAATACCGATATCTTCCTGCCTGTTGCGCGGCGCATTACGACGATGTCCGCAGTGCGGCAAGGGCAATCTCTTTCAAAGCTATCTTAAACGTCGAGAGTTTTGTGATCATTGCGGTGAGTCTTTTGAAGGCTTAGAGGCTGAGGATGGCCCCACCTGTCTCACTATCGCCATCACAGCGCATCTTGTGATCCCATTACTTATTCTTTTGGAAAGCAAAACATCTCTCTCTTATGCTATGGAGAGTTTTATCTTATGTCTCTTCACGATCATCTGCGTCTTGCTTATCCTACCAATTGCAAAGGGCGCATTTATTGCATTTCTATGGTTGATCAGAAAAAATAAAGTTTAGGATCAAAATAACATAAAATTTTCTTACCCAGCTTGATCAGCGTGTCGTTACTTTACGTAATAATTCCTCTAGACCCTCTGGAAAAATTAATTCTTGTGATCGCGCCAATTCTTCTATACTCCACCAACGCGCATCAAGCATATGAGCTTTTTCTTCTTGCGTTTGCTCTAGTGGCGTTGGTGTAAATTCCGGCGTGCGAATGAGATAATAACGCTCGATCGCCTGGCGCCAATCATCTCCTAACTCCATTGGAAACTCACGCGTAGCGATTACCGGACCAACATCGCTATTTATTCTTAATCCAGTTTCTTCAAAAATCTCACGCTGCAAAGCGGCGACGTAAGTTTCATTCTCTTTCAAGGCGCCGCCAGGCGTAGACCAAAAGTGCTGATATCCAAGAGCGATAAAATGTGGCGATAGGCCGCCAGCGTAACGGATCAATAAAACACGACCTTCTGGCGATACAATTAAGCCGCGCGCCGCTTCCCGTCGGGGCAGAGTCTGACCATCCCAGGGCGCAGAAATTTCAGCGCGTCCCTCAGAGCCAGCCCAATCAACTAAGGACCAAACATTCTCTTCATAAGCGATCCAATTTGGCGTGGCGTTTAATACGGGATTGATCCGTTTCTCTTCTAAGCTTTTTCCGGTCGCCAATCGCCATGCGATATCCAACACCCCGGCATGAGACACAATAAGGATGCTGCATCCTTCATGTTCTTGTGCAATTTTTGTTAAGACGCGGGTAATTCGGCGCTGAAAAACTTTCAAGCTTTCGCCGTCAGGAGCGCAAAAATCAGCTTTGCGCGCTAGGTAATTGGGATAAAGATCAGGATAAAGCGCCTGGACTTCGGCATGCGTATGCCCTTGCCAAAGACCATCGTTTTTTTCTCTTAACTCAGGAAGGGCAAAAATTTTGAGCCCGCGCGATTGCACAACGGCTTGGGCTGTTGATTGCGCACGACGCAAATCGCTCGAATAGACATAGTCAAATTCTACCTCAGCAAGCTCTTCAGCGAGCGCTTCGGCTTGTGCGCGGCCGCGCGCATTTAAAGCAATATCGAACTGACCCTGAAAGCGTCGTTCAATATTCCAATTTGTCTCGCCATGTCGCGCCAAACATAAAAGCGTTCGAGCCATGTGATTAAATTGCGAAGACCTTGTGGGCGCGCAGGGCTGCGTATAAATCACCCACTACGCTATTACGCATTGAGATTTTGCCTTATTTAACGTCAAAAGTCAGGCAAGAAACCGGGAATAGTAAAAAGAGCATCCTAATGACGTATGCTTAGCGAGAATTCACCCGCACGCAACCGGCCAGGCAATGCTTCTGCCAGCGCCGCAACGGCTTCCTCCCCATAAGTCGCCACCAGTTCTTGTAAAGCGGCTGATAAAGCCGCTTGTGCAAAAGAGTCGCTCTCAATGCCGGCAAGAATCGCCTCGGCAAAGGCTTCTGTGAGATAAGCAAGCGCTGCGCGATGTTGTTCACCGCCAGCGCCTTCGAGGGATAGGGTTGCGCGTGGGTTCATAGGCCCACATTAAACAAGCCCGTCTCAGCAAGCGAGACGCCTTTCATCAAAGGGTTAATTTAGAAATCCGCGTCGCGTTAAGGATTGCCGTAACGATAGGCGATATCTTGTGTAATGCGACCTGTCTCGTCGATATACCGTTGGATCACGGCTTTTGCGTTTGGCGTGCACGCGCGATAGGTCAACTCATAGCTGCGAAAGCCACGATTGAAAGAGGCGGTTAATTTGTCTCGGCGCGCGCCAGCGGGGGCCTCGGCGTTAAGCAAGACTGTCATTTTGTTCCGCCAATCATCGCCGTCGCCTGCGGCGCATAGATCTCGCAAATAAGCTAACGCCCCAATCATCTCTGCAAGGCGAAGAAGCTGCGGTTCATAGGGCGGCGGCGCGTCAGAAACCGGCGCGGACGTTTTTGGTTCCGCAGTCGTGGGCGTAAGGGGCTTATCTGTTTTAGGGGCTGTGGGTTTTTTCTTGGCCGGCGCTGGCGCAGCGGGCGTTTCACGCTCAGCTTCTGCGGGAGAGCTATGACGCTGTCCACCGCCGCCTAAAAAATCAAATAATCCCTGCGCTGAGGCTGGCTGCAGCGCCATTAAGCTTACCGAGAGGATGACGCTCAGTCGAAGGCGGCGATTGGGCATAAGCGAAATGATCATGGGTAAAGCCGTTCCTTGCGCCAAGCCGTATCCGATCCTTCTCGATAAAATCGCATCCGATCGTGTAGTCGAAAAGGTTTATCTGACCAAAACTCTATCGACGTCGGCTTAATTCGAAATCCACTCCAATAAGCGGGGCGTGGGATATCGCCTAGAGCGTATTTCGTCGCGTAAAACGCAACTGCTTTTTCTAACGCGTATCGGCTTTCTAATGGACGGGACTGCTGACTAGCCCAAGCGCCTATACGAGAATCTCTCGGCCGACTAGCATAATATGCGTCGGACTCTTCAAGGCTTACTTGTTCAACTGGACCTCGAATACGAATTTGCCGACGCAATGTTTTCCAATGAAATAAAAGCGCTGCGGTCATATTTCCGGCTAATTGACGGCCCTTAGCGCTTTCCGTGTTGGTGAAGAAAACAAATCCATTCGTCGACCACTCCTTCAAAAGGACCATTCGCACGTCCGGAACGCCCGTTGAGTCAACAGTTGCGATCGCCATCGCCTCCGGGTCGTTAAGTTCTTTTTTACCGGCTTCATCAAACCATTGCCCAAACAGCTCAAAAGGCTCTTGCGCGTCTTCAAAGTCACCTGACGTTAACGCGTTCAAGGGTAAATCCTTTCCTATCGGCCCGTTTTGGGTCCCAGCGCGTTGGCAGGTGGCGCTTTGAAGTCTTTCATCATCAGAAATAGCGCTGCAGGCGCATTTCCTCAATTCCCGTTTCTAAGCTTAGGCTTATTCCTTGTGGTTAGCCTTACCCTATCTGCTTGTTCGATGACCGTGCCCGTATCGACAAAGCCCATTTTATGGGACGGCGCCTCCGAGGACATCACGGGGTCAATTGCACGCAATCGCGCTGGAAAGCCAGCCATGAAATTATCCAAATCCCTCGACAGCGAAGATCTGCGTCGCGCAACGGCGGCGCTAAGCACTGCGCTTGATCCGCAAGGCAGCGGCGCAAGCGTTAAATGGGAGAATCCAAATTCTGGCGCCAAAGGCTCCTTCACGCCAAGCGGTCAAGCTTTCCCAGTGCAGGGGAAAATCTGTCGCGGCTTTACGGGGGAAATTTTTACTGGCCAAGAGGATGAAAAACTTGAGGGTTCCGCTTGTCGCGAGAAGTCTGACGATTGGGCGCTAAGCGACGTCAAATTGATGAAAAAGGGGTGAGCGCTCGCGCCGCTCCTCAGCTTTAAAAATCACCCGCTTGCATAAAGCGCCGATCTTTCCCAAATAAGCGAGAGACATTTACTGCCGCGCCGTCACGGGCGGCCGTGATTTTGGGCTGAAACGAAAACCATGCGTGATCCCTATGAAGTATTAGGCGTCTCTCGAGCGAGCAGCGGGGGAGACATTAAAAAAGCCTATCGCCAATTGGCGAAAAAATATCATCCTGATCGCAACAGAGACGATCTGAAGGCCAAGGAGCGCTTTTCAGAGATTAGTAGCGCTTATGAGATTCTCGGCGATGAAACTAAAAAAGCGCAATTCGATCGCGGAGAAATTGGCTCAGATGGCAAGCCCCGCGGGTTTGAGGGCTTTGGCGCTGGTCCCGGCGGTTTCTCTCAGGCTTGGCGGCAAAATGGCGCTCCTGGGGGTGAACAGCATTTTGAATTTAACTTTGGCGGAAACCGGGGAGGGGGTTTTGAGGACTTCTTTGACCTTTTTGGCGGCGGTCGACGTCGCGGAAAAGCGGAAGCCCAGAGAGGCGAAGATGTCAGCGCAACGGCCACAGTGACGCTTGAAACCCTTGCCAAGGGCGGACCAGTTCGAGTGATTCTGCCCAATGGACGCACTCTGGAAGTTAAAGTTCCAGCCGGCGTTGAAGATGGAAAACAAATTCGCCTACGCGGCCAGGGGCAAACAGGCTTAGGCGGCACTCAGCCTGGCGATGCTATAATTACAATTAAGCTTGCGCCCCATCCCTATTTCAAAGTTGAAGGCCGAGATCTCAAATTAGAATTACCCATCACCCTTTACGAAGCCGCTCTGGGGGCGAAGGTGGCCGCGCCAACCTTAGACGGTAAGGTGGAGCTGGCCATCCCAGCAGGGTCCAATGGCGGAAGAGCGCTGCGCTTGCGGGGCAAGGGACTGCCAGCTGCCGATGGCAAAACCGCCGGAGATCTTTATGTTGTTTTGCGTCCAGTCCTGCCTGAAGTTCAGGAACCAGGTTTTCTCGCGCAAATGCGGGAAATGAAAGAACGCCACCCCTATGATCCCCGCGCTAAATTAGGATAAGCCGTTTACAGCGGCGCTTGACCTCATGGTCATTCCGCGCCACCAAAGGATTATTTTTTCCTCAAGGCGGCTTGGGGAAAAACTTTGCTTTCGGTATGATAGAATGAAGCCGCATTGGCGTAACGCGCGCAGCCGCCAGCGTCCACGATAAGGGCCGTTTTCTCATCCAGCGCAGCCGTGAAGAGACCCATGACAAAAGCCACCGAAGACCGACTGCCAGACCCCATCGCTGCGGAACCTGCTGCGCGTCATCGCACGCAAGCGGTAATCATTGGAGAAGGCGCAGGCGCCATTACTGTTGGCGGCGGCGCGCCAATTATGGTGCAGTCCATGACCAACACGGACACCGCCGATATTGCTTCCACAGTTGCGCAAATCTCCGCCTTAGCTCAGGCGGGTTCTGAGGTTGTTCGAATCACAGTCGATCGAGACGAAGCAGCAGCAGCCGTGCCGCATATTCGCGACCAACTCGATAAGAAGGGCGTTCATACGCCGCTTGTGGGCGATTTCCATTATATTGGCCATAAATTGCTCGCAGATCATCCCGCCTGCGCCCAGGCGCTTGCAAAGTATCGCGTTAATCCAGGCAACGTTGGGTTCAAAGATAAAAAAGATAAGCAATTTGGCGCAATTATTGAGCTTGCTGCCAAACATAATAAGGCTGTTCGCATCGGTGCGAATTGGGGATCGCTTGATCAAGAGCTCCTGACACATCTCATGGATCTCAATCACGCTTCTGCGCATCCAATCGACGCGCGCGCGGTAACGCGCGAAGCGCTCGTTCGCTCCGCTTTGCTGTCGGCGCAACGCGCGCAAGAAATTGGCCTGGCAAAAAATCGGATCATCATTTCCGCCAAAGTCTCAACCGTTCAAGATTTAATCGCCTGTTATCGCATGCTCGCGGCAAGAAGCGACTATGCTTTGCACTTGGGATTAACCGAAGCCGGCATGGGCTCGAAGGGCATTGTTGCTTCTTCCGCCGCTTTAGGCGTGTTGTTGCAAGATGGCGTTGGAGATACGATCCGCGTTTCGCTTACGCCAGAACCCAATGGCGATCGTTCACTGGAAGTGCGCGTGGCGCAAGAAATCTTGCAAACCATGGGATTTCGCACCTTCGTTCCATTGGTGGCGGCGTGTCCTGGATGCGGCCGCACAACGTCTACGGTGTTTCAAGAATTGGCGCGCGATATTCAGGAACATATACGTCAACGCATGCCCAACTGGCGCGCGCAATATCCAGGCGTAGAAACGCTTAATGTTGCGGTGATGGGCTGTATCGTCAATGGTCCTGGCGAGTCTAAACATGCCGATATCGGCATTTCATTGCCCGGCACTGGCGAAACGCCAGCGGCGCCTGTTTTTATTGATGGAAAAAAAGCAATGACGCTTCGGGGAGAGGGAATCGCCGAAGAATTCACGCGTATCGTCGATGACTATATTGTGCAACGGTTTGGCGCTGGAACGAATAAGGGCGAAGCCGCCGAATAACATCCCTCGAGATTTCTTTATTGGGTTAGCAGCGCCTCTGCGACGCTGCGAAGATCCCGCCACGCCGCTGGTTTTAATGCGGGGCTCTTTAGCATGGCCTCTAAACTCGAAAAAGCCAGCGCGCGTCCTTGATGTCCGCCACAACAAACGCTCTGCCATTTTCCACGCAGTTTTAATAAGGGCTCTGTTACATCTAAAACTGCGCGGACAGGGGCTTCACCAAATAATAGGATAATTTCTGGTTGGGCGAGCTCGATTTGACGTCGAACAAACGGGGCGAAAATCGCGATTTCAACAGGCGTCATTGGCCGATTTCCTGGCGGACGCCATGGCGAAACATAGCTTAAGCGCACAGAGTCAAAATCTTCACCGATCGCCTTTAACATATTTCTCAATAATTGAGCTTGTTGACTGCTAAACGGCGCGCCTGTTGTTTCTTCCTGCACGCCTGGCGCAGCATCTAAGATCATTAATTTTGCGCGCTCAGCGCCTGCATGAAAAAGAAAATGCTCGGCCATGCCATAAAAGGGGGCATGGACAAAATGGGCAAAATTTTCAGCAAGTTTGCGCAAGTCATGCGCGGCATTTGCGGCGTCGCGCGCTAATTTTATTGCATCATCGGGCATTGTCATTGTCGGGGCGACCCGCACAGCTGCTGCTGGCGAGGCCGGTTTTGATGCAACAATCGGCGGCGCGGATATTGCCTCACTCACGCCTTCAGTTTTCTGAAACTCTGCGTAACGATTATGCGGCGTGTCATCGAGCGCAAGGTCAACGCCATTTTCAACATACCATTCAAGAAGCGCCGCTAAAGCGATCCGTTGATTAGCATTTGTTTCAATCGGCATTCGTCTCATTAATCCTGGCTAAAAAATATTCTCAAACAGCT
>OMIO01000102.1 GCA_900299115.1 Methylocystaceae bacterium | reverse complement strand
GAGTAAAGATGCGCGGACTCTTAACATTGATCGGCTGGGCGCTGTTTTATATCGCTATGGCGTTTATGCTGGCGCATTTCTTTGCAGAAGAACATCGGCGCCTCGATCCTTCCGCGTCGACTCAAAGCCACACCCCGACCCCGGAACAAAGTGAGCCGGCGGCTGAGGGGCGCCAAAGCGCGCCCGAAAACCAAGAGCGCATGCCCTGTCACTATGGTAAATCGATTTATGCGCAGGATAGCGCTGGCGCGCCTCAGCAGCCGCGTAAAATCAAGCCAGAGAAGATGCCTCCGGCGGAATCCAATTAATCGTTTTGCTAAGAATAATAAGCCAATGGAGGGCGCGACGCATAAATTGACGGCGCGCGGCTGATCGGCGCCGGATTTCTTGTTTGCGCGGAAGATTCTTCCCCGACGTCCGAAGGCCTGGATCAATATGGCGGGGCCAAAGCGCGTAAGGGAGGTTATGTGTGGGGTTATCCGGTTGGGCCTGGATAAGATTATCTTTTAAATACAGATACATAAAAAAATTTAAAGTTTTTGACGCGTCTTTTTTCCGCTTTAAAAATTGCCCTTATCGACTCTTCTGGGCTGGCTATGGTTAAAGGGAGCGAGAGATCCGACTCACGTCACGAGAGCGGTCTTGAAGATCCCAGATTGAAGAAGGAATGGATGAATGCGCACTATTTTCCGTCTCTCGGCTGCCTTAGCGATTTTCGCGGTTGCGCCCGCTTTTGCAGAAGGTACGCCTGAGCAAAAGGCGGCTTGCGAGAATGACGCCTATCGACTGTGTGAGTCAGCGGTTCCTGACGCTGTCGCCATCGAAAAATGTCTTGAGGCGCATTTATCGGCGCTTTCTTCAGATTGCCGCGCTGAGTTTTCTGGCGGCGCTTCCGCCAAGAAGGGACGCAAGCGTTAAGCGCGACGCGTCACATGAAAAAGCCCCGGCTGCTAACATGCCGGGGCTTTTTTTATGCCTTAGCCAAGAAGTTTCTTGAGTTGCGCGACAATTGCATCGCCCATTTCGCTGGTTGAAACGCTTTTCGCTGCCGAGCCCTTAATATCAGCTGTGCGCATTCCTTGCGCCAATACAGCGGAAATCGCAGCCTCAATCGCATCCGCCGCTTTTGGCAGATTGAACGAATAACGCATCGCCATGCCCAGCGAGCCAATCATTGCGATCGGGTTAGCGAGACTTTTTCCTGCAATGTCTGGCGCGGAGCCGTGTACGGGTTCGTACATTGCTTTACGCTGACCTTTACTATCGGCAGCGCCAAGAGAGGCTGAAGGCAGCATACCGAGTGAGCCTGTTAGCATTGAAGCGACATCAGAAAGCATATCGCCAAATAAATTATCCGTAACAATCACATCGAACTGCTTTGGCCAGCGCACCAGTTGCATGCCTAATGCGTCAGCAAGCATATGTTCAAGTTGAACGTCTGCATATTCTCGCTTGTGTAAAGCTGTAATCACTTCGCGCCACAGCAGCCCTGATTTCATAACATTCGCTTTTTCGGACGAAGTGACTTTATTGTTTCGTTTGCGTGCAAGCTCGAAAGCAACGCGACCAATGCGCTCAATTTCATAGGTCTCATAAACTTGAGTATCGACGCCGCGCTTTTGGCCATTGCCAAGATCTATGATCTCTTTCGGCTCGCCAAAATAAACTCCGCCTGTTAACTCGCGCACGATCATAATATCGAGATTGTCCACCAGTTCGCGTTTTAGCGAAGAGGCCTCTGCTAAAGCTGGATAACAAATTGCTGGGCGAAGATTTGCAAAAAGTCCTAGATCTTTGCGTAAGCGCAAGAGGCCAGCTTCGGGACGAACATCATAGGGAACGCCGTCCCATTTTGGTCCGCCGACTGCTGCAAGTAAAACAGCGTCGCTTGCTTGTGCAAGCTTCATATCCGCTTCACTAATTGCAACGCCATGAACATCATAGGCTGCGCCGCCGACAAGGCCGCGCTCAATCTCAAATTTTGCAATTCCTGCCGTTTGTAAAAATGCGAGAACCTTTTCAGCCTCGGCGGAAATTTCTGGACCAATGCCGTCACCTGGCAGGAGCAGAAGCTTAAAGGCGGACATGAAAACCTCATCGAACAGTTGGAGAAACTCGCGTCGTCAATAGAGCGATGAACTCTGCGACGCAACAGCCGTGTTGGACGCTTGTCTCGTGCGACAATTCGCGCGCAGCCCTACACTTGCCGCAAGCGCAGAAGGCGTGCAGCTTCAATATTGTTAAGGATAACAGTTTCGCAGGGCCCTCGCAGCTTGGAACGAAACATCTGGCGTTAGACGCTTATCGCCAAGAGAGAAGGGGAGTTATTTTATGAACAAGATTACGATCACTGCTCTGACGCTGCTGACTTTTTTTGCTGCAGCTGCTCCAGCCCGCGCCTTCTGCCTCATGAATTGTGAGCCCAAGCCTGAGGCTGTTAAGAAAGTTTTCGAAAACATTATTAAGAAAAAATTCGATGCGGAGGCCGTGATTGAGAAATTTGATATCACGCGCGGTTGGGCGCTGGATGTCGAGGGCGCGGGCCATGCAGGCTATGAGTTTTATTTCACGGCAATGGTTAAATTTCCAAAGGGCGCGAATTTAGAATGCAAACCGGAAGCTGACGGCAAGGTTAAGGAAGGCTGTTCGGCCAGCACCTATTATTCAACAACAATTCAAAATCAGATGATTAAAGAAAAACAATATATCGAGCCAGGCAAAGTCGTTGAATTCAAAGATGAGACGCGCTTTGACGAAGTCGGCGGCGGATGGAAGGGCCAGGACGGCAATAAATATTGATATGTTCGGTTAAGCCTGACTAAGCGCGCGCAGGGCGCGCGCTTATTTAATGCCCATCTCATGAAACCTGACCTTTCTCACGGCCGCATCTTGGTGTAAAAGCGCCCAAGTTTAGCGCGTCGAGCCCGCTTTTTTTAAGGTGCACTCCGCCCAAGAGAATGAAGAAAAGGTTTTAAATGCAACAAGTTATCATTGCGATCCACCTCATGGTGGTGTCCGCTCTCGTCATTCTCATTCTCTACCAAAAATCTGAAGGCGGCGCCCTGGGCATGGGTCAAAGCGGCGTTTTCACGGGTCGCGGTCAAGCCAATGCGCTAACCCGCGCGACGGGAATTCTCGCGACAATTTTCTTCCTAACCAGCATTGCGCTCACTGTTTTGCCTGCATGGCAACGGCGCTCTGAGGGAGGAGACGATTGGACGAAGGCTCTGGATCAAGGCGCGATCAAGTTGAAAGAGGTCAAGCCTGAGACCAAGCAGGGGGACAAGCCCGCCATTCCAGAAGCCAACAAAGACAGTATCTTTGATCAATTGCAGCGCGCTCAGCAGCAGCGCGTGCAAACTGCGCCCGCCGCAGCCCCGGCGGTTGAAACCCCAAGCGCGCCAGCCCTGGCTACGCCAACTGGGTCACCAAGCGGATCGACAACAGGTGGATCGACAAGCGCGCCGGCGAAGGCCGCTCCAGCTGAGCCAAAAACAGGCAAACCTACCGCTGGCCAATAAGCAAAGCGCTGACCCGAGCCTTTAGAAAAAAATCGGCTGGGGAAAGCGCTTTTTTAAACGCAAGAAAGTTCTATCCAAAGCGCCTGAAATTCTTTAGGCGTTAAATCCCATGGCGCGGTACATCTTCATCACCGGCGGCGTGGTTTCTTCTCTTGGCAAAGGTCTGGCGTCGGCAGTGCTCGGCGCGCTTTTGCAAGCACGCGGCTACACAGTTCGGCTACGTAAGCTCGATCCCTATCTCAACATTGATCCAGGGACGATGAGCCCTTATCAGCATGGCGAAGTTTTCGTCACAGACGACGGGGCTGAAACAGACCTGGATCTTGGGCATTATGAGCGTTTCACTGGACGTCCGGCGACGCGTCAGGACAATGTAACAACCGGACGCATCTACCAAGATATTATCAATAAAGAGCGGCGCGGCGATTATCTCGGCGCAACGATACAAGTCATTCCCCATGTCACCAATGCGATTAAAGCCTTTGCCCTTGAGGGAAATGAGAATGTTGATTTCGTTTTAATTGAAATCGGCGGAACGGTCGGCGACATTGAAGGTCTGCCTTTTTTTGAAGCGATCCGACAAATTAAAAATGATCTCCCGCCACATCACTGCATTTATGTTCATCTTACTTTATTGCCCTTTATTCCAAGCGCAGGCGAGTTGAAGACAAAGCCAACGCAACATTCTGTGAAAGAATTGCGCTCAATCGGTATCCAGCCTGATATTCTTCTATGTCGTACAGATCGGGAAATTCCGCGCGAAGAGCGACGTAAGCTTGGTCTATTTTGCAATGTGCGCGAGGAAGCAGTTATTGAGGCGCGGGATGCGGCGAATATTTATGATGTGCCCCGCGCCTATCATGCAGCTGGTCTTGACGCCCAGGTCTTAGCAGCTTTCGGTATAGAGCCAGCGCCAAAGCCCGATATGAGTCGCTGGAACGCCGTCACGCAGAGGATCAATAATCCAGAAGGCGAAGTCACGATCGCCGTCGTGGGTAAATATACAGAAATGAAAGACGCCTATAAGAGTCTGATTGAAGCTCTCGCGCATGGCGGTCTAGCAAATCTTGTTAAAGTTAATTTGGATTGGATCGAGTCAGAGATTTTTGAAAGCGGCGATCCTGCTGCGCGCTTGGAACATGTGCATGGCATTTTAGTGCCTGGGGGTTTTGGTCAGCGCGGCGCTGAAGGAAAAATCCTCGCTGCGCGTTTTGCCCGAGAAAGAGACGTTCCTTATTTTGGCATCTGCTTTGGCATGCAGATGGCGGTGATTGAGGCGGCGCGCGCTTTGGCTGGCGTCGATAAAGCAAATTCCACCGAATTTGGTCCTTGCGATGAACCGGTCGTCGGGCTGATGACGGAGTGGCTGCGCGGCAATGCGTTAGAGAAGCGTCGCGCCGATGGCGATTTAGGCGGCACAATGCGTCTTGGCGCTTTCCCGGCGTTACTTAAGCCTGGTTCGCGAATTGCCGAGATTTACGGCGCAACAGAGATTTCTGAGCGTCATCGTCATCGCTATGAAGTGAACTTTACCTATCGAGAGCGCTTGGAAGCCAAAGGATTGGTCTTTGCGGGAACTTCCCCAGATGGTCTTCTCCCAGAGACAGTCGAGATCCCGGAGCATCCTTGGTTTATCGGCGTGCAATATCATCCTGAATTAAAATCGCTCCCCTTTGAGCCCCACCCTTTATTTGCAAGCTTCATTGCCGCCGCTAAAGCGCAAAGCCGTCTCGTTTGAGGAAAGGCGCGTCGCAGATATTCGCTTTTTCGGGTCCGATTTTCTGCGTTGCGGGACGCGCTTAAACGCAAGCGGGCCCAGGTTTGAGCGTTTTCATCTGGCTTGATTCTCTGGCGCGCCTATCTTAACCTTGCTTTTAAAGAGGAAGCGCGATGGCTAACCCAATTGTGGTATCTTTAACGCCTTAGGCGGAGCGGGGAGCTAACCCCTTCGCCGATAAAGGCGCTTGACCCGGCCCCCTCGAGGGCCTTTTTTATTGCCTCGCGCAGAGTGAACAACGGAATTAGGATAATGCCAAAGGAAATGACGGGCGCGGAGATGGTCGTTGAAGCCCTAAAAGATCAGGGGGTTGATACGATATTTGGCTACCCCGGCGGCGCCGTGCTGCCGATCTATGACGTCTTATTCCACCAAGAAAAAATCTTGCATGTCCTTGTGCGCCATGAGCAAGGCGCGGCGCATGCTGCGGAAGGCTATGCGCGCTCGTCGGGCAAGGTAGGCGTGTTGCTTGTTACCTCAGGTCCAGGGGCCACCAATACCGTCACCGGCTTAACCGACGCCTTGATGGATTCAATTCCGCTTGTGTGTATCACCGGACAAGTGCCAACGCATTTGATTGGTTCAGACGCCTTTCAAGAATGCGACACAGTTGGCATCACGCGACATTGCACGAAGCATAATTATCTCGTGAAGAACGTCGCGGATTTACCGCGGATTTTGCATGAGGCTTTTTATGTCGCGTCAACTGGACGACCCGGGCCTGTTGTAATCGATATTCCAAAGGACGTACAATTCTCGCGCGGTTTTTATACGCCGCCAGCGGGCGTAGCGCATAAAACCTATCATCCAAAGCTCGATGCGGATCTAAACGCAATCCAGGCTGCTGTAGAAATGATGGCGCATGCAAAGCGTCCGATCTTTTATACTGGCGGCGGCGTAATTAATTCCGGTCCGGCTGCTTCTACTTTGTTGCGTGAACTTGTCGCGCTCACAGGCTTCCCGATTACTTCGACCTTGATGGGATTGGGCGCTTACCCCGCCTCAGGCCCAAATTGGCTCGGCATGCTCGGCATGCATGGTACATTTGAAGCCAATAATGCAATGCATGATTGCGATTTAATGATTGCGGTTGGCTCACGCTTTGATGATCGCATTACTGGGCGTCTTGACGCTTTCTCCCCTGGATCAAAGAAAATTCATATCGATATTGATCGTTCGTCAATCAATAAAAACGTCAAAGTCGACTTGCCGATTGTTGGCGATTGCGGCCATGTTTTGGAAGCGTTGATACGTGTCTGGCGCGCAGAGGCTAAGCATGCAGATCGGCCCTCATTGGATGCGTGGTGGGATGAAATAAATCATTGGCGCGCCAAGAAGTCGCTTGCTTATCGCGCTTCTTCAAAAACAATTAAGCCTCAATATGCTGTGCAACGACTTTATGCGCTCACGCAAAATAAAGACGCCTACATCACAACGGAAGTTGGTCAGCATCAGATGTGGGCGGCGCAACATTATCATTTTGATGAACCAAACCGCTGGATGACTTCAGGCGGTCTTGGCACAATGGGCTATGGCTTGCCTGCAGCAATTGGCGCGCAGCTTGCGCATCCTAAGGCGCTTGTTATCGATATTGCAGGCGAAGCGTCGATCTTGATGAATATTCAGGAGATGTCTACGGCGATACAATATCGATTGCCGGTGAAAGTTTTTATTCTAAACAATGAATATATGGGCATGGTGCGTCAGTGGCAGGAACTGCTTCATGGCGGACGCTATTCGCATAGTTACTCAGAGGCCTTGCCTGATTTTGTGAAATTGGCTGAAGCTTTTGGCGCTAAAGGCATACGTTGCAGCGATCCTGCCTTGTTGGATTCGGCAATCGAAGAAATGATCAATTACGACGGGCCGGTAATCTTTGATTGCCTTGTCGATAAGATTGAGAATTGTTTCCCAATGATTCCATCCGGCAAAGCGCATAATGATATGTTGCTTGCAGATTTGTCTGATGACGCTGGGCTAGAATTAGGCTCAATCATTGACGAAAAAGGTAAAATGCTCGTTTAAGCCGATCAAGGATCGTCTGGGGATTATCATGACTACGCCCGCATCTCCGCCCTCACCCTATTCTGCTGCGCTCTCGAGTTCGAAAGTAGAGTCGCATACGCTATCAGTTTTAGTTGATAACGAGCCTGGCGTGCTTGCGCGCGTCGTTAGTCTGTTTTCTGGCAGAGGCTATAATATTGAAAGCTTGACGGTTGCAGAGGTGGCGCATGCAGAGCATCTCTCGCGCATCACAATCGTAACCTCAGGCGCGCCTGAAACGATCGATCAAATTCATCATCAACTTGAGCGTTTGGTTCCAGTCCATCAAGTCACCGATTTGACAGCCTCCGCGCGCTCGCTTGAGCGTGAGCTTGCTATGGTGAAAGTGCGTGGTCGGGGAGAAAATCGGGCCGACGCCTTGCAATTAGCTGAGGCCTTTCGCGCCCGGATCATCGATGCGACGACAGAAAGCTTTATTTTTGAGCTCTCTGGAAAGCCAGGAAAAATCGACGAATTCGTTGATTTGATGCGCCCAATCGGGCTTGTTGAGGTCTCGCGCACAGGCGTCGCGGCGATTTCGCGGGGGCCAGAGCCCATTTAACCAGAATTTTGACCTTCGCGGCGCCGCCGCGTAGAAGATGCCCGCACAGGGATTTATGGCGGCTTCCCAGCCGTCCCGGGCCGTTATCGGCATGAAAACACCAGAGGAAAAAAAGCAGATGCGCGTTTATTACGATCGGGACGCCGATGTTAATCTGATCAAAGGCAAAAAGGTCGCCATTATTGGCTATGGCAGCCAAGGCTTCGCCCATGCGCTGAACTTGAAAGATAGCGGCGTTAAGGAATTGGTTGTGGCGCTTCGCCCTGGTTCCGCGTCAGCGAAAAAAGCCGAAGGCGCCGGCATCAAGGTTATGACTGTCGCCGAAGCAGCCAAATGGGCTGATGTAGTTATGATGCTCACGCCAGATGAGTTGCAGGGCGATATCTACAACAATGAACTCGCTCCGAATTTGAAAAAAGGAGCTGCCTTACTTTTTGCGCATGGCCTTAACATTCATTTCAATTTGATTGAGCCGCGCGCTGATCTCGATATTGCGATGGTCGCGCCCAAGGGTCCAGGCCATACTGTGCGCGGCGAATATCTCAAAGGCGGCGGCGTGCCAACGCTTGTCGCTGTTCATCAAGACGCCTCGGGTAACGCAAAACAAATTGCGCTCTCTTATGCATCTGCTAATGGCGGCGGCCGCGCAGGCATTATTGAGACAACTTTCAAAGAAGAGTGTGAAACAGATCTCTTTGGCGAACAGGTCGTTCTTTGCGGCGGCTTAGTTGAATTAATCCGTAATGGCTTTGAAACATTGGTCGAAGCAGGCTATGCGCCTGAGATGGCCTATTTTGAATGCCTGCACGAAGTTAAGCTGATTGTTGATCTGATTTATGAAGGCGGTATCGCGAATATGAATTATTCCGTGTCGAATACCGCGGAATATGGCGAGTACGTAACAGGGCCGCGTATCATTACGCCTGAGACAAAAGCGGAAATGAAGCGTGTCTTGGATGATATTCAGACAGGTAAATTTACCCGCGATTGGATGCTGGAAAATAAAGTTAATCAGACATCCTTCAAAGCGGTTCGCGCCCGTCATAACGCCCATCCAATTGAGGAAGTTGGCGCTAAGCTTCGAGCGATGATGCCTTGGATTGGCAAAAACAAATTGGTTGATAAAGATCGTAATTAATCAATTAAAAGATTAGAAATACGCCCGCGCCTCACCAATGCGCGGGCGTATTTTTTTATATAACTGAGATAAATCGCCCAGATAATGGCGCTTACCGTTAGGCGGCTTATTAAGAGATGGAATGATCGGCGCATGAAATCTAGATGCGACATTATTCAAGTTGATCGGCTCGACTGCCGTATAACCAAATATGATTGGGCTTTTGAAAAAGATCGCGCGCAGGATATTTTAGATCATTGGCGCATCTGCTCTCAGCGCAGCCCCTCGCTTTATGATGGCAGGATATTGCTAGCCCAGCGGATTGAGGCGGATCTAAGCGACGCTGAGCGTGTGTTGCGGGTTGATTTTTTTGAAACCTCCTTTTCAGCATTTATGGCTTGGCGTGATTTTGGCTGGCCTGATCAAACTGTCTTTAATTGTTTTTCACAGGCGGCTGTTTGCACGCATGAGGGCGCCTTTTTATTAGGTCAGATGGGTTTGGATCATTCTAATGCTGGCGCATTCTACTTTCCCTGCGGCAACCCAGATTTATCAGATGTGCGCCCATCCGGCAGGGTTGATCTCCGGGCAAGCTTGATCCGGGAGCTGCGCGAGGAGACGGGACTGGAGGCCAGCCAAGCACAAGAAGCGCGCGATTGGTGTATTGTTTTCGATGGCCAGAGAGCGGCCTGTATTCGTAGGTTTGACTGGCCGCTAGCGCATGAAACGCTTAAAAAGCAGATCGACGCCTTTCTTTCAGCCCAATCTCAGCCGGAACTTTCTGGCGTTGTCTTTCTCAAGGACACTGCGGCGGTGGCGGAAATCGCTTTGCCCCCTTTTATGAAATTTTATCTTGATGCCGCCTTTAAATCCGCAGCTGGGATGAATTTCTAACCCGCGCAGTATAAATTGCCCTTCTTAACGTAACGCCAACCCGCAAGATCAATGCTCGTAAACCCAACTGACGCCCGAACTGGAGAAATCCTTGCCGCTCTTGGTGGTCGGGCGATCGTCCTTGTGGGCATGATGGGTTCGGGTAAAAGCGCAATTGGCTATCGACTGGCTTCGCGCCTTGGTCTTCCCTTTGTGGACGCTGACGCAGAAATTGTCAGAGCTGCGGCAGGCATGCCGATCGGTGAGATTTTTGCAAAATATGGCGAGGCTTATTTTCGCGATGGCGAGCGACGCGTTATCATGCGCTTACTCAATGCCGGTCAAATGGTTCTTGCAACTGGCGGCGGCGCCTTCATGGACGTGCGCACGAGAGATCGCATTGCTCAACGCGGCGTTTCAATCTGGCTCGATGCCGATTTGAAAACACTGATGAAACGCGTGAGGCGCAAAAATGATCGCCCGCTTCTTCATACAGAAAATCCAGAAGAGACCTTGCGCGTGCTGTTAGAAGCGCGTCAACCAATTTATCAACTTGCTGATATCCGCGTTCCCTCACATGACGCTCCGCAAGAGGCTATGGTGGATGAGACGCTTAATGCGCTCGTCACTGGACTTGAGAAATTACAAAAAACACGCCCAATCGCCCCTGAAAAGGAAATTGCTAAGATTATGACGCATCTTTATCCGCACCGCGCCGCAGGCGATGCGACTGACGCCGCCCATCGCGAGATTATCAAAGTAGGTCTTGAGGGTCGCGCTTATGATATTGTTATTGGCGCTAATTTGATCGAAGAGGCTGGCGCGCGAATAGCGGCGTTGGCGCCTGGCGCAGCATGCGCAGTGATTACGGATGAAAATGTTGCGCGTCTTCATCTTGCAACGCTTGAGAAAAGCTTAAAAAATTCTGGAATTCGCTTTAGCACAATCATTGTGCCTGCTGGAGAGAGTTCAAAGTCCTTATCGGTCTATGGTCGTGTCTGCGATGAGGTTCTTGCAGCTAAAATAGAGCGACGCGATCTTGTTGTTGCTTTTGGCGGCGGGGTTGTTGGGGATCTTGCTGGCTTTGTTGCAGCGAGTGTAAGACGCGGCTCGCGCTTTGTGCAGATTCCAACGACGCTTCTGTCGCAAGTTGATTCATCTGTCGGCGGTAAAACGGGCATTAACTCACCCCATGGCAAAAATCTTATCGGCGCATTTCATCAACCCGCGCTTGTGCTTGCTGATGTTGATGTCCTTCGCACGCTATCGCCAAGAGAGTTTCGCGCCGGTTACGCAGAAGTTGTAAAATATGGCCTGATTGGCGATGCGCGTTTTTTCCAGTGGCTTGAGGCGGATGCCGAGGCCGTTTTTCATAGCCGGGCAGAGCAAATTTGCGCCGTTGCGGTGAGTTGCGAAACAAAGGCGACTATTGTTGCGCGCGATGAGCTGGAGCAAGGCGATCGCGCTTTGCTCAATCTTGGCCACACCTTTGGTCACGCCCTAGAAGCGCTCATGCACTATAACAGCGAACGGTTGGTTCATGGCGAAGGCGTTGCGATCGGCATGGTGTGCGCCATGCGGTTTTCGCATAAATTAGGTTTTTGCTCCCTTGAAGATGTCGAACGGGTTGAACGGCACCTTGCAGGCGTAGGCTTGCCTACAAGAATAAAGGATATTCCAGGCTGGAGCGATGATGCAGACGCAATTTTGAAAGCGATGTATCAAGATAAAAAAGTAGAGGGTGGCGCTTTAACTTTTATTTTGACGCATGGCGTCGGCGAAGCTTTTATCGCCAAGGGCGTAGATCCTCAGCAAGTGCGCGCTTTTCTCGTAGAAGAACTCAACCGGGCGTAACCTAAATGCATGGTCTTGAAGCAGGCGGGCCTCAGGTCGATATTTGGACGGCGATCCTTATCGTCGCATTCTGTATCTTTCTTTCTGCTTTTTTTTCTGGCTCTGAAACAGCCCTGACCGCAGCCTCGCATGCGCGGATGCATACTTTAGAAAAAGAAGGAGATAAGCGGGCCGCCGCAGTAATGCGGCTGTTACGACAGCGCAATCGGATGATTGCAGCCCTGTTGCTGGGCAGCACACTGGGCAATATCGGTAGTTCCGCCTTCACCACGAGTGTTTTAGTCGTTATCGCGGGAGATAATGGCGCTGTTTACGCCACAATCCTTATGACCGCTTTATTATTAGTCTTTGCGGAAGTTTTGCCAAAAACTTTTGCGATTAATCATCCAGATACATTTTCTTTACGTGTCGCTAAATTTATTGAGCCTTTCGTTTCTATTTTTGGCCCCCTATTGGCGGCGGTTGAATTTATTGTTCGCAGCGTGCTTCGGCTTGTTGGCGTAGAGCTCAGTCATGATCGCACAATGCTTTCCCCCTATGAAGAACTTAAAGGCGCTGTCGATATTCTTCATGAGGAAGGCAATGTGGAGCGCGCCGCGAGAGATATGTTTGGTGGGGTCTTAGATCTCCAGGTCTTACATGTTTCTGATGTGATGATTCATCGTACAAAAATGCGCACAATAGACGCGGATTTGTCGCCAGTTCAAATTGTGCGTGAGGTTTTATCTTCGCCTTTTACCCGTATGCCGTTGTGGCGCGGACAATCAGACAATTTTGTTGGCGTGCTCCATTCAAAAGACCTCCTGCGCGCGCTTGATGCTGCTGGCGGCGCGGCGGAGAAAATTATTATTGATGAAGTCATGTCGGAACCTTGGTTTGTCCCAGAGGCGACAACGCTTGAGGATCAGCTTGAGGCCTTCCTAAAACGAAAGACGCATTTCGCGCTCGTTGTAGATGAATTTGGCGAAGTGATGGGTCTCGTGACGCTTGAGGATATTCTTGAAGAAATTGTTGGCGATATTCGCGATGAACATGATCTGGCTGTTCAAGGCGTTCGCCCGCAGCCAGATGGATCCGTTTTAATTGATGGCGCTGTGCCTGTGCGGGATCTTAATCGCGTTATGGCGTGGAACCTTCCAGATGAAGAAGCGACAACAATTGCGGGATTAGTGATCCATGAAGTTGGGGCTATTCCTGAGGCGGGTCAGGTCTTCACCTTTCATGGGTTTAGATTTGAAGTTATGCGGAAAATTCGCAATCGCGTCACAGCCTTAAAGGTGACGCCACAAGATCTTGCGCAAGAAGACGAGCGTTAGGCCTAAGCGTTAAATCTCAGCTGTTATTGTCGCCTGAAAGCCTTGAGGCGGGAAAAGGAATGCAATATCGCCATCAAATTGGCGCGTTAAAACTTCCTGCATTAAATATTGGCCAACGCCAGACTTGTGAGGCGGCTCGACGATTGGTCCATTCTGCTCGCGCCAAAATAGGATCAATCTTTTTTTGCTCGGCTGTTCTTTTTCAACATGCCAATTTAACGTAACGCGGCCTGTTTCATTAGCCAAAGCGCCATGACGAATGGCGTTGGTGAGAAGTTCATGTAATATCATGCCAAGCGCTAAGGTCACTTCAGAACGAAGTTCAAGATCTTCGCCGCCCAAATCCACGCGTTCAGCAAGATCTGGACTACAACAGGAGAGGGTTATTTCTACAAGCTCCCTTAGAGGCGTGCTTGTCCAAGATTTCTTGACCAATAAGGTTGATATAGCGCCAAGGCATTGCACTCTGTCAGAGAGGTTGGTGCGAAATTCGCTAATATCTGTGGCGGAACGCGCTGTGATATTCGTGATGCCTTGCATCATTGCCAGCGCATTGTTGACGCGGTGATGTAATTCAAGGTTCATTGTATGGCGGTGTGCGTCGGCCTCGTCAATTTGCTGTGAGACTTGCTGAAGCTTGTTACGTTTTTGTTTTAATCGATCATCAATGCTTAGGAGCATTTTAGCAATTAAATCAATTTCGATTGCGCCGGTTTTTTGCCATGAAAGTTCTGGCCCAAGGTCCTGCCCAAAACAAAGTTTCTCGCTAAGTTCAGCTAATTGGCCAAGCGCTTTGTCTTGCCTGTGTTGTTTTACTAAAAGATAAATAATCGCGACTAAGGCTAATGCTGTAGCGATCAAAAGCGCCGGCGAAGCAGCCTGAAGCGTGGTAAAGAGATCTGTCGCATACGCTTGATCTGACAAAAGCGAGAGCAAGAAAGAAAAAGTCCAAATCAAGACGTTTCCTGATGGCGCGCATAGTCTTTTTACCAATCCAGGGCCTCCTTTGGGGTTTTTGCGCGTGAGAATTTTTCAGCGTTAAAGCATATTGAATGGTTAAGTTATATTTCGACCATTCGTGTCAAGGTCGAGATGAGCGACTCCGTCCACCATGCCAAGATGTTCGGCAAGTTTCGCACGCGCGCGATTGAGACGACTTTTAACGGTTCCAACAGCAATATTGCACACCTCTGCAGCCTCTTCATAGGAGAGTTCGGTGACGCCAATCATAAGGAGAATCTCGCGATGATCCTCGGGCAGTTTATTTAAAGCGCGCTGCACATCCTGCATCGTTAGACATGACTCTTGATCGCCGCCAACGAGAATTTGTTCTGCATGCGCGTGATCGCTGTCTTGCACCTCGCGCGCGAGTTTTCGATATTGATTGAAGTAGGTATTTCGCAGGATCGTCACAAGCCAGGCGCGGAAATTTGTGCCAAGCGCGAAAGATTCTGTATGCGTCCAAGCTTTAACAAGGGTTTCTTGGACTAAATCATCTGCGACAGTCGTTGAGCCAGAAAGCGACAAGGCGAATGCTCGAAGATAGGGCATTTCCGCCACCATCATATCGGCAAAAGCGTTGTCACTCATTTCTTCTCGCGTTGTTTGGCTTCCAGCCGCGCCAGCAGAACGAGAAGTTTGTCAGGCATGGGCTGTTGGACCAGATCGTCACAAAAGGAACGGAAAACCTTGCCCAGCTGATCTTGGATCTTTGGGTCGAGCGCAGGGATGTGTTCGCCCGACAGCCCGACCTCAGGTCGGCCTGGGCTCGCAACAACCTCCTCGGAGGCCTTATTGGCGTCTTCCCCCATGGTCATCGATTCTTCCAAAAACCTTTGATTTGATCACACGGTCAGTCTTCACTGATTGGCCACAGGCGCTCCGCACTAATAAAACGCGCCAGCTCAGGGAATGTTCCCCTTCGAAGGGCTTTTTCAAGGCGTCAGAGTAGAATATTGCCCCTGAACAGCATAATCTTGCGTGCTTATGGAAATTGTTGAAAGGCCACGGACGTTAAAATGAATATCTCTCAAGAGATTGCGCCACATCTTCCCTATTTGCGCCGGTTTGCGCGCGCGCTATGCGGCTCACAGACCAGCGGCGACGCCTATGTCGTGGCGACGCTTGAGGCGCTGATTGCGGATACGGACAGTTTTCCTACCACAATGTCCCCAAAGGTCGGGCTCTATCATCTCTTTATGGCCTCCTGGGCCTCAATTAGTCTGAATGTCAAAGTGGAGGCGGAGCTTGATGCGGCGGAGCGCGCGCATCACGCCGTCAGTCAATTGACCCCCCGTTCGCGTCAGGCCTTTCTTTTGCGAACGGTCGAGGGTTTTTCCCCTGAGGAAGTCGCTGTGATCCTGTCCATAACGGTCGCGCAAGTCGATGACCTTGTCCTTCAGGCGGGGCGCGAAATCGCAGATCGCGTTGCGACAGATGTGTTAATTATCGAAGATGAGGCGTTGATTGCGCAAGATATTGAATTTATCGCGCGAGATTTGGGTCATCGGGTAATTGGGATTGCGCGAACGCATCAAGAAGCATTGGCGCTTGCGCAAACAAAACGACCTGGTCTCATCCTAGCTGATATTCAACTCGCAGATGGTACGTCGGGATTGAATGCTGTTAATGAATTGCTGCAATCTTTTAGCGCTCAAGTAATATTTATCACTGCTTACCCAGAGCGCCTGCTAACTGGCGAGCGTCCAGAGCCAGCATTTCTTATCAGTAAGCCTTATAAAACCGATGTTGTGAAAGCAACAATCAGTCAGGCTCTATTTTTTGATCGCAAGGCGTCTGCCTAACTTTAAAAAACAAATGTCTGATTTTTCCCTCATGATCCATGGTGGGGCTGGCGCGGTGCGCGAGCCGGAAAGATTTGAGGGCGCATTACGGCGGATTATCACGCGGGGCGCAGAAGTTTTAGCCTCAGACGGCGCGGCGTTGGAGGCCGTGACTTTGTGCGTGCAGTTGCTTGAAGATGATCCGCTGTTTAACGCTGGCTTTGGCTCAGTGCTCAATGCGCAGGGCATTGCGGAATGCGACGCCGCTATTATGGACGGGCGCACTCTATCCGCAGGCGCTGTCGCTGGCGTTGGGTGCATTAAAAATCCCATACTTCTCGCGCGCGCAATTATGGAAAAGAGCGATCATGTCTTTTTGATCGCTCCGGGCGCAGAGGAATTTGCGCGCGCGCAAGGCGTTTGTTGCGTTCCTGCAAGTTACTTTCAAACGCAAGAGCGCCTTGCGCAACTCGCGCGTGCAAAAGAAAGATCTGCAGCCGCTCTAGATCATGATGCCGAGGCAACTAAAAAACTTGGCACAGTTGGCGCCGTCGCGCGAGATAAAAAAGGAAATCTTGCAGCCGCAACGTCAACTGGGGGAATGACGAATAAATCTTTTGGTCGCGTTGGCGACTCAGCCGTTATCGGCGCAGGGGTCTTTGCAGACAACGCCAGCTGCGCCGTCTCATGCACAGGCGTTGGCGAGCATTTCCTGCGCATGTCGCCTGCACGTACAGTCGCTTTCCTAATTGAAGATCTCGCTATGGATACGAAGAAAGCAACAGATGAAGCGCAACGTCGGCTGGAGACCAAATCCAAGGCGTTGGCGGAATGATTGTTGTTGGCAAGGATGGCGTTTGCGCGCGCGCCAAAAATACCCCTTCCTTGCTTAGCGCAACCGCATATGGCGATGCTATTTCAATTCAGTTGGCTTAATCAATTAAGATATAATTACGTCAATTTCCGTGTAGCTTGTTTAAGCCAGGCGCGCGTCTTTGCGTCAGCCAGAGGCGAAAGGGTTGCGTAAACCCGCGCATGATAGGCGTTGAGCCAGTGCAGTTCATCAGGCGTGAGCAGTTCGCGGGCGATGCAATTGTGGTCAAAGGGGGCAAGCGTAATTGTCTCAAAGCCATATGTTTCCCGCTCGCCGCCCTTAATTTCTCGTTTTTCAACAATCACGAGATTCTCAAGTCGAATGCCATATTCTCCAGCGCGATAATAGCCGGGCTCGTTAGAGAGGATCATGCCCGGCTGCAGGGGCGTCGCGCTAACTTTGGAAATACGTTGCGGTCCTTCATGTACTGAAAGATATGCGCCAACGCCATGACCCGTGCCATGATCAAAGTCGAGCCCAGCTTGCCACAGAAACTGTCGCGCAAAGGCGTCAATTTGTGCGCCAGAAACTCCTTTTGGGAAGACAGCGCGCGCAATGGCGATATGGCCTTTAAGCACACGCGTGTAGTGATCTTTAAATTGTTTTGACGCTGCGCCAACAATAACGGTGCGCGTCACATCTGTTGTGCCATCGAGATATTGCGCGCCGCTATCAACAAGATAAACCCCCTTTTTGATCGGCAAATTTGTTTCTGTTGTGACGCGATAGTGGGGGATTGCCGCATGTTGCGCAAAGGCGGATATTGTTGGAAAGGAAATATCGCGTAACTCGCCATTTTCGCGTCGAAATGTTTCAAGCGCTTGGGCGGCGGAAATTTCAGTAAGCTTTCCCTTAGGCGCTGTTTGCGCAAACCAAGCCAGAAATTGCGATAAGGCTAATCCATCGCGAATGTGCGCCTGACGGGCGCCATTAATCTCAGCGCTATTTTTGACCGCTTTCGGCAGCGCGATAGGATCAAGCGCTACATGAGCGAGACCGCCCGCTGAACGTAATGTTTCAACGAGAAGATCAGGCGCTGTCGCGGCGTCAAACATAATCTGCGCACGTTTTTTCCCCCAGCGGCGTAACTCTTGTAGGAGTTCTTTAGGCGGATGAAGGGAGAGGAATTTTTGTAATTTAAGTTTTATCTTTGGATCGACTTTTTCTGGATCAATATAAAGCCGCGGCAGACCTTTTTTGGGGACGAGTGCAAAACAAAGCGCAATAGGCGTATGCGCCACATCTGCGCCACGGAAATTAAATAACCAAGCGATCGCATGTGGGTCTGATAGAAGCGCCCCATCATGATCGCCGAGATCGACGCGCAACTGCGCAAGTTTTTTCTCGACGCTTTGTCCCGCGAGCTGCGAAGGGTAAATAAAAATACGTCCCTTGGGTTCAGCTGGACGATCGCGCCATAAGGCGTCGATTGGGTTTTGGTCTAAGGCAATTAGCGTAGCGCCTTTTTCAGCAAGCAGTTTTTTAAAGCGCTCTATTTGTGCGCTGGTGTGAAGCCAGGGATCATAGGCAATGCGCGCGCCGGAGCGGACATGACGCGCAAGCCAATGCGCGGGAGAGACCTCGGCAATATCAAGCGGCGCGAATAAGCGCGCGTCGATTTCTTGACGAACTTGAATAACATAGCGACCATCAACAAAAATAGCGGCTTGCTTAGGGAGTATAATAGCGAAACCGGCGGAACCGGTGAATCCTGTCAGCCAAGCGAGGCGTTCGGCGCATTTGGGAACATATTCATTTTGATGCGCGTCTGCGCGGGGGATGAGAAAGCCGTCGAGCTTATGCGTCTTAAGCCAACCGCGCAGACTTGAAAGGCGTTCAGCGCAGTCGAGCGATCCGGCCTCATCAACAAAGTTTTGAAATTTTGCTTCGAACATATGTGCAAGCTAGTGGCGAAGATGGCTTCCGGCAACCGTCAGTCATCATAATCGTCGTCATCTTCGTATAATATTGGACTTGCGCCGCCGCGACTAAGCCGCAAGGTCGCCCAGCCATCAATATCGCCGCGCTGCGCTAGGAAAAAATTTTGCGCGCGATAAGCCGCTAAAACGCCCGGCACGTCGCGGCCCAAAAGGCCAGAGAGCACGAGTTCTGCATCAAAGCTCGCAGCTTGAGCAATTGATGGGGCGAGAAGACGTAGAGGCTTTGCCAAAATATTGGCGAAGATTAAATCATATTGCCCAATAAGCCGCGGGTGACGAAGTCCAGCGGCCAAGACTGGGCGGACAAAAGCGCCGGCGCCGTTGCGTTGCGCGTTCACGCGCGCCGTATCGACTGCAACTGGATCAATATCGCCGCTTGCAACGGTTTGTCGAAGAAGTCGCGCAGCGGCAATCGCCAAGACCCCCGTGCCAGTTCCAACGTCGAGAATTTGTCGCGGGCGACGGCGTTTTAAGATCTGGTCTAAGGCGCGCAAACAGCCAAGCGTCGTGCCGTGATGGCCGGTTCCAAAAGCCAGGGCTGCTTCAATTTCAACGCCAATGTCATTGGAGCGCTTATGCGCGCGATCATGCGCGCCGTGCACCAGAATGCGGCCAGCGCGAACGGGCTTAAGGCCAGAGAGCGCATTTTGTACCCAGTCCTGCTTTGCAATTTGGGAGAACTGAGCCTCATGCGCCGTTTTCTGATCGCTGACAGCGGCGATAAGCTCGCGGATGCTTTGTTCATCTGGCGCCTCTGCGAAATAAATTTCTACCGCCCAATAGGCGCCATTTTCTTCCTCAAAAGCCGCTGCCGCGGTTTCGGTAGGGTCAAATGTCTCTACAATAATATCGGCGACAGCGCGGGCGCGCCGTTCGTCACAGGTCAGGCGCAAGACGTGACTGGCGCCATTGGGGGGAAGGCCTTCGAGCATCTTGGGCGCTTAGCACGCCAAAGGGTTAGGCGTCACCTTTGCCCTTGGCGCGCTGGGCTGTATGTTGCCGCTTCGCCTTTAAGCCCAGCCTTAAGGACATCGCTGTGTCGCAGAAAGTGTCGATTTGTCTGTTGGGCCCAAAGGGGGCGGGGAAATCCTCTTTACTGGGGTCGTTGGCCGATTGTGTGGGCCAAGGAGCCTATGGCTATTCGCCGAATTTTCATCCTGTTCTCCAGCCCATCAGCCAAGTCGACTTTCTAAAAGGGCCGATTGATCGGCAGAGGGCGGATTTTCTCACGCATGCGCTCACGCACTATGAGCGGCTGAAACAAGATCTCGTTGCAGGCGCTGCAGCAACCAACACGCTGGATACTTATGAGTATTATTTTCGGCTGTCGCTCAGCGACGTTGCTGCAAGAGACTTAAAGCAAGCAGGGCCCTGGCTTTTAGAAATCATCGATTCTGCAGGCGATATTGCAATGCCTCGTGACGGCGCTCAAATTGCGTTGCTTGACGATGTGAAAACAAAATTAGCGAAACAAATTTTAGCCAGCGATGCAATTGTGCTTGCCTTACCCTTGACGCGTTTTGACGAAGCAGAGTGGTCGGGCTCCTTATCTCGGCTCGCGGACCGCTTGATGCTTGCTAAGGAAAAAAATATCAAAAGATTTGTTGTTGCGCTGACTTTCTATGAGCGGCTTTTTATGAATCTTGGGCCAGATGCTTTCACTTACGCCTGTGATCCATCTGTCGCGCGCCATGCTCTACGTAAATCGCTGCGGAGTTCACATTGTTTTGATCATATTCGTAAATTAATGACCTCAGACAGCGGACTGCAGCTACGTTTTACTGTCTGCTCAACCTTTGGCTTTACCAAGCGTTTCCAAAATCCAAATCTTGATCCCTGGCTTGCAGGCGAGCAGCGCTTTCGACGAAATGGCTTAAGCGATGGGCGCGCCTATAGCGAATTTTGGCGCCCCTTTTTAACCGCAGAGCCCTTTTTATACGCCGCCCTTGGTCTTGATAGCGCGTTCACTTTTTCTTTTGATCAGCTTAACGGCGAAACGTCAGCGCGTCATGAAGCGCTGAAGATTTATTAGACAGGCGTTACTCTTTTCGAGCCTGAAGCGGCTTTTAATTTTTTTAAAATGTTTCTTAGGTCAAATAGCGCTCTAAACTCGAGGCCCGCCGGCGATCATGATGCGCAGCCGTTTGATCGCCGTAAAATGCCTGGGCCCGATCATAGCCCGCATCTGGATTGACTGCGAGACCCTGAGCGGACGCCGCGCGCGGCCGAATGGCTTGAAACAAGCTCGTTTCTATTTGTGAAATGGTTTGATTATCGGCGATGTAAACGCCTTCAGCGTCAATATAGGCGATTTCATCACGCACGAGACGATTAAGGATCGCCACAAGATTTTCGCTAACAGAATCAGGAAGCCGCGTAACAGATGGGTTTTTTAAATCGATGGCGCTCAATTCTCCTTGCAAGGGTTTTGCCGCGCGCAGCAAAGCTTTCATTGCACGTATTTCCAGCGCATCATCCTCGTCATCGGTTAAATCTATAGGCGCAAGAAATTGTTTGCGTTCCCGCACATCGGCGCTGCGCTTAAAAATTTCGGCTAAAAATTTCATGATGAAGAGAAATAGATCTTGCGCCATAGCCACGCAAATCGCCATATTTGAGTCAGGCGTAAAGCTCCAAAAGGCTTCTCGCGCAAGTTCGAATTTGTTGCGCTCCGTTGAGTGTTTACGAAGATAAGCGTCGCTCACATTAAGCAGGTCACGAACATTTTCATCACTTAGGCCAACAGTTTTTCCTGCAACGATGCAACTATCGATCGCTGCTTTAGCGGCATTGAATGCAGCGCTCACCGTTGCGCCATCAGAAGCAGGCGCGGCGCGTATTTTTGAAACGATCGCGGCAAAAGTATCGCGCAATCCTGTTTCCATGCCGCATTTTTGATCAAAGCTTACCCGAGCCGCAAGCGTCTCGTCTCGGGCTGAGAGGAGTTCGCGGGCGGAGCCTTGCGGTTCGCATGAAAAGTCAGCAGGAAAATCATTTTCTAAGAGATTAGCCTGGCGCGTTGCGGCCAAGATAGGTTCACACAGCGGTTTGGCTTCACGCACGCGCTCCCAACTTGGATCAATGCCTAATTGATCTCGGATCGCAATTAAATTTCGCAGTGTCGTCTCTAGATCCGGCAATGCGCCAGACCTTGGGCCTGGCTTGCTGGCGGCGTTGGTTGCGGCCTCGGCTTTTTGTTTTAACGGGATCATTTGCGCCGTCAGCGCATCGCGACGTTTGAGCGCATCGATGCGTTCTGTTGTTGGATTAGTCAGCGTGCGGCGTATTGTGGCGATGCGTTTAAGCGCTTCTTCAGCTTTCAATTGATGCATATGACAATTGGGACCACAGGCTGCTCCCATATTGTCAAGGCCATGCGCTGCGTCGACAGCAAGCTGCTCTTCCTGACGCACGACAGTTGTAAGCGTATTAATTTCATCCTGTTTGGCTTGGATAATCACTTCAAGATCCGCGGCGCTTTTTTCTAACCCAGCGATTTCTGCGCGAGCATCTTCTAATTGGCGCGTTGCTGTACGGGCGGTTTCAATTTCCAACGCGGCTTGCCGCGCAGCGCGCGCGAGCGCTTCTTGCTGAGCTTCTTGGCCTTTTCGAATTGCCTCGCGCAGCGTGGGACTTGCTTGTCTTGCTGTATCGATCAAGGCGTCAAGTGAGGCGAGGTAGCTGCGAAAAGATGGCGTGGCGACAATTTTTGTCGACGCTGCTTCATAAACCGTACTGATTTGGCGCGTTGCAGGCAGAATAACTTCGCTGGCTAATTCCATGGGTTGGAGTTCAGCGACAATTTTTCGTGAAGAGAGTTTAAAAATATTGTTGTAGTAGAAAGTGAAAGAAAAGAACGCCGAGATCGAGAACACAAACAAAAACACCGCCGCCGTCACGCTCGTTTTAATCATCATGCGCTCACGCATCATCCGTCGTCGGACGATCAAAGCGGCGAGCTCCGCCCCAAGCGACCAAGAGGTCGAGGCCAGCATGACAAGAACCGCAGAGGTGGCGACGAGGGCGCCGGCGACGCCGATCCAGTCCCCCGTTTCCTTGCGCATAATATCAATCATGCCTGAGGAGGTGGTGTAGAACACCCACAGTAATACCGGCGCGGCGACCATTAAGCCGACGCGTCCCAGGTCGATGTCGCCCTCCCAGAGACGTTTTACTAGGGAAGAGAATGTCGCGCTTGGTCGAGGGGCGAGGCTGGGGACTGGCTGCGATGGAGCGTCTTTGGGGTGAGGAGATGCGCTCATAAGAATT
>OMIO01000101.1 GCA_900299115.1 Methylocystaceae bacterium | reverse complement strand
TTCAGCCCAGGCGGCACACGCTATGCGTCTGAAATCGGCGGTCCAGTTATTCCGAAGTTCGTTGCAGGCGATATGCCTTAATCCGAACGCGTAATAGCTAAATCTAAAAGCCGGCCAGAGATATTCTCTGGCCGGTTTTTTTATCGCTGCTTGAAATGTGTGGTTTGGATATTTTCGTTTCTTTTATGCTTCTTTTATCTGGATCCGTCTCATCATGCGGCGTTCTTCTGAGAAGCTCTAAATTGTCTTAGGCGCGTTTTTTTAGTCTTGATTTTTTAAACGGCTCTCACCCTTTGGTGCGTCTATTGGACGCAAAATTTACGTGGGCTTTTTCTGGCGTTAAGCCTATGTTTTAAACAGCGCGCGACAGATATAAGCTGTAAGCTTGCCAATGCTATAATTACAAACTGTTCAACAAAAATAGCAAATACGTTTAATGGGGTGGAAATGAATAAAATGCGCATCGCACTGGCGGCGTTTGTAAGCTTGTTTTTATCGCTCTTTACGGCGCCGATCGCCTATGCGGAGGGTGGGGCAGGCCCAGAGGCGATGTCGATGGGCAATATGTGTATGGTCATGTTTGGCTATGACATGATTCACATAACGGCCTATCAACCTAGAAAATCGAGCAGCGAATATTGTGAGGAAATTCCCTCTACAGGTAAAACGATTTTCTCTTTTGACATTGAGAATCCGTCCTATCGAGATTTACCAATTGAGGTTCGCTTTGTCCGCGACCCTTTAACGCCCATTTCCGCGGGGACTGATCTCGAGTCGATCACTGAATTACATGTGCCGGCTAAGAAATATTCTAAAGGAACATTTTCCCTCGAGCACGAGTTTAAAGCCAACGGCCATTATATTGGTCTTGTGACTGTAACGCGGCCTGACGGTAAGCAAGAAATGTCTCAATATAAATTTATGGTTGGAGAGACGCTGTGGGCTTGGGTTCCGCAAATTGCCGGTACAATTTTAATTGCCGGATGCGTGTTTGTTTATTTTAAGCACTCAAACACCACGCCAAAAAAAGATAAGGCGTCTACATCAATTTAAGTCAGTAGAGGGTCGATATTACGCGATTATTTTACCAAATCGCATTCAAGACGAAGGATTATACAATGTTAAATTCGTTGCTGAACTGTAACAAAAAAATAGGTTTATCGATTGTTTTTCTCGTCGCGATCGCGCCATGGACTATTTGTTCTCCCGCTCTGGCTCATTCATTTCTTGTAGAGGCTACGCCCTCGTCGAAAGACCACGTTGTAGATTCTCCTAAAGTTGTGAAACTAAGATTTGGTGGGGGTGTTGAGCCTGCTTACTCGAAGCTCACAATTGAGGGTCCCAACGGTAAGACCTTAGCAGAGGGCGCTATTGGTGTTCCGGAAAAGGATCGGGAGCTTTCTGTAAATGCCCCAGAATTATCGCCTGGAAAATATACCGTTCGCTATAGGGTGCTTTCCAAGGATGGGCATATCGTCGAAGGGAATTACGAATTTACTGTCGATCCAAAGTAGCAAACGCCAGTCTATTGTTTGATCGGTGAGGCGTTCCTATGTCCCCTCCCGGAGGCAGCTAAATCTTTTAGATGTCGCCTTCTTGTAAGCTTTGGGGCGTGGGTATTATTTAGGCAAGTTGAGAATGTATCTTTCTCTAGCAACAATCCGTTTTCTTGAAAGTTTGCCGTCAGCATTTGCTGTTGGTTTGCTGATCATCCCTCTGCTGATTGGCGAAGAAAGCGCAAGATTTAAAAAGATAATTGCCGCTTTTGCGGTAATTCGCGCGTTGCTAGGATTTGCGCTCCTCTATCTCATTTTACGTCAAATTATCCCGGCCGATCGCAGTATAAGTTTTGGTCAGCTCGTAGAATTTACGTTTGGCACGACTGTGGGGTGGGCTTGGATTGTAAGCCAATTACTCGCCTTTCTCTTCGCAGGACTAACAGTTTTACGATTATTAAAAAGCTTGCCTTTTTTAGATGTGGCGACCCTCATCAGTGGACTTTTACTGTTGTCTGTCGTCGCAGTAACCGGTCATGCAATTGATGATGGATTGCCAAAGTGGACGCAGCTGAGTTTCTTCTTGCACACTGCTGCAGGGTTGAGCTGGCTTGGCGGATTGTTGGGACTTATTTGGTGGATGTTGACAGCCCACGCTAAACCTCCCGAACTTGCTGCTCAGCTTGCAGAAAAATGGTCAACGGTTGCAAAGATTTCGATGCTTATCGTCGCCTCGAGCGGTATTTTAATCGCTTGGGAAAATGTTGGCAGCATACCCAATATGTTAGCGACCCCCTATGGCCGCTTACTTACTCTTAAGCTTGTGTTTTTATGTGGGGCTTTGCTTTGTGCTTTATTGATCGTTCGCTACATGCGTTCACGTCAATCTGGCGCATTCAATGTCTCTTACGTCGCAAAGATTGGGCTCATTGAAGCGGTCTTTGGTCTGAGCCTATTGGCTATCGCGAGTTACATAGCCGTCATTACGCCAGCCTCGCACGAAAATGATCTCTATTGGCCCTTGCCCTTCCGCTTATCTTATATTGCAACTTGGGGGCAAAATCCTATTTTCCCATCCGCTATTTGGTGGTGGGCGATTGCGGGCGCCGTTTTACTTCTAGCGGCGCTTTTGACATGGGTGACGCCTGCAGCGCGAAAGCAACGTCTTTATGTGACGCCTGCAGCGGCTAGCGCTGCGCTTCTTTGTATTGCCGTCTCCTTTTCCACCGAGGCTTATACAGATACCTATAACGATCCAACGCAAGATTTCACAGCAGAGTCGGTTGCGCGCGGTATGGAGGCGTTCCAAGCCAATTGCATCGCGTGTCATGGTCCGATGGGTGAGGGTAATGGACCGCTATCTAAGGATATAAAGAATGCTCAGGGCGTTGCTGTCTCACCAGCGGATCTAACCGCGCCACATGTTGGCACGCACACTATTGGCGACATATTTCACTGGTTAACATTCGGTCAGGGCGGCGTTATGCCGAGTTTCAGTCATGTGCTGGATGTCGATGATCGTTGGGATATGATCAATTATCTCCTGGTTTTGTCGAGCACCAATAGATCGCGCTTCATTGGTCCAGCTGCGATGATCCAATGGCTTATTGCGCCTGATTTTGCTTTAGTTGATCCAGAAGATAAGCTCACGACTTTCTTCAAATTACGTGGAAAGCCGACATTGCTCTCATTCGCGCGCTGTTCAGCAGGGGAGGATGGGCGTTCGGAATTAGCTTCGAGCCTCCAGCAAGCCAATGATGCCGCGAAGAAAGCTAATATCCAGCATGTCACAATTTTAAATGATTCATGCCCGCAAAGCGCGAAAGCGCTTCAAGCCTTGCATCCCAAGGCTGTTGAGAGGGCCTATTCAGTCATGAATCGTTATCCAAATGTGCCTTACACGGATGAGATTGATGAAGCGCATTTCCTAATTGACCGTTCCGGCTACATTCGCGCCAGATACAAACATTTTAGCTCGGAGGATAATAATGTCGTTCAGTTCACCACTCAGGCTTCGATATTGGCGCAAGAGCCTTTAGTTGAAATAAACTTGCACTCACATTGACGTTAGACGAGCGGGCAAAAGAATTGCCTCAGCGCTTTTGGGAGAAATAAAATGATGCAGCGGCGCAGTTTTTTAACATCGGGAGCGCTTTTGGCCATTGGCGCAAGCATAGCGTTTTTTTCAATGGATCTCACATCGCTCGCCCATGAATATGAAGTCGGGAAAATTAAGGTTCAACATCCCTGGTTGAGAGCGCCCCAGGATGGAGACAATAAAGCGCAATTTTATGCGATGATTGAAAATAATGGCGATGCGCCGGATCGATTGGTCGCAATCAAATCAGAGAAATTTGGTAAGACGGCGATCCTTGCTGATGGAAAATCGGAGGGTCCTTTGACAATCCCGCCTAAGCAGAAAATCACTTTGGCTCCTGGCGCGGGCTATGTTGACCTGCTGGATATCAAGAAACATCTTGAGGTGGGTTGGGGTTTAGAGATGACCCTGGTCTTCGAAAAAGCTGGTGAGGTAACGATCGACGCTGCGATTGACGCGCCGGACGCCAAGCATGCTCATGATGCAGAGGCGATGGAGCGTTGGGAGAAAGCGCATGGAAAAGATAATTCTGGACCAAAACCAGACGCCCATCAGGGGCATGAGGGTCATACGATGCACCATCATGATGGGATGTAAGAAGTCTTAAGGAGATTGTGACGGCGGGGTCTGGGGTATTTTTAAATCCCGCCCCGTCGCTGAAATAAGGACTAATTTTTCAGAGATTTCTCTAATAGGCATAAAAAAAGCGCGCCAAAAGGCGCGCATTTTTTTTCTCTGCTCAGCGCAGCTTAACGGTCGAAAGTCACCAGCCGACCGCTGAAAGAACCGCTATCGACAACTTCTGTAGGCTTTGCTGTCTTCTCAACAGGCATGGCGAAACCGAGGATGAATGCCGATATGGCCATGGCGGCAATAAGGAAGATCGATACACGGAACTGGCGACGCGCTGAATCGCGGTCAAAGCTATGTACAAATACTGGTTCTGCCTGATCTTCGAACTTATCAACGAGCGACATTTTTTGATCCTTCGTAAAATAACCCATTTGTGACTGGGCCGCCGCTGGTCTT
>OMIO01000100.1 GCA_900299115.1 Methylocystaceae bacterium | reverse complement strand
GGAGCGGAAGGAGATAGGGCCAAGAATAATATTTTTTGAAGACTTAAGATGTATTCCATAAGCGTCGTAGCAACATATTTGAGCAATATGGGTTTAATATTTCAGTAAACATTGATCTTGTTTGAGGGTGCCTATTG
Organism: Methylocystaceae bacterium; assembly: GCA_900299115.1. Classification (GTDB taxonomy): domain Bacteria; phylum Pseudomonadota; class Alphaproteobacteria; order Rhizobiales; family Beijerinckiaceae; genus Methylocystis. The sequence goes on along the minus strand of OMIO01000100.1, from coordinate 13,142 downwards.
CTTCTTAAACTTTGTTTAAAGCAGCTTACGTCCAGTCAGGAGTAATACGGCTCAAAGGTTGTATTTTTAATTTTTTTGGGGAACTTCGCAGCCCAATTATGGTTCATTTCTGTTTAATCCTCTGGATGACGTTTTTTTTCAAAATCCTGGTCATTTGTCATCCCTTGGGCGTTGGAGGCGTAAGCTAGGACGCAGGGTTGTCGTGGGTGAGATGAAATTGAGACCGCTTTGAGCGTTAGAAACGCTAGGCGCTTGGCGGAGGACGGACATCCTTCCTAAAACGACCATTAATAAAGATATAAAGATTTGTTTATATCTTTATTGCCTTTGGCGAAATGTTTTGTTACAGAAGGCCTCCATGCTGGAAAAGATTAATCGCTTTGAGGCGTGAAGAAACACCAAAATTAATTGCATCATGCTGTTTTAAATAGGTATTTCCATACAGCAGACATGCGGGGACGCCGAACCGTCGGCAAAAGCAGAGGAAAAGAATGACCGCTCATTTTAATGATTATGCCGTAACCGATATTGCGCTGGCGGATTGGGGTCGCAAGGAAATCGCCATCGCTGAGACGGAAATGCCTGGGCTGATGGCGACGCGCGCTGAATATGGGGCCGCACAGCCATTGAAGGGCGCGCGTGTAGCGGGTTCCCTGCATATGACGATCCAAACCGCGGTTTTGATTGAAACGCTTAAGGCTTTAGGCGCTGACGTACGCTGGGCTTCCTGCAATATTTATTCAACGCAAGATCATGCTGCTGCGGCGATCGCTGCATCGGGAACGCCTGTTTTCGCCAAAAAAGGCGAAAGTCTTGAAGATTACTGGGACTATACGCATAAAATTTTTGAATGGGGTGATGGCGGCTGTCCAAACATGATCCTCGATGATGGCGGCGATGCGACGTTGCTAATTCATCTTGGATTGCGCGCTGAAAATGGTGACACGGCCTTTTTAGAAAAGGCTACAAATGAAGAAGAAGAAGTGCTTTACGCCGCGATTAAAAAGCGTTTGAAGGCAAATCCTGGCTGGTACAAGCGTAATGCTGAAGCTATTAAAGGTGTAACTGAAGAGACAACAACTGGCGTACATCGTCTTTATATTATGCAAAAAGAGGGCAAGCTTCTTTGGCCTGCGATTAACGTCAATGACTCAGTAACAAAGTCAAAATTCGATAATCTCTATGGATGTCGCGAGTCACTCGTTGATGGCATTCGACGCGGCACCGATGTGATGATGGCGGGCAAAGTCGCGATGGTCGCTGGTTTTGGCGATGTTGGGAAAGGATCGGCTGCTTCTTTGCGTAATGCGGGCTGTCGTGTTCTTGTTTCAGAGATTGACCCTATTTGTGCCCTACAGGCGGCAATGGAAGGTTATGAGGTCACCACCATGGAAGACGCTGCGCCCCGCGCAGATATCTTTGTGACCGCGACTGGAAACGTGGACGTTATTACGATCGATCATATGCGCAAGATGAAAGATCGGGCGATCGTTTGTAACATCGGCCATTTTGATAGTGAGATCCAAGTAGCTGGCCTAAAAAATCTTAAATGGCACAATGTTAAGCCGCAAGTTGACGAGATTGAGTTTCAAGACGGTAAGCGTATCATCCTTCTCTCGGAGGGGCGCTTAGTAAACCTTGGCAACGCCACGGGGCATCCTTCTTTTGTCATGTCTGCGTCTTTCACTAATCAGACGCTGGCGCAGATTGAGCTCTATTCAAAGCAGGGCGCATATAAGAAGGAAGTCTACACGCTGCCTAAGCATCTTGATGAAAAAGTTGCGTCTCTTCATCTAGATAAAATTGGCGTAAAACTCACGCAGATGACTGAAGAGCAAGCTGTCTATCTGAACTTGCCGCAGAACGGACCATTTAAGCCAGAGCATTATCGCTATTAATTTGGCGTAGTTGTGCCATTCTGAATCAATCGTAGTGAAAGAGCGCCTTCTCCAATGCTGGAGGAGGCGCTTTTTTTAATTCTATCTCATTTCTTTGTCGAAACACGATTCTCTTTTCCTCTTTGACACTATAAATTGAAGTGATTCGGAGCGCGCGCGCGGCTGCTTCGTTGGACCCTGTCTCAGCGAAAGCCGCGTTATCCCGAGTATAGTGTCGCGATGATGGTTTTTATCGCAAGCGCCGCTCTCAGCGTTGTCGTAATGAGCACGAACATTCGACCGTGGAGATCGGTTAAGATGAAATTTGTTGACCATAATGCGCGAGCGCGGGTCTGAGCGCATGAATGATGATCTTCATTGGCGCGCTAAGAGATTGCGACTGTTTTCGCGCTTAAGCGAGACGTTGTTTTCCGCAAATGTGCGTCAATTCTCATTATTTCTTGCCAGCTTTTTTGTGCTAACAGCGGGCGTTTTTTCGTGTTCGCAGGTTTTTGCGCAGAGTGCGGCTTTCGCAGCAGAAGCTGGATATGATCCGGGTGTTGCAAATTTTGCCTTCAGCAGCGGCTTAGCGCTGATAACGGCTGTTGTCGCTCTAACATATATTACTGAGCGTCGGTCTTGGCGTAACAGCGCAAAGCGTTTTTCACGTGAACTCGCAGATACGCGCTCGCGCCTTGAGCAAGCACAGAAATTGCTCTCCAGCGAAGCGCAGATCCTGATTGCTTGGACTGGAGTCGATAGTGCGCCAGATGTGCATATATCGACCATTAAATCGCTTGAGGGTCACTCTCCTCAGAGCTTACTTTCTTTTCATTCATGGTTGTCATCTGAACCGGCGCAGGCGCTGGAAAGCGCCCTTGCGCGGCTACGCTTAAATGGTGAGGGGTTTTCTTTATCATTGACGAGTTGCGCCGGCGTCCATTTCGATATTCAGGGTCGCGCCATAGGCTCCTGCGCGGTCATGAGAATTAGAGAAATTTCTGGTGATCGTCTTGAGCTTTTGTCGATGCGGACGCGCTATCAAGAAATGGAAAATGAGCTCTCTAGTCTCTGTACTCTCCTTGACGCATCATCAGTCCCGGTATGGCTTCGTAATCAAGAGGGCAAAATTATTTTTGCTAATGGGGCTTATGCCGCTGCTGTTGAGGCTAAAGATCAAGCGGATGTTTTAGCGAGAGGCTTGGAGCTCCTTGATCAGCCGGCGCGGGATCTTGCCGTTGCATCGCTACAGCGAGAGTTGATCTGGCAGGCGCGCGTTCCAGCTATTGTCGCTGGTCAGCGTCACTCTCTTGATGTCACCCAGGTTGCCTCGAGGGATATGGTTGCAGCGATGGCGATTGATCGTCATGAAGTTGAAATAGTGCGTGCTGACTTGCAGCAGCAAATGCTTTCGCATGTAAAAACCCTAGATCTTTTGCCCACTGCTGTGGCGATCTTTGGTCAAGATAAACGGCTGATCTATTATAATGATGCCTACGCCAAACTCTGGCTGATTGATGCGGCCATCCTTGAGCAAAAACCCTCAGATGGCGAATTATTAGATTGGCTTCGAGCAAAACAGCGCCTGCCTGTAGAAAGCGATTATCGCTCTTGGAAAGAACGTATGTTTGGGGTCTATCGTTCGACGGAAGCCGCGCGTTACACCTGGCATTTGCCTGATGGTCGGATTATTGATGTGGTTGCGCATCCTAATACTCAGGGAGGCGTCACGTATCTTTATGATGATACAACTAAAGCCTACGATCTTGAGACGCGGTTTAATGCATTAAATCGTACGCAAAGCGAAACACTGGAGACTTTGTGCGAAGGCGTGGCGGTTTTTGGTTCTGATGGTCGGCTGAGTTTCTGCAATCCTGCATTTGTAGCGCTATGGCGCCTGCCTACTGAGTTTCAGCAAGAAAAACCGCATATCGATAGAGTAATTGAGATGTGTCAGTCGCAGCACGGCGAAGAGAGCGGCTGGGACGCCTTGAAGCATTTTGTTACGGGGCTGAATGAATTGCGTGAAGGTTTTACGCAAAGAATCGAGCGAAATGATAATATGATTTTAGACTGTACTGCGCAGTCTCTTTTAGATGGCGCGGCATTACTGACTTTTGTTGACGTTACGGCGAATGTCAATGCAGAGCGTGCGCTCTCTGAGCGTAACAAGGCATTATTAGCTGCAGAAAATCTGCGAAATGATTTTATTCATCATGTATCTTATGAGTTAAGATCGCCCTTAAATAATATCAACGGATTTATTCATTTACTAAATGAGCAAGCAACGGGGCCGTTGAATGCTAAACAGCTTGAATATCTGGGTTATGTAAGTAAATCTTCCGCGGCCCTTTTAGCAATTGTAGATGATATTTTAGACCTTGCGACGATTGATAAAGATGCGATGGATCTGGAGCTATCTAATATCGATGTCGAGCAAGCAATGCGCTCAGCGATAGAAGGCGTCCAGGATCGTCTTGCAGAAAATTCCATAGATGTGCAGATTGTCGCGATGGACAATGTTGGGTGTTTTAAGGCTGATGCTAAGCGATTGAGGCAAATACTTTTTAATCTGCTCTCTAACGCGATAGGTTTCTCGAGCCCGGGTCAAACTGTGACATTGGCTGCGTTCCGTCGAAATGGCGAGGTGATTTTTAAGGTTACAGATTGTGGCCGCGGAATCTCCCCGGATGTATTAGATAAGATATTTGATCGTTTTGAATCTTATACGAATGGGTCACGACATCGTGGTGTTGGCTTAGGGCTTTCAATTGTTCGCGCCTTTATGGAACTTCATGGCGGTAAGGTCTTCGTAGATTCTGCCCCAGGAGAAGGCACAACAGTAACTTGTGTTTTTCCAGCGTCTCTAGCTCTTGATCAGACAGCGCAGATCGTCAATCAAAGAGGCGCATAATGACGCAAAATAGCGAAGAGACGACTGTTGTCTGGCAGATTGATATTGCTCATGAAGAAGAGCTAATTGCTCTAGCGCATGAAATTTCTGCATTTGTGCAAAGTGGTGATTTTATTGCTCTAACTGGTGATTTGGGCGTCGGCAAAACTACTTTTGCGCGGGCGTTAATTTGTGAGTTTTTCAATGATCCTAAAATAGAAGTGCCTAGTCCAACATTCACCTTGATGCAGATCTATGAAGTTGAGCGTCGACGACTGGTGCACGCAGATTTTTATCGGGTAAATTCGCTACAGGAGCTAGCTGGTCTTGGCTGGGATGAAACGATAGAAGAGGCGCTCGCCTTGGTGGAATGGGCAGAGCGTCTTCCAGAGGCGTTGCCAAAAAATCGTTTAGAGATCGCGCTTAATTTCAGTCAGCCTGACGATCCAAATGAACGCCTTGTTAAGATTACCGCATACGGCGCTTTTGCAGCACGCCTGGCGCCATTTAAGTCTATTCGAGATTTGTTGCGGCAATCCGGCTGGGCTCAAGCACATCGCAGTTTTCTACAAGGCGATGCGTCTACTCGCGCATATGAGACTTTAGAAAACAAAGATGGTGCAAAAGCGATCTTAATGATATCGCCCCAGCGTCCGGATGGGCCGCCAATCCGATATGGAAAATCTTACAGTCAGATCGCTCGATTAGCTGAAAATGTGACTCCATTTGTAGCGATTGCGCAAGGCTTGCGCGAACGTGGGTTTTCAGCCCCAGAAATTTACGCCTCTGATTTAGACAGCGGTATATTGCTCGTCGAGGATCTAGGGCGCGTGGGCGTTGTCGATGATTCTGGTCCGATTTTAGGGCGTTATCTTGAGGCAGCGGCGGTTCTTGCAGCGCTGCATGCGCAAACTTTACCTGAGGCGTTAAAAGTTGAAGAAGGACGATATTATCATATCCCACCCTATGATCTTGATGCCTTGCTCATTGAAGTCGAATTGCTTCTTGACTGGTATATTGACCATGTCAATGTCAGTGTAAATTCAGGAGCGCGCGCTAATTTTATTAATCTCTGGCGCCAGGCGCTTGCGACCATTACAAGCTGCTCGCCGACTTGGACTTTGCGGGATTATCATTCGCCGAATTTAATTTGGCTAGAGACGCGCGAAGGCTTAGAGCGTATAGGGATTATTGATTTTCAAGATTGTGTCTTAGGTAATCCAGCATATGATCTGGCTTCTTTGGGGCAAGACGCCCGCATAACAATTTCTGACGCTTTTGAACTAAAAATTCTAGCCCATTACGCAAATCTTCGTAGAGAAAAGGATCCGCAGTTTAACATGGCGGAGTTCGCGCGCTCATATTCCATTTTAGCAGCTCAGCGGAATACAAAGATTCTAGGTATTTTTGCGCGGCTTAATCGTCGTGATGGCAAGCCACATTATCTTATGCATCTTCCACGAATTGAAGCTTATTTGAAGAAATCTTTACGGCATCCTGCGCTTGAGGAAATTAAAACCTGGTATATGACGAATATCCCCACGCTGTTTTCAAATGAATGAGCCTCTCGTGTCAGCGTTGATCCCTGAAATCGCTATGGTCTTTGCTGCTGGGTTAGGCACGCGTATGCGTCCCTTGACCAATGATCTGCCCAAGCCCTTGGTGCAGGTCAAAGGGAAAACCTTAATCGATCGAACGCTTGACGAATTAGCTGAGATTGGGGTTAAGACAGCAATCGTCAATGTTCATCATCTGGCGGATCAGGTTGAGGAGCATGTAAAGCGCCGTCAAAATCCGCAGATTGTCATTTCTGACGAACGCTCCTTATTGTTAGATCAGGCAGGCGGTATTCGTAAGGCCTTACCCCTTATCGGCCCTGCGCCATTTTATATATGCAATACAGACGCCTTTTGGTTTGGCGCTAAGCAATCAAACTTATTGCTGTTAGCGCAGGCGTGGGATCCAAAAAAAATGGATATTGCCTTATTGCTGTCGCAGACAAAGGGAAGCGTTGGCGTTGATTGGCAAGGAGATTTTGATCTAGCGCCGGATGGTCGTCTCCTTCGGCCTGAAGGGCCAAAATCATATGTCTATTCAGGCGTGGCTTTGATAAAACCGGAGCTCTTTTATGATGCGACGGAAGATGTAATTAAATTATCGCCTTATCTCTTTGAAGCTGGCGCGGCTGGAAGGCTTTATGGCGTCGTTTCTCAGGGGCTATGGTTGCATGTTGGATCTATTGGGGCGATAGAAGAAGCTGAGAGGGCGATCACGGCTTACAAAAAATGACACGTTCGACATCAAGGCGAAATCTTTTCACCATTGCTCCTGGTGCGCCTTTTTTAAAAAACTTTGTTCGAGCTTTTTTTTCTGGTCGTATACTACCGTCTCTTTCATATGCTTCCTCGCCTTTTACGATTGCAACGACAAAAATATACGTTCCGACACGACGAGCGGCGCAAGCTTTAAAATTAGAATTTGAGCAAAGTTCTTTTGGGCAGGCTTTACTTCTCCCGCAAATACTCCCTCTCGGCGGCCTTGTTGAATATGCTTCACAAGATCTGTTTTCGATTGATGAAGATAATAGTTTTGATTTTTTTTCCTCTTCAATTGGGGAATTAGAGCGGCGGTTTATTTTAGCTGAGCTAATTCTTTCTTGGTCAAAATCTTTTCAGCATGCAATTGTCTCAATATCCAATGAAGGGCGGATGAATTATGATACTCGGGAGCCTTTTTTAGTAACTCCTACGCCCTCAGCAGCTTATTTGCTGGCGCGAGAGCTTGCCAATTTAATCGATGAATTTAATATTGAAGATATTAATCTACAGAATTTAAAAAAAATTGTTGATGATAATTTTGATCCCTATTGGTCTATAACCAGTCAATTTCTCGATATAGCATTAACTGAATGGCCTAAAATTCTAGATCATAAAAAGCTAATGGATAATTCTATTAGACGAAAAAAAATAATAGAAGCCCAGGCGCACCTACTGGAAATGAATAGATTTCTAACGCCAATCATTGCTATCGGATCCACTGGCGCGCAGCCAGCGACCGCCCGACTTTTGACAGCTATTTCTAAGTTAGAGAATGGGGCGGTTGTTCTACCGGGTTTAGATCATGAAATGAGTGACGCTTCATGGGATTGTTTAGGTCAGGTTAAAGATGAGACAAGTTATAGCCATCCACAAATCATGCTTAAACGTTTACTTGAGCAGATGGGTGTGGCGCGTGATGAGATTGATGAAATTGGCGAATTAACAAAAGATCTCTCCGCACGTCGACGGATTATTTCAGTCGCGATGGCTTCAGCGAAGCAAACAGCGTATTGGAGAGAATTTTGTCATGACTCGCGTGAGATTTTTAAGGTAGGATTAGAAGGCGTTAGCTATGTCGAAGCGCCGGATGAACGTTTGGAGTCCTTAACGCTCGCATTGTTCATGCGAGAGGTCCTCGATCAACCTGGCAAGACTGCTTTATTAATCACTCCAGACCGGAATATAGCGCGCCGAGTGGCGCAAGACCTACAACGTTACAATATAACGATTGATGACTCTGGCGGTCTCGTCTTTGCTTTGACGCCTACGGGAGCGCTGTCGACGCTCACTTGCGATATTCTTTCAGAGGGCCTGACGGAACTCAATATTTCAGCTCTACTGTCACATGAATTGTGTGCTCTTGGGATGACGCGCGACAAAGTAGAGTTGCTACGCCCTCTAATTGAGATTGCAGTTTTAAGAATAAAAAAAAGCAACAAGAATGATTGGCTTGAGCATATATCGATAGCTCAACAACGCGCCGCATCTCAGCAATCCTATCCTGCAGCAAGGCGCATTGACGAAAATCAGTGGAGGGATATTCGCGATGTATTCTTAACTCTGCAATCAATTTTCGCTCATGCTCTAACTCTTGCTGAAGAAACTCAGCTTAGCGTCTGCGCCAAGATTCATAAAGAGATTTTTTATGCTTTAATTCAAAATTCAAATTATGAAGAATATGAAGAAATCGAGCTTCATGAAGAGATTTTGGAGCAGCTTATCAAGATTAAGGATCTGAGTCCGATTGGCGTAACGAATTATCGAATTATTTTTCAAAGCATTGTTCATGAGACAATATTTCGTGCAAAAAATACTTCGCATCCTAGATTACAAATTCTAGGGCCACTTGAAGCTCGATTGATTGAGGCTGATTTAGTTTTGCTGGCTGGTCTTGATGAAGGGATTTGGCCGCCGCAAATTGAAACTGGCGTTTTCCTCAATCGTTCGATGCGGCATCAGTTAGCTATGAGTTCACCTGAACGACGGATTGGTCAAAGCGCTCATGATTTTATAATGAGTCTCGGTGCAACTCAGGTTGTTTTGTCACGCGCACTTAAAAGGAATGGGTCGCCAACTGTAGCTTCGCGTTTTATAACAAGAATAGAGGCGCTTGCTGGCGAGTTCTTTGACTCTTGCCGCGTGCGCGGTCTCAAGATGCAAGAAATTGCACTGAAACTAGATGATCCTGAAATACAGAGCTCTCTTGATCGGCCGTGTCCTAAGCCGCCTGTTTCTTTGCGTCCGAAGCAGTTAAGCGTTACCCGAATTGAACAATTACGGCGTGACCCTTATGCAATTTATGCAGAGTCTATTCTTAAATTAAAGCCATTACCTGTGTTGGGAGCAAAGCTTGGTCCGCGTGAGATTGGTACGTCAATTCATATAGCTATTTCAAAATTTATTCATCTTTATCCGCGGTGTCATTTAACAGAAGAAATGTATTTGGAGCTCATAGATATTGCCAAAGAGGAATTGTTAGAATTTTTTGAGGATCCGGAATTTGTTGGATTTACCTGGCCGCGTCTTATTGACGGTCTTGATGTTTTTTTTAATTTTGAAAAGGAAAGACGTAAAGAACCAATAACCATTTATCAAGAAATTAAAGGAAATTGGCGCTTTAAACTTAAAGATGAAAGCGATTTTACGATCACGGCCCAAGTAGATCGTATAGAGGTAGATCAAAATGGTCGCGCCTATGTCTTTGATTATAAAACTGGCCGCGTGCCAACAAATGCACAAGTGAAAGCGGGTTGGTCCCCGCAGCTGACGTTAGAAGCCGCGATGGTGGAGGCGGGCGCTTTCGAGGAATTTGGGCATAAAGACGTCTCTCGCGCCGCGTATATTGGATTAAAGCCTGGTGGTAAAATACAATGGCTTGAGTGGAAAGATCAGGTAAATTTAGCTGAAGTTGTTGCGCGTCATCATGAAGAAGTTATTAATCTATTGACACAGTTTCGGGATGAAACGACGCCCTATCTCTCGCGCCCATATGCTTTTCTAAACTCAGATATTGGCGACTATGATTATCTCTCCCGCGTCCTTGAATGGTCCCGCAGTGGTGGAGATGAAGGATGACCGCACGTCCAATCCCTTCCTTGACGCTAAAAAAGCAACGAATAGCTGCAGATCCATCGCAGTCCATCTGGGTTTCAGCACATGCCGGATCTGGAAAAACTTATGTTCTTGCTCAGCGCGTTTTACGTTTATTGCTCCAGGGTGTGTCCCCTTCACAGATTTTATGTTTGACTTACACCAAAGCAGCAGCGGCTAATATGTCCTCGCGAGTATTTGAAAATCTCGCAAAATGGGTTCTTTTAGACGATATTGAGCTTACAAAAGTTATCGAGGCGACGGGCGCTCCGCGCCCTTCAAAAAAAGATCTTGTATTTGCTCGCGAGCTTTTTGCGCGCGCTGTCGAAACGCCTGGTGGGTTAAAAATTCAAACAATCCATGCCTTTTGCGAAAAAATTTTGCATCTTTTTCCGTTTGAAGCGAATGTTCCGGCAGGTTTTTCCGTCGTGGATGATGTTTTGCGCGCAGATCTTCTAGATCGTTCAAAAAAATTTATTATTCAGCAAGCAGTCTCAAGATCATGTGTTTTAGGCCCAGCATTCGAGCAAATTGCGCGCGATATTGGAGTTATAAGCTTTGATAGGCTTTGCAGCGAACTCTTATTTAATCGAGAGCTCATTTCTGATGTCGATAACGTTGATAATTACTATGCCGACTTGCAAAAATATTTTGGTCTAACTCGAAATGAAAATTTAAGAACAATCGAGAATGAAATGATTTTTGGCGGGGAAGACCCCGGTCAATGGTCTCTACTAGCAGATCAACTTGAGGCTGGTGGAATTAACGATAAAAAACTTAGCATTGCGCTACGCGAAGCTTTTGTGCGCCAGGGAGAACCGGCAGGGCTTGATTTATATCTTTCTGTTTTTTTTACTAAGGAAGGCGCGCCTAGAGGCGTAAGCACAAAGATCATCAGTAAAAAACTAAGTGAGACAAATCCTGAACTTTTAGTGCGATTGGAGACGGAGCGCGATCGACTTGATCGCCTTGTTAATAAACGGAAGTCGGCAGCGCTCATTGAACGTTCCCGATCATTAGTTACGCTTGGTCGGGGGATGTTGGATCATTATCAGAGATTGAAGCGGTCACAGAATTTACTTGATTATGATGATTTGATTGAACGCACTCAACGGCTGCTGAGCAGTTCTAGTCCATCTTGGGTGCTGTATAAGCTCGATTCACAAATTGATCATATTTTGCTTGATGAGGCGCAGGATACAAGCGCAGCGCAATGGGATATTTTAACAGCGATAACCGATGAGTTTTGCGCCGGCGTCAGTGCGCGTTCAGTGGAGCGGAGCTTCTTTGCAGTAGGAGACGAAAAGCAGTCGATTTTTTCCTTCCAGGGCGCCGCGCCAGATAAGTTTCATGAAATGCGTCGTATTTTAGAACAAAGATTCAAGAATGCCGACCTGACTTTTAGTAAAATCGCCTTACATCAGTCCTTCCGGTCTGCTCCAGGCATATTACATGCGGTCGATACAGTATTTTCTAATGGAAATAATTATCAAGGTTTAGGTCTTGCAGATGATGAGAAGTTGACGCATGAGGCGCTAAAAGCCAATGTTCCTGCGCTTGTTGAAATTTGGCCGCTGATTGGTAAAGGAGAGACACAAGAGCCACAGGATTGGCGATTGCCGGTCGACACACCAGAGCGTGATGATCCAGCCGAGCGCCTAGCAGAAAAAATTGCGCTAAAAATTAAAAAATTATTAGAGCGAAATAGTGGTGAAACAGTTGAAGATAATGGTGAAAGAAGAGCAATTAATGCAGGCGATATCATAATTCTTGTAAGACAGCGCGGTGTTTTTTTTGAGGCCATGATCCGTGCGTTGAAGATACAGCATATTCCTGTTGCAGGTGCTGATCGATTAAACCTTATTCATCATATTGCTGTTATTGATCTCATAACGCTCGGACGTGTCGCCTTGCTCGTTGATGATGATTTGATGCTTGCTGGATTGTTGAAATCTCCTTTTATTGGCTTTGATGATGAAGACCTTATCATCTTATCTCCAGATCGCGAGGGATCGTTATTCAACGCATTGAGCGCATCAAAAGCGATACATCATAAAAAGGCCCTGGAAAAGATCGAGCTATGGCGCAAAGCAGCGCAAAAAAAGGGACCTTTTGAATTTTACAGTCATATACTCGCCGGTCAGGGATATAGAGCGTCTTTAATTGCCCGTTTGGGGATAGAGGCGAATGATGTCATTGATGAATTTCTTTCTCTTGCTTTGACTTTTGAGCGATCGCAATCAACTTCATTGGCCAAATTTCTTTCAATGGTGCAGTCGCTTGATCTATCCGTCAAAAGAGATTTGGAAGCAGTGCAAAATGCAGTGCGGGTCATGACAGTGCACGCAGCTAAAGGGCTTGAGGCTAAGATTGTTTTTCTACCCGACACTTGCGGGGCTCCTTCGGGTAAGCATGATCCCAGCCTATTTACCCTAACTTCCAAAGATCGTTCGTTACTCATCTGGTCAAGGGGTAAAGATAGCGACCCGCAGGAGGTAGTGATTGCGCGTGAGGCTTATCGTCTGGCTGAGCGTGCGGAACATCAACGTCTTCTTTATGTTGCGCTTACGCGCGCAGAAGAGCGTTTATATATATCTGGCTTTCATGGACGTAATGGTCCTGCGGAGGGGTGTTGGTATTTATCTCTTCTCTCTGCGCTTTCCCCACTGTGTGTCGAGCGCAGAGATCTCCTTCATGAAGACCAACAGACACTTTGCTTTGGTGAAATCCCACGGCAAGAGATCTTAGGGCAAGAAATATTGACGCATAAACAAGGAATAATTCCTAAATTTGCGCTTACGTCGCCTGCTCAAGAGGATAAAAAAAATCAACCGCTTCATCCCTCAAGATCTGAAAATCTAGATGGACTGAAGATCAGCGCATTAGATGAAGGGCGTAAAAGCGCTTTACTAATTGGTCAATTAACGCATGAACTCTTACAATATTTGCCTGATATTCCAATAG
>OMIO01000099.1 GCA_900299115.1 Methylocystaceae bacterium | reverse complement strand
TAATCGCGAATTTTCAAAACGAGCTCAAGGATCATATCATTGCTGTCTTTGAGGGCGGGCGAAACAGTTAAATATTCCATTGGGCGAATCCAATCATTGACAATCTTGTTTTTCTATTCTCGCTCAGTTGGCTCTAAAGTCTAGTTGGAAAGAGCATTATTTAAGGGAATGAGACTGTTTTCGATTAGACTGTTGTAAATAGGCAACAGATTTTAACGTCCCCTTGATGGCTGGATACATGAAGTTTAGTTAAAAGCCTTAAGCTCAACACAGTTTAGCCACTTTTGCGCTTGCGTTGCCTTGTGAGTTATTCTTTTTTATCGCCTTAATCTAACTCTCAAAACGCCATGAGATCTTTTAAAAAATTAACCAAAACGCGGGCTCAAAAGAATTATTTTTTCATGAATTGCTTAACTCTACGCAACAGGATTAATAGATCGATTGATGAATTTTTTTTAAGCTTTAAATACGCTCAGCTACTGATTTAAAAAATTCACTTCTTTTTTTAATGTTTGAACGCAAGAAAAAAAGATCTTGCGCCCTATCTGTTAAAGTTGGACTTAATTTTAAAGAATAAACTGTGCGCTTAGAGAATTAATTAACACGTAAGATGACTGACTGACTTTTAAGGAGCCATATTATGGATGAATTTGGCGGCGGATTTTTAAGAAGCTTGATGATGGGCTTTTTTCTCGCTCTTCTTCTTTCATTCGTCTTTGTCTGGTTTCCAGATCTCTTTCGCCCCTGAGCACAGCAACTCCGGCCTCGTTTCACTCGTCGCCCTCAATCCTACCCTCCCAGCGCGCCGCATTGCCGCGCCCTGCCTGAGCCCCTATATCAACCCCATGCGGCGCACCGTCGCTTTTGAGGCCACATCAACAATCGGCGGGAACTATGCCCTGGAGCAATCAAGGCGGGCCGGGTAATCAAGACAATAATCCCTGGGGAGAACCAGGCGGCCCTTGGGGCTCAGGTTCAGGGGACGGCAATCAGCCTCCTAATCTGGATGAGCTGCTGCGTCGCGGTAAAGATGGCTTCAATCAATTTCTGCCTTCTGGATTTGGCGGCAAGGGCTTTGCAGCAGCCCTTTTAGTCCTTTTTCTCGGGTGGTTGGCGACAGGTCTGTATACAGTTGGGCCTAATGAAATCGGCCTCAACCTGGTCTTTGGCAAATACCGCGGCAAAACCCAGGCTGGTTTGAATTACAATTTGCCAGCCCCGGTTGGCTCTGTGATTAAACTCGCCGTTACTGACCGCAATCTTACAGATGTCGGCTTTCGCGATAGCGGACAAGTTGATGTCTCCCATCATACCTCTGCGCCCGGACGCAATGGCGAAGTCTCTGAAGAGAGCTTGATGCTGACGGGGGATGAAAATATCGCTGACATTAAATTCCGCGTTGTCTGGCAGATCGACCCCTCAAAGCCGGAAGATTACGCCTTTAATGTCGCCAATCCACATTCAACCGTGAAGGCCGTTGCCGAAAGCGCAATGCGTGAAATCGTTGGCCAGTCGCAAATTCAAAAAATTCTGACAGCAGACCGCAAACTCATCGAACCAGCCTGTCAGGCTTTGATGCAAAAAGTTCTTGATGATTATCATAGCGGCGTCATGGTGCTGCAAGTGCTCCTCCTCTCTGTCGATCCGCCACAATCCGTAATTGCAGCTTTTCGGGATGTAACAGCCGCGCAACAAGATCTCCAAAGATTGCGCAATGAAGCTGAGGCCTATGCAAACCGCGTTGTTCCAGAAGCGCGCGGCGCTGCAGCGCGCATTCTTCAAGAGGCGGAGGCCTATCGCGAGCAAACAGTCGCTGAAGCCCGCGGTCAGGCAGGCCGTTTTGAGAAGATTTATGAGCAATATAAAAACGCGCCCGCATTAACCCGCGAACGTCTCTACATCGAAACAATGGAGCGTGTTTTAGGCGGTGCGGATAAGGTTATCCTGGATGACCCCAGTAAAACTGGTTCGAATATAGCGCCCTTTGTCCCCTTGCCCGCCTTCGCGCCATTTCAGGGAGGCCGCAAATGAAACCATCCCTCCCCTATTTTTTAATCGCGCTGTTTCTAGCGCTCAGCGCTCTGCTCTCCGCCGCTTTCACCATTGACCAAACTGAGCAAGCCATTGTCCTGCGCTTTGGCGAACCCGTCGCAGGCCGTGGCCTGATCACTGAACCTGGCCTGCATTTTAAACTCCCGCTAATCGAAAATGTGGTTATTTTAGATAACCGCATTTTGGATGTCGAAAGCCCCAATCTTGAAGTGCTTGCTTCTGACAACCAACGTCTTGAAGTAGATAGTTTCATTCGTTACCGGATTGTTGATCCGCTGCGTTTCTATCAGACAGTCAATAGCGTCATGGGAGCCAATAATCAGCTCGCCTCAGTATTAAACTCTGCCGTGCGGCGCGTCTTGAGTGAAGCTAATCAGCAACAGATTGTGCGCGATGAGCGCGCTAAGTTGATTGTGAAAATGAAAGAACAAGCAGATAGTGAAGCGCGTAAATTTGGCGTTTCTGTTATCGATGCGCGCATTCGTCGAGTTGATTTACCCCAACAGATCTCAGAAAAAGTATACGGCCGCATGCAAACTGAACGGCAAAGAGAGGCTTCTGAATATCGCGCGCAAGGTTCAGAGCAAGCGCAAAAGATTAATGCAAAAGCCGATCGAGACGTGATTATTTTGAAAGCTGAAGCCCAACAGAAGGCAGATCAAATCAAAGGTGAAGGCGACGCCGAGCGCAATCACATTTTTGCTGAAGCTTTTGGCAAGGATGCTGATTTCTTCGCATTTTATCGCTCCATGCAAGCCTATGAAACGGCCTTCAAGCCCAATGAAACAAGATTTCTCGTAAGTCCAAGGTCTGAGTTTTTTCGTTTCTTCTCAACGCCATCAGGCGTAACGCCCTTGGCCTCACAACGCGCTGCAGAGCCCGCGCAACAGTAAGCACCTTTATCACTGCGATTAGTCGCTTAAAATATTATTTGGAGAGAAAAGGAATGACTTTAGTGTCACGTCGCCTGGTATGTCTCATTATGCTTTCCCAGCTTTGCCTTTCCCCATTGCCTGCCTATGCAAAGGGACCAGAGTCTCTTGCCGATTTATCAGCTCAAGTATCAGATGCCGTTGTTAATATTTCGGCGACGCAATCAGCAGATAATGCCGCGAAGCATGGCAAGCACGAGGGTCAAAATGTTCCGCCGAATATGGGGCAACCCGGCGCGCCATTTGATGACTTATTGGAAGAATTTTTCCGCCGCCGCGGTGGCGGTCAAGGCATGCCAGATATGCCCCATCAGCGGAAATCCAGTTCGCTTGGTTCAGGATTTGTAATCGATCCAGCGGGCATCGTGATTACAAATAATCACGTCATTGATGGCGCAAATGAGGTTCAAGTCATTTTTAATGATGGCCAAAAATTAAAAGCGGAAGTGATTGGCAAAGATCAAAAGGTCGACGTAGCCGTATTGAGAGTTAAGCCTGAAAAGCCGCTTAAATCAGTTAAATTTGGCGATAGCGACAAATCTCGCGTCGGCGATTGGGTATTAGCGGTTGGCAATCCTTTTGGTTTAGGCGGTTCGGTTACCGCAGGCATTGTTTCAGCCCGAAATCGCAATATCGATAGCGGTCCTTATGATAATTATATCCAAACAGACGCTGCAATTAATAAGGGCAATTCTGGCGGCCCGCTCTTCAACATGGAGGGCGATGTCATTGGCATTAACACAGCGATCCTATCTCCTTCTGGCGGCTCTGTGGGAATTGGTTTTGCTACGCCGTCAAATACCGTTCAACCGGTAATTGATCAGCTGCAGCAGTTTGGCGAAACCCGCCGCGGTTGGTTGGGCGTGCGCATCCAAAATGTAGATGACGGCATTGCAGAAACGCTTGGCCTTGGCGCAACTCGCGGCGCGCTGGTCGCCGGCGTTGATGATAAGGGCCCATCTAAGCCTGCTGGCCTCAAAGCTGGCGATGTGATTACAAAATTTGATGGCAAGCCGATTAAGGAATCTCGCGATCTTCCAAAACTTGTCGCTGCTACCCCAGTTGGTAAGGATGTCGAGCTTGTCATCGTGCGCAGCGGTAAGGAGCAAGTTAAAACTGTTAAGCTTGGCCGATTAGAAGATGGTGAAAAAACTGCTGCAAACGATACGGGTTCGCGCGACAAGATTGAGCCTGCTAATCCCGCCTCTCAAAATATTTTAGGCTTAGAGCTATCGCGCCTAACGGACGAACTCCGCAGCCGGTTCCAAATCAAGGAGAGCGTGAAAACAGGCGTTTTAATCACAGCGGTAGATCCGCGTTCGGAGGCTGCTGAAAAACGCTTATCTCCTGGCGAGATTCTTCTTGAAATTAATCAAGAGCCTGTCTCTGACCCCAATGACGCTATCAAGAAAATTAAGGGGCTGAAAGACGCTGGTAAAAAAACTGCGCTGCTGGCTGTCGCCAATGGTCAGGGGGATGCGCATTTCATCGCCCTGCCTGTTGAATAAATATTTACCAGGCTTTCTCTCAAAAATTGAGAGAAAGCCTAGTGTCGAAATTCTTCTTGACGATACCCTTGCGCGTAAAGAAGCGCGGTGAGATCTGTGTGATCAATCCGCGCATGCGCGGATTGGGCGACAATTGGCTTTGCATGATAGGCAACGCCCAATCCGGCGCTATGCAACATATCAAGATCATTCGCCCCATCGCCCACAGCTAGCGTCAATTCTTGTGGAATTTGACGCGCGTGACGGATCTCTTCAAGCGCACGGCGTTTTTCATCCCGTCCCAATACCGGATAGGCTAATTCGCCTGAGATAGAATTTTCTTTCATGAGAAGTCTATTCGCGCGCGTCTCATCAAATCCAAGCCGCACTGCAATGGACTCGATGAAGGGCGCAAAGCCGCCAGAAACAAGAGCCGTATAGGCGCCGTGAAAGCGCATTGTTGTAACAAGCGCGCGCGCGCCGGGCATAAGCGTTAAGCGCTCAATGAGCGCATTAATTTCATCTTGCGTTATGCCAGCGAGCAGCGCAATTCTTTCTTTCAACGCCGCCTCAAAACTCATCTCGCCGGACATAGCGCTTGCGGTAATGCAAGAGATTTCCTGCTTTAATCCTTTAAATTTGGCTAATTCATCAAGACATTCTTCAACAATCATTGTTGAATCCATATCGGCGATCAATAATTTCTTTTTACGATTTTTTTGGGGCTGGAAAATAAAATCAATCTGCGTATCTTTCAGCAATGCGCTTAATGCTTTTGACGCATTTTTTGGATCTTGTGGCGCAAAAATTAAATCAGCGACGCAATTTTCTGCAAGCCAGGATACCTCAACTTGCCTCACGCCCATCGCCTCAATGATTTCGTTGAGATTATTTTTACCCAATCTTGTTTTGGGAGCGGCAATTAATGTGGCGACATAGGGTATCAATTTTGACATCTCGTCAATTTACGCGGCAATAGACGAATGCTCAAACGCGCCATTCTCATTGCTGGCCCAACTGCCTCAGGTAAAACAGCGCTCGCGCTGCGGCTTGCAAAAGAAATCAATGGCGCGATCATTAATGCGGACGCGATGCAAGTCTATCGCGACCTGCGTATTCTGTCTGCTCGACCCACGCCCGAGGAAGAAAAATCCGCTCCCCATTTCCTTTTCGGCCAGATAGACGCATCAGAAAGTTACTCCGTAGCGCGATGGATCAAGGATCTCTTAAAAGTTCTTCTTAAGCTTAAGGATACGCAACAAACGCCAATCCTTGTTGGCGGTACGGGGCTTTATTTCAAAGCAGCCCTACTGGGGATATCAGAAATTCCTCAAGTTCCTGAAGCGGTCCGTCATGAGGTTCGCCGGCGCGCGGCAGGCAAAGAAACCAAACAGCTTTATGAAGAACTCACCCTCCTCGATCCACTTACTGCCGAAAAACTGAAGCCCTCGGATCCCCAGCGCATTTTACGCGCATTAGAAGTTTTCATCGCAACGGGACAGCCGTTGATTTCCTATCAGGGACCCAGAGCAACGCCTGCGCTCGAGGGCATGAGCAGCACAGCCTTTTTTCTCAGCCCAGATCGGGACGCGTTGAGAAAACGCATTAATCACAGATTTGATCACATGATTGCAGAAGGCGCCCTGGATGAGGTCAGAGCTCTTAACGCGCGCAACCTCGATCCAAGCTTACCCTGCATGCGCGCTCTCGGCGTGCCGCATCTAAGCGCTTATCTCAACGCCGCCAGCTCCCTGGCAGAATCAATTGAGAAGGGAAAAGGAGACACGCGGCGCTACACCAAACGCCAATTCACTTTTGCGCGGCATCAATTGCCACAATTTAGCTGGCTTGAACCCGAGACGGCATTCGAAACGATCCTCGTGCGCCTGTCGCAAAGGAATAGTGTTTGTTCAAATGAATCATCTATTTATGATTAAGGTGTGAAGCCCCATTACTGGAGCCTGATAATTTATAGACCGTTCGCTGTGGGGATTTTCAGCGCTGATGTTCTTTTGAGAGAGCCCTTGTCCTGACGCCTTGCATGCGAGCGGCAAAAACGCTAGCAAGCGCAGCAATCGCCGGAGTATTGCGCTTATGACTTATCTGGTTACGGAAAATTGTATCAAGTGTAAGTATATGGACTGCGTGGAAGTTTGTCCGGTGGATTGCTTCTATGAAGGCGAGAATATGCTCGTTATTCATCCGGATGAATGTATTGATTGCGGCGTTTGCGAACCAGAATGTCCTGCTGAAGCAATTAAGCCAGACACAGAGCCAAATCTTGAACAATGGCTCAAGCTCAACGCGGATATGGCTCAGAATTGGCCAAATATTACCGTGAAGCGTGAAGCGCCAGCTGACGCCAAGGAATGGGATGGCAAGCCTGGCAAATATCCCGATCATTTCTCATCAGAGCCCGGCGAAGGCGATTGATCCGCTTTGGCCTCAACTGGGGCTCAAGACATTGCCAGAAGAGTGTCCAAAACGTTAACGCCAAAAAACGAGTTTAATTTCAATATATTAAATAAAAAACGCGCCTGCTTAGCGGCCGTTCTCGGGGCACAGCGTCTTTGATTTTTGCCCTCCGGCGTGTTATAGCTTTTTTTTATAAAGCTTATCTTTCGGTGGAAGCGTAACCGCGCCTCGCCCCCAGCATATGTGATGACTTATCGCTCAGCGCGGGTTTCTGAGCCTTGTTCTCATGTTGCTTGAGCCAGGTTGCGATGAGAGAAATAGAGCGCGCGCCGGTAAAAGATAAAAGTTTCTCGCGGGCCGTCGGTTGACTGGGCCGCACTCGGAGTAAAGCGTATGCCATCCTCTAAAAAGAACATTAAAACAAAGAGTTCCAGCTCTTCTCCGGCACAGACGTCAAGCAAAAAACCAGCTGCTAAAACCACTGTTGCGGCTAAAAGCGCGCCCAGCAAATCAGCAACGAAAGTCTCGACGGTAAGTTCGCCAAAAGCGCAACCAGCCAAAAAACCAGCTGCGCCTGTCGCCAAAGCTTCGACTACGGCAAAAACGCCCGAAAAATCCAAAGTTGCGGCAAAAGCTGCAGCTTCTACCGTTGCTGCGCCTGCGAAGACGGCAAATAAACCCGCGACCGTCGCCAAGGCGCCCAACACGAAGACGCCTGACGCTAAGACGCCTGCCCCTAAGACGCCTGTCGCCAAGACCGCTCCTGTCGCCGTTAAAGCCGCCGCCCCAACTAAGGGAGCCTCCGCGGATAAAAGCGCTCAAGCGACAAAAGCGCCAATGAGCAAGTCTAAAGCGCCCGCCTCCGAAAAAGCTGCGCCAGCGCCCTCTCCAAAAACGCCTGCAACGGCGAAAGCGCCAGCTAAGCCAGTAAAAGCCCCAGAAACTGACGCAAAACAGCCCGTTAAGGCGACAAAGCCAATTGACCAGAAATCTCCTGCTCCCGCCAGCGCCAACAAGTCTGAGACAGGCGACAAGGCGGCCCCAATGGCTGCAAAAACGACTGCGCCAAGTCAGGTGAAAACGTCCCAGGTGAAAACGCCGGTCGAGGCAAGCACAGCGGCTAAACCCGCGCCTGCAAGCGTCCCACCGCGTGTCGCAACGGCTAAGCCTTCCGCAGTAAAATCGGCCACCGCGCCTGCGCCTGCGAATGCCTCGTCCCCGGCGGCAAAACAACCCGTTTTAGACCCGAAAGCGGCTCAACCCGCCAAAGCGAAAGTTGCAACGCCAAAGCATGGCTTCAAATTGAATGAGTTCATTGTCTATCCCGCCCATGGCGTGGGCCAGATTACGAACATTGAAATTCAGGAAGTCGCTGGCTTTAGCCTTGAGCTTTTTGTTGTTAGCTTCCTCAAGGATAAGATGATCCTAAAAGTGCCGACAAGCAAAGTGATCTCAGTCGGCATGCGAAAACTTGCGGAAACCAACATCGTCGAAAAGGCGCTTGGCACGCTAAGCGGCCGCGCGCGAATTAAGCGCACAATGTGGTCCCGTCGCGCTCAGGAATATGAGGCCAAAATTAATTCAGGAGATTTGGTGACAATTGCTGAAGTTGTCAGAGATCTTTACCGCTCAGAGACGCAGCCTGAACAGTCTTATTCCGAACGCCAACTTTACGAAGCTGCTCTTGATCGCATGGCTCGGGAAATCGCAGCTGTGCGCCGCTTAATCGACGCCGAGGCGCTAAAGCTCATTGAGTCTTTCTTACAGAAGGGCCCAAAACGCAGTCCTAAGATTGAGGCGGAAAACGAAGGAGACGAGGCTGCAGCTTCGGACGCCGATACGGATGGCGAAGGCGATGATTCAGATGTTGATCGCGCTGCTTAAGAGATAGCTTTAAAATTACTCAAGAAAAAAAGCCCTCCGTAAGGAGGGCTTTTATGTTTAGGCCATCTGCGCTTCTAACAGATGAACATCATCGCCTTGCAAACGCGAGAGCTCACGACGCAACTTACTCAGGGCGCGATTTTCAATTTGTCGAACGCGCTCCTTCGAAATACCCAATTTATCGCCTAGCATTTCAAGGGTTACAGATTCTTCTGTGAGACGTCTTTCTTGAACAATTCGCAGCTCACGATCAGACAAGATCGCCAAAGCGTCTTTTAGCCACTGAACGCGCCGATCCGTATCGACATTTTGCTCAACCACTTCATCAGGCAATGGTTGTTCATCGACAAGGAAGTCCATGCGTTGCGCTGATCCAGCCGCATCATCATCGACAAGTTGCGCGTTGAGCGAAACATCAGAACCCGACAAACGCGCATCCATTGTTTCGACATCTGCGCAAGAGACGCCGAGCGCTTTAGAGATTTCTCTATAAGCCACTCCCGAAGATTGCATGCGAGGATCGCGAGCAAGTTTTGCGCGAAGCCGACGTAGATTGAAAAAAAGCGCTTTTTGGCTGGAACTGGTGCCGCCCCGCACGATAGACCAATTGCGCAAGACGTAATCCTGAATTGAAGCGCGTATCCACCATGTTGCATAGGTTGAAAAGCGTACATCCCGCTCAGGCGTAAAACGCGCAGCAGCTTCGAGCAGGCCAACGTGCCCCTCTTGAACAAGATCTGTTAGAGGAAGGCCGTAATGGCGGAACTTGGCGGCAAGCGCGATCACGAGGCGCATGTGAGCGGAGGTTAATTTGTGTAAGGCGTGACGATCCCCCTGATCCCGCCAGTTTAGAGCAAGTTGCTTCTCTTCCTCTCTCTCCAGAAATGGCGCATTTGCGGCCGCTTTAAGTAATTCTCTGCCAAGACCAGGTAAGTAAGCCATCAAAGACTCCCTCTGCGCTTATTGTCGGTCGGAATTTTAAGCTCCGATCGCAGACGCTTTTTGAACAACTCTAAATGTTCAACACATGGGCTCAGAGGATGTTCCGGACTTACCTCAATTATTCGATTACAATTTTGTAATGTTCTCCTGGAATGACGGGGTCATTTTCAGCTAACCCATTGAGAAGCCTGAAATATTCTAATGGCCGATTGGGAACAACCATGCGCTGCGCCAGCGTTTCTGGACTATCCCCCGCCTCAGCCGCAATGACCGCCAGGCGTAGGCCGTGCACGTCTAGGTATTCCTGTGGGGTTAAACGGCGAAAGGAGTTAATCGACTGGAGGAAAGACTGATCGACAGTATCGGTTAAGGCTCTCACGGCAAAAATTAACCGATAGAGAAAATCGCCATGTTGAATCACAGCGATACGAAAGTTCCACTCCCCTGCACGCGCAGTAGCTGTGATCGCCGATAGGCCATTAATATCTAATTTCTTGATTGATGAAGCGAGGAGTCCATCAATCCAACCTGAGTTCAAATAGGTTTCCAACCCGCCAAAATGTGGATTACGCACACTATCCAGCCTGAGCGCTTCATTGTCGGGCTGCCTTACGCCAAACACAGCTTCACTGGCGTTTTCTAATAAAAAGCCCTCAGGCGCGATAAAAGTAAAATTTAGTCGGGGATGGGTAAACTTGCGATCCCGCACAAAGCCTTCATTTGGATCGTCTCCAAAGGCTACGCCATTTATTGCCGCAAGATATCCAGTGCGATCGCGAACCCCAAGACCGGGCGCGCCAAGCTCACGCGCTGAGGCGACGGCTCGCGCGACGCGATCGGGCGTCGAGGGATGCGTCGACATGATGTCAAAATCGAATGCGCCCTTTTTCTTACCGTAAAGCGACGAGCGTAAATCACTCGATCGACCGAGCGCGGTTAAAAAACGTGACGCGCCATAGGGATCAAATCCTGCGCGCGCAATGACGCGCACGCCAGCTATGTCTGCGTCTAGTTCCTGCTGACGTGAAAAACTTGCAACAGAAAGTCGCTGATGCGATCGAACTTCCTCGCCTTTTTGTCTATTTTGGATGACCGCGGCGGCTTGTGAGATTAAGGCTGCTTCGCGTTCTCGTTCAGCGCGTAAAGCGCTATGTCGCAGCGTCACATGGGCAATTTCATGAGCCATGACGGCTGCCGCCTCAGAGGCATCCGCCGCCAAGGCGAGCAATCCCCGCGTGACGTAGAGATTGCCTGAGGGCAATGCGAATGCATTCACTACAGGCGTATTCAAAATAGTGACTTTGTAAGCTGACTGACCAGGAACATCGCTCGCTTCGGCAAGTTTCACCAAAATTGCGTCAAGATAGGCCTCGGCCTGAGGCGCATGATATTCTCCGCCAAACTGAGTAACGAGCTCCTTATGTTGAACAGAGCCGCGATTATCGGTTGTGCTTAATGCGCTGGAGACGGATTTTTGTGATGGAATTGGTTCAAAGAGCTGACCCTGGCGTTCGAGCTCGGCGCAGGATGTAAAAAAAATACTGATAAAAAAAATAGCCAAGAGACGCATAGAGACGCAATAATCCTCAAGCCAAAAGCTTGAGCTCGGCATGCGCTTTAAAATGGTTTTTCTCAAGGCGTGAGAATTATATCGCAATTGCCCTCGCCCGCTCACCCTACTCATGACGAAGGGTCGAATCTCATCCAAACAAATATAAAAGAAGCGACCTCAAATTACGACCCAGAGAGGCTTTGTAGTCAGCGGTGTGAGGCCCTGTCAAAGTCCTGATAAACCTCAACATATGAATAGAATTTGAATGATCTCAGCAGCAATAAGTCTTTGGCGTCAAAAAGAATAAATAAGTTCGCGCGTATTTTGGCTGTATCCCTTCAGTTGTCATACGCAGATCAGGAACCATACGCCTAAATTCCGTCGAAACACGCGCCTATATTTAATGAAGAACATCACCCGCTCAGAGCGAGCCCTAACCGATCTATCTGTGGCCTAATGACGAAATCGCGCTTTGCACATGTGTTTTTAGTTGCTCAGATGATTTTTTTCATCAGCGCAACAAAAACTTATGCAATCAATCCCCATTATGTTCCCCAAAAGCATTTGTCCGACTTATGGCATCTCACGCAAGCGCTAGAGAGATCGCCGATTGAGGGGGAAGAAAATCTTGCAGAAATTCCGCGCGCCAATGCAGACTCAGGCGCCTTATCAACCCGAGTTGATCGATTAGAGCGCGAATTACGCGCAATGACAGGACAAGCTGAAGAGTTACAACACAAGGTGCAAATGCTTGAGGAGCAGATCCGCGTCCTGCGTCAGGAGCCGCCGCGCGCCGCGGAAAGCAATTCTCGCCCAAACGACACGCAAAACAATTTATCCTCTAACGCCTCAAACCCCGCACAAAACCCAGAGCTCAAACCAACAAAACGTTCCGATGCATTCAATCCAAGCGCTGAGCCAAATGCGGTCGGCGCGCCCAAGCCTCTTGGCGCCTCTCCACCCTCGTCTCCGTTGAATAATGACGCAAAGCCTGCTGCGCCTTTAACACAACGAGAAGTGGGCCAACCAATGGATCTCTCCCGCAACGCAGGAACGAGCAGCGTCTCACCAGCAACCCAAGACAATGACAAAACAAAATCTCCCCCCCTATCATCCTCAGATCCAAAGGATGATTATGATGCAGCCGTTTCAACGCTGCAGGCAGGAAATTTTGAATTAGCAGAGAAATCATTTTCGAAATTTTTAGCAAAAAATAGCAAAACAAAATATGCGCCGGCGGCGACATTCTATCTTGGAGAAAGTTTTTATTTGCGCAATCGTTATAGAGAGGCGGCTGAAAAATATCTTGAAATCACAACTAAATTTGCTCAATCGGGCCAAGCGCCTGACGCCTTGCTTCGATTAGGACAATCTCTCATCGCCATTGGCGCCAAAGAGCAAGCCTGCGCCTCATTTAATGAAATAGAGGTAAAATACCCAGCAGCGCCTGCGCGCGTTAAAGAAACAGCGCAGCGTGAAAGTAAAAAAATACAGTGCAAATAAATTTCATTGAGTAAGGGAATAAGCTTGCATCAGCCAATTGAGGAAGCACAAGCTCTTGACATCTTAAGACCTTATCCGTCCCTTCTCTTAGCCATATCTGGCGGACCAGATTCTGTCGCATTAATGCTTCTTATGAAAAAATGGACTGCAAGGGCCAATCATTCCATTGCCGTTGCAACCGTGGATCATGGCTTGCGCGAAGAGTCTTCTTTAGAAGCAGAGACTGTCAGACGCTGGGCGCAAGAATTGGGTTTTACCCACCATCGCCTCAACTGGTTGGGAGAAAAACCAACAACAAGCCTACAAGAACGCGCGCGAGACGCGCGCTATCATCTCTTAGAGGCTTGCGCAAAAGAAATTAGCGCTGATGCAATTGTAACAGCGCATCATGCAGATGATCAGGCGGAAACAATTCTATTGCGCTTAACGCGCGGCTCTGGTCTGAGCGGCCTTGCGGGCATGGCGGGTAGAAGAAAATTAAATAAGATACAACTCCTAAGACCTTTGCTTAGTTTTTCAAAAGCAGATCTCATTAAAATTTGTCATGAGGCGCAGCATCCTTTTTTCAATGATCCAACAAATCTTAATGATAAATATACGCGCGCGCGTCTGCGCAAAATCATGCCAACGCTTGCCGAAGAAGGGTTAACTTCTGAGGCGCTGCGACGACTAGGGCGGCGCGCTCAACGCGTTAATGAGGCGTTAGAATTTTATGCAAGAAATGCTCGCGCGCAGGCTTTATTGGATCAGCAAGACGCCAAAACGCTTTTTAGCGCCTTAGAATTAGAACATCTTCCCAGTGAAATCGTGTTGCGTCTTTTAGCCCAGGAGATCGCACGCCTATCCCCACAATTTTTGCTGAAGTTAGAACGTCTTGAACGTCTTGTTGCGCAACTCCATGAAGCGCTACAAAGAAGCGCGCCATGGCAAAAGACGCTCGCGGGCTGTATCATCAAAATAAACAATGGCGCCGTTGAAATAAGCCGCGCGCCGCCTCGTAAAGGCCCAACAACAATCAAAAACGCTTCTTAACCCCAAAAAGTCAAGGTCTTAGGCGATAGCGTCCAACACAAGCGCAGGCGTCGGCCCCTTGGCAATTCTTGGTGAGACGCCTATCTTATAATTTCAACGCGTTGCTTGGGATGGTCCCTAACAAACGCTTGTCTCAGGCAGCTCTAATGAACGCAAATTTTAGGAATCTGGCCCTTTGGGCGATTATTGGACTGCTCGTTGTCGCCTTAGTCATGCTGTTTCAGCAACCAAGTCAGCGCACTGCCGTGCGCGACATTACCTATAGCGAACTCCTCTCACAAATTGATCAAGGCCGCGTTCACGATGTAACCATCGCGGGCAATGAAGTTATGGGTCATTTTAACGACAATCGCGTTTTTTCGACTTACACCCCAGACGAAGCAAATCTCATCCCACGGCTGCAAGCAAAAAATATTTCAATCAGCGCTAAGCCGATACATGAAGGCGGCGGCTGGCTCATGACCTTGTTGCTCAATGCGCTGCCGCTTGTCGCCTTTCTTGGCGTGTGGATATTTCTCTCTCGACAAATGCAAGGCGGCGCAGGCGGTCGCGCCATGGGATTTGGTAAGTCGAAAGCCAAACTCTTAACCGAGACGCAGGGCAAGGTAACTTTTGAAGACGTCGCAGGCGTCGATGAAGCAAAAGAAGATCTTCAAGAGATTGTCGAATTTTTAAGAGACCCGCAAAAGTTTCAACGCTTAGGCGGGCGCATTCCGCGCGGCGTTTTGCTCGTTGGCCCTCCTGGAACAGGTAAAACGCTGCTTGCGCGCGCAATCGCGGGCGAAGCAGGCGTGCCGTTTTTTTCTATTTCCGGTTCTGACTTTGTTGAAATGTTTGTCGGCGTTGGCGCCTCGCGCGTCAGAGACATGTTTGAACAGGCGAAGAAAAACGCGCCCTGCATCATCTTTGTTGATGAAATTGATGCGGTTGGACGCCATCGCGGCGCAGGTCTTGGCGGCGGCAATGATGAGCGCGAGCAAACCTTGAACCAGCTCTTGGTTGAAATGGACGGGTTTGAAGCCAATGAAGGCATTATTCTGATTGCAGCCACGAACCGCGCAGATGTGCTCGATCCAGCCTTGCTGCGTCCGGGACGATTTGACCGACAGATCCAGGTGCCTAACCCTGACTTTATTGGTCGCGAGAAGATCTTAAAAGTTCATGCGCGTAAGGTGCCTTT
>OMIO01000098.1 GCA_900299115.1 Methylocystaceae bacterium | reverse complement strand
TTCAATATCTCTGCGTCCGATGTGAGTTTGCGCGAAGAAGATTGTCGAGCGAATATCATTCATATTGCGCCCGATCGCGCAATGCTTGCAGATGGACTAGCGCAATATCTTATCTGGAAACAATGGCGACGCTGGCTCCTGATCAAGGGCTCACATCCGGAAGATGACTTGCTCGCGCAAGCCTATCGCCGGGCCGCTAAGAAATTTGGCGCAAAAATTATTGAAGAAAGACTCTACGAAGACACAGGCGGTGGGCGCCGAAGCGACTCAGGATCCGTCCAAACGCAACGACAAATGCCGACGCTTACTCAAAATGCCGCAGGCTATGATGTCTTACTTGCGCTTGATGAAAACAATGTCTTTGCCGCTTATTTACCTTACCATACGTGGGAGCCAAAGCTTGTTGTCGGCTCAGCTGGCTTATATCCAACCAATTGGGACGCCGCTCATGAACAATGGGGGGCCCATCAACTACAAAATAGATTTATAACAAATTACCATCGGACAATGAATTCAAGGGATAACGCCGCTTGGCTTGCAATGCGCGTGATCGGCGAGGCGGCGGTGCGAACGCAATCAAATCGACCGGCAGATTTGCTGAACTATATTTTGGGTAAAGATTTCTCAATTGCGGCGTTCAAAGGCGTCCGTTTAACGATTAGATCTTGGAACCAGCAGTTACGCCAACCCATTCTTCTTTCTGATGGACGCATGACTATATCTGTCTCGCCGCAAGAGGGGTTTCTTCATCAAACCAGCGAACTCGACACGCTCGGCTATGATCAGCCCGAAACCAAATGTAGGCTAAAATGAACAAATTGCTTCTAATTTTAATTTTTGTAGCCTTAACCTTCGCCTCTCCAGCTACAGCCTATCTTGCTTATGTGAGCAATGAAAAAGGCAACACAATCTCCATTATAGACACCGATAAACTCGATGTCGTCGCGACTATTAAAGTTGGCAGGCGGCCGCGCGGCGTCGAATTAAATAAGGATGGATCAGAACTCTATATTTGCGCCGGCGATGATGATGCGATTCAAGTGCTCGACGCCAAGGCTCAAAAAATCATCGGCAAGCTGCCCTCGGGACCTGACCCAGAATTATTAACGCTTAGTCCAGATGGCGAAACAATCTATGTCTCCAATGAAAACGATAATTTGGTCACGCTGATTGACATTAAACGCAAAGATCAAATCGGCGATATTCCAGTTGGCGTAGAGCCAGAGGGCATGGCGATTAGCCCTGATGGAAAATTACTTGTTAATACGTCCGAAACAACAAATATGGCGCATATTATAGATACAAAAACAAAAACAATTATTGCCAATATTCTCGTAGACAACCGTCCAAGATTTGCAACTTTTAAACATGATGGATCAGAGCTTTGGGTTTCTTCAGAAGTTGGCGGCACAGTTAGCGTCATTGATCCTGAAAAAAAAACGATCAAACAAAAAATCTCCTTTGACATCCCAGGCCTGTCAAAGGAGGCCATTCAGCCAATAGGCGTCTCGATTACGCGCGACGGCGCTCACGCCTTTGTTGCGCTTGGTCCCGCAAACCGCGTCGCTGTAATTAACGCGCAGACAAAAGAGGTTGAGAAATATCTCCTCGTTGGTCAACGCGTATGGCATTTAGCCTTTACGCCCGATGAAAAATATCTGCTCACTGCAAATGGCGTATCGAATGACGTTTCTGTGATAGACGTCGCCAATCTTAAAGTTATTAAATCTATCCCTGTTGGAGCATTTCCCTGGGGCGTTGTCGTGGCGCCGCAATGAACGCGCTACCTACTCCAGCCCTTTGCGTAACCAACCTCACCCACGCCTATGGCGCGCGCAAAGCGCTTGACGATGTTACATTTTCCACGCCACAAGGCCGATTTACTGTCTTACTGGGGTTAAATGGCGCTGGTAAGACAACGCTTTTTTCCCTCATTACGCGTCTTTATGCTGCTCAACAGGGCGAAATAAATATTTTTGGCCTTAATATTATTCGCCACCCCAGCGCTGCGTTACGTCAGCTAGGCGTCGTCTTTCAATCACGCACCTTAGACCTTGAACTCAGTCTGATACAAAACCTACTCTATCACGCCGCTTTACATGGCATTGAGCCCAAGAAAGCCCGCGCCTTAGGTCTTGCTGCGCTGGAGCGCGCAGGCCTATCAGGACGCGCACAGGATAAAGCGCGCACGCTTTCTGGCGGACAAATGCGACGTGTTGAAATTCTACGCGCCTTGATGCATGCGCCACATTTGCTCCTACTCGATGAACCTACAGTAGGTTTAGACATCAAGGCGCGCGCAGACCTTATTGCGCAAGTGCGCAGCCTTGTGAAAGAGCAAAACTTAAGCGTTCTTTGGACAACGCATTTGATTGATGAGATCGATCATGATGACGAAGTGATTATTCTTCATCAAGGAAAAATACTCGCAACAGGACGCGCAGATCATATTATTAAAAATTCTGGAGCCGCTACAATTAGCGAAGCATTCGCCTTAATCACAGGAAATCACGCCGAAAGGCCTTTAATATGAGCTTGACTGCGCAAGACCGCATTAAACCTCTTGCTCTTCGGCAATATTTGATTTGTCTCTGGGGCATTGTCTGGCGGGAGGGACTTAGATTTTTACATCAACGCGAGCGCTTTATTTCTGCGCTTGTGCGCCCACTCGTTTGGCTCTTCATCTTTGCCGCTGGATTTCGTCAAGTGCTGGGGATTTCAATTATCCCCCCCTATGACACCTATATATTATATGAGGTTTATATCACGCCGGGATTGATGGCGATGATCCAGCTCTTCAACGGCATGCAATCTTCCTTGTCCATGGTTTATGACAGAGAAATGGGCAGTATGCGCACGCTGCTGATTTCTCCCTTTCCACGATGGTTTTTGCTCAGCTCTAAACTCTTTGCAGGCGTTTTTGTTTCTATCTTACAAGTCTATGCCTATTTACTCATTGCGTATTTTTGGGAAATTGAACCGCCGAGCTTATGGGGCTATGTGACCGTCTTACCTGCCCTGGCTCTCTGCGGACTCATGCTTGGGGCGCTTGGCATGGTCCTCTCATCTTTGATTAAACAGCTTGAAAATTTTGCTGGCGTGATGAATTTCGTAATTTTTCCTATGTTTTTTGCCTCTTCCGCGCTTTATCCTCTTTGGCGCGTAAAAGAATCGAGCCCTTACCTTTATTACGCTTGCGCCCTTAATCCCTTCACACACGCCGTTGAGCTGATCCGCTTTTCTTTCTATCAAAAATTTGATTGGATCTCTTGCGCCGCCGTAAGCGCTTACACCGCTGTTTTTCTGATCGCTGCGCTTATAGCCTATGATCCTGCTCGCGGCATGTTAATGCGTAAAAATACTTAAAAATTTTTTTATGAACTATAGAAATTAGAGAAAAATAGTTTGGCGCAACCTCGCCCCTACGAAGGATTTAGCGGGTTGATCCAGGAGCGCCTTTATTTGGCTCTGTCGCTTTTGATCCAGCGGCAAATTGCGCTCCGAGCAGGATTGCGCGCGCTTCCGTTAATCTTAAAGCGCAGTATCCAAATTCAGATTCCTTTGCGTAAGATCGACAAATCTCCTCACGCCTTGATGAAAAACCTGCCTGCTCTCGAACAATTGAATTTCGAAGCTCTTTTTCTTTTTTATTGCGATCATAAAGAGCCCGAAAATTACCGCGCATTGTCTTTTCAACGTCAGCGCGCGCTGCAAGCATATCTGCGGCCTTTTTCGGATCAAACTCGCCCTCTGTCATACCCCAAAGTCCAGCGGGGTCTGCTCGACAATCCGACGATTTCAGCTCGCAAGCCTTGCCCTCATTAGAAACAAGCACTGCGCCATCTAAGACATCAAGGCTAAATGCACACGCTGGCGCATCAATTTGATAACGCTTTAGTCCTGTCAGACCATCTTTTGCAGCAAGCTTAATAGACGCGCCAGAGACCTCAACGCGACACTGTTCGCCTGAACGCGATAGTCGATCGCCAATAAAAATTAAGCGCTTTATCTCTAAATCAGCGCCATTACGCGAAAATTCAATTTCGCTTCCAAACCCATCGCGCTTAAGAGTTTTGCCAATAATCGTGTCTTCGGCCGGAGCCTTTAGCATAACAGGACGCAAATGCGCTTCACCGCCGCTGGCGCTTTTTCTTCCTGACGTCGCATTGACGCCTGCTGGCGTTGGCGCAACAGCGCCAGGCAAAGCTAATTGCGCGCGCGCCTCGATCGAGATGAAGAAAAAAACAACCCCAAGCGCTGCAGCCGGCTTGAGATAACGCCAAAACGTCTCAAGCTTTTGCTGCCGACCATGCTCGCTAATTGGGGGCGCTCTTTCAAGCAAAGCTGTGGCAAGAGAGCGAAAGAAGGAAAGCTGGCTCAACGCGGCGCAAGAACCATAACCATCTGGCGACCTTCCATTGATGGCTCCAGCTCAACTTTAGCTAGCTTTTCTGTCTCTGCCTTCACACGGGTCAGAAGCCGAAAGCCAAGATCTTGGTGCGCGATTTCGCGGCCGCGAAAACGCAGCGTCACTTTAACCTTATCGCCTTCTTCAAAGAAGCGTCGCACGGCGCGCATTTTAACGTCATAGTCATGATCGTCGATGCCAGGCCGCAATTTAATTTCTTTGACCTCAACGACTTTCTGTTTTTTGCGCGCTTCCGCCGCCTTCTTTTGCTCGGCGAAGCGAAAACGTCCGTAGTCAAGGATCTTGCACACTGGGGGCTCAGCGTTTGGAGCGATCTCAACGAGATCTAATCCTGCCTCCTCCGCCATGGTCAGCGCGTCCTGAATTGGGATAGCGCCATGATTTTTGCCCTCGGCGTCAATTAGCTGCACATCACGGGCGCGAATGTCTCGGTTGATGCGCGGTCCCTCTTTCAATGGGGCCGCAGCGGTCTTCATAGGTCGGCGAATGGAACATCTCCTTTTTGATAAACGCTCTGATGAGCAGCCAAAGCGCCGGCTGCGTCTTTCCCCGCCAGCAAGAACCGCTGGCGGATTTTGGGGAGATTCACACTCCCGTGACGCAAGTCAACTGCCTGAGGGGAAGAAACCCGCATTTTTCTTATCCACCCCATGAAAACTGGCGCATAGGGGTGATTATGGCGCTCAAAATTCTCCCGCCAGAGCTGGACAGCCCTGACAGGCGTCGCCGCCCGTCCGCTGGCAGCTCAGCCCTGGGTCGCTCTCTGTAATGGGTTTTGCAATATGAGCAAGTT
Source organism: Methylocystaceae bacterium (assembly GCA_900299115.1). Classification (GTDB taxonomy): domain Bacteria; phylum Pseudomonadota; class Alphaproteobacteria; order Rhizobiales; family Beijerinckiaceae; genus Methylocystis. Next base: position 37,460 of record OMIO01000098.1, on the reverse strand, counting down.
GACGCTGCGCCTGCGCCGCGCCGCAAATAGGACAGGCTGGCGTCTCATCGAAACGACTCAGAGCCTCAAATTCATGCGCGCAAGCCGCGCAGGCATAGTCAAAAAGCGGCATAAACGCAGATCATCTTCTCTTTACCTCACGATCAAAAGGCTTTTACACTTTTCAATGGGCGCCGCAAAGAAAAACCATCTGGCGGCGCGGCCCTTCCCCACAGACGGTCGCTTTAAAATACCTCTCTGCGTAACTCTTGACCTGGACCCACCTTCATGACGCCCTATGCCCCAACAGACGACATCCTCTTCGCCTTAAAACTGGCTGCGCGCGAAGAAGAGATGGCGTCCGGTTCATTCCAAGATCTCGCCGATGGTTTTGCCGAACAAACAATTTTAGAAGCAGAAAAATTCGCTAAGACGCAATTATTGCCGCTGAATAAAATTGGCGATCAAATTGGCGCGCGCTTTAATGCAGGCGCCGTCACAACTGCGCCCGGCTGGAAAGAAGCCTATGAAAAATGGAAAGACGGCGGATGGAATGGACTTTCGGCCGAGGCAGAATATGGGGGCTCAGCGCTGCCAATATTGCTTAACGCAGCTTGTACAGAAATCTGGAACAGCGCCAATATGGCTTTTGCGCTTTGCCCCCTATTAAGTCATGGAGCGATTGAAGCGCTTTCGGCCCACGCCTCAGCAGAATTAAAAAATATTTATCTGCCTCACATTATCAGCGGCGCATGGCCTGCAACCATGAATCTTACTGAACCCCAAGCCGGCACAGATCTCGCGTTGCTCCGAACACGCGCAGAGCGCAGTGAAAAAGGGTCTTATCGTATTTACGGCCAGAAAATATATATTACCTATGGCGAACATGACTTATCAGAAAATATTATTCACCTCGTTCTCGCGCGCTTGCCAGATGCGCCAGCGGGCACGCGGGGCATTTCGTTGTTTCTTGCGCCAAAGTTCTTAGCAGATGACGCTGGCGGATTCACGCGACGCAATGACATACGCTGCGTTGGTCTGGAGCATAAACTTGGCATTCATGGCTCCCCAACCTGCACAATGTCATTTGGCGATACACAAGGCGCAACAGCTTATTTAATTGGCGAAGAAAACAACGGTCTCGCCTGTATGTTCACCATGATGAATAATGCCCGTCTGAGTGTGGGCATCCAAGGCGTGGCATTGGCGGAACGCGCTACCCAAATGGCTCTTGCCTATGCTCTAGAGCGCAAACAAGGGCGCGCGCTAGGGGCTAAAGCAACGAGTTCTATTATTGACCACCCTGATGTTATGCGCATGTTGCTAACCATGGCTAGTCTTACAAGCGCCGCACGAAGCATTTGTTTTGAGACCGCCGCGAGTCTGGATAGAGCTTCCCGCGAAAAAGATCCTATTAAAGCGAAAGCTGCGTTCGAGCGCGCGAGCCTCCTCACGCCAATCGCCAAGGCCTTTTCATCTGACATCGCCAATGAAACGACATCGCTTGGCGTCCAGATATTTGGCGGAATGGGATATATTGAAGAAACAGGCGCAGCCCAGCTCATGCGCGACGCCCGCATCTGCGCCATCTATGAAGGCGCTAATGGCGTGCAAGCAATAGATTTAACAATGCGTAAAATTCTGCTCTCAGAAGGAATAATTCTTGAAAATGAATTGAAGGATATGGATAAAATTGCACAGGATCATGACTGCGAAGATCTCATCATTGCTGTGCAAGCATTAAGAGAAGCAAGCGCATTCATCCAGCAAGCGCTAAAGCAGGATCAAAATATCGCGCTTGCTGGCGCAACGCCCTATCTGCGTCTTTTTGCGCTCGCTCGCGGCGGGACTTTGCTGATTAAGGCGGCTGAAAGAGCAAAGAAAAACAACGACCCTCACAGCATGCGACGTGAGGCAATCGCTGAATTTTTTTCACATCATATCGCTAACTACGCCCCGGCATTGGCAAAGAGCATTATTCATGGCGCAGACTCAACGCTTGCGGGAACAAAAATATTCAACCGCCCATAAAAGCGGATAAGGCTTGTTGCTGGCTCGCGCTCATGCATAGGCCAAGCTTACTGCGTCGCCAAAGGATATCCTCTCCACGCCGAGCCCATTCATGCTCTTTTAAATAGGCTATTTCCGCTTCATATAAGCCGCAGCCAAAATCACGCCCAAGGTCTTGCTTAATTCTAGCGTTTTTTAAAATACGAGTTGCGCGAGCGCCATAAGCCCGCGCTAAGCGATAGGCCTCTCCTTCGCTTAAAAAAGGCCCCTGTCGCCTCAGTGTTTTATACGCATCCTCGAACGAACTCTCGCCGCCGGGAAGTTTTGCTTCTTTTGTCCAAGCTGGCCCCGCATGCTTAAAAAATTGACTTAATTGATTAACAGCATGCTCGGCTAATCGGCGGGATGTTGTTAATTTTCCGCCAAATATGGACAGCGCTGGCGCATGTCCTTGTGCGACATCAAGGTCAAAGGCGTAATCCCGCGTCACAACTGATGCATTTAAGGCGCCATCGTCGTAAAGAGGTCTAAGACCTGAATAGCTATAAATAATCTCTTCGCGCGATACTGGAACACGCCAATAATGACTCACAACAGATAAAAGATAATCTCGCTCGCTGTCGCTTATCGTAACTGGTCCAGGCGGCGCGTCAAAGGACACATCTGTTGTGCCTATGAGGGTGAATTCTTTTTCATAGGGAATAACAAAGACAATCCGCCCATCGCTATTTTGTAAAATATAAGCCTGATCGCCTGAATAAAGCTTTCGTGTCACAATATGTGAGCCCTTTACAAGCCGCACGTGCTTTTGGCTTGCGCTTTGCAACACATCCTCAATAACTTTTGAAACCCATGGACCGGAAGCGTTCACTAAACTGTGCGCGAGAAGCTCCTGTCCATCCGTCAACTTGACGCGCCACAAATCGCCTATGCGCCGCGCCTCAATGACGCATGCGCCAATTTTAATCTCTGCGCCGCGTTCTTTAGCGTCAAGAGCATTGAGAACAACAAATCTTGCATCATCCACCCAACAGTCAAAATAGGTAAAAGCTAAAGAATATGCCTCCCTCAATGGCGCGCCATAGTCATTGCCGGAAAGCCGAACCATACGCGATCCGTCAAGTCGTTTACGCCAGGTAAGATGATCGTAAATATAAAGCCCAAGTCTGAGCATCCAGATCGGTCGACCGCCTTGCTCATAAGGTAAAACAAATTTTAAAGGCCAAATGATATGTGGAGCGCTAGCAAGAAGTCTCTCGCGCTCCGCCAACGCCTCATGAACAAGCTTAAATTCAAAAAGCTCTAGATAGCGCAATCCGCCATGAATGAGCTTAGTGGAGGCGGATGACGTGCCGCTTGCAAGGTCATTTTGCTCGCAAAGACAAACTGACAGACCCCGCCCGGCAGCATCACGAGCGATCGCACAACCGTTAATTCCCCCGCCAATTATGAGTAAGTCATATGTCATTGGCTTAACTGCGCCATTCGCTTTGACGAGATCGTTTCAGAAAGCGCCCTCAATCCGCACACCGCTTTTTCCGCCGCCACGCCGTTCGACACAAATTTTAGTCGCGATTCTTTGGTGCAACGCCTCCACATGGCTTATTACCCCCACACGACGACCCTGACCTTGTAAATTCTCCAATGCGTCAATTGCGATATCTAAGGTCGCGCCATCCAATGATCCAAACCCTTCATCGATAAATAAGGTATCAATGTAGGAATCTCGACCTTCGAGGCCGGCAAGCGCGAGCGCCAGCGCCAAAGAAACCAAGAACCGCTCTCCACCAGAAAGCGTTCGCGTCGATCGTCGCTCATCGCCTAAATCTCGATCAATTACGTGAATGCCCAACCCATCCACTTCGGATGATTTTTCAAGAACATAACGCGTCGTAAAATATATAAGCCTCTGATTGGCTAAAACAATGAGATGCTCGAGGGTCATGCTTTGAGCAATGCGCCTAAATTTATCACCGCTTTTTGAACCAATCGCCTCATTGATTTCATCCCAAATCTGGCGCCTAGACCCTGCAAGCGAAATATCTTGATTGATGTCGTGAATGCGTGTGCGCGCAAGGTCATCTGTTTCAAGCAATTGTCGTAACGCCCCTACTCTAATCGAGCAGGAGTCAATTTGCTGTTTTAGTCCTTCGCTTCTCTCACTAAGCTGATCTTTGGAAAGATCCGGATCTAGCAATTTCTCGATATCTTTTAAATCATTAAAGCGCGCAATTCTTGTTGACTGCCTTATCGCTAAAGTTTTTTTTGCCGCATCTACGAGTTCTTGTATCTGTGAAAAATCTTCATCACTGTCAAAAAATTGACGCAAAAGCGACTCTTCCAAACCTGACGTTCTTATTAATGATCTTATATGCGCCTCTAAATCCTGATGCTGCTTTCGGGCAAAATCTAATTTTTTGGAACGTTCCGTATATTGCATTTCAATTATAGCGATATTTTTTTCAATTTCCTTAAGCTGCTCTCTTATTAACTCCCACGTTTCCTTTGCGGCGCTATGATCAGCCTCAACTTGTTTTTGATTTAACTCAATATCTCCATCAGAAAAAACAGCAAGGCGCTGTTCTTTAATCAAACGCAGGGAATTTTCTTTTTGATCACAAAACTGCTGAGCAAGCTTCAGGTCTTTTAAAAATTCAGTTTTTTGCGCTTCAAGATGCGGAATCTCCAAATCTAAAGAAAATAATTCCTTCTCGCAGGCATCACACGCATTGCGCAATTCTAAAAGTCGTCTAGCCTGATCTTTTAATGCCTGGCGCGCCTGGTTCGGCATAGAGTCAATTTCCTCTCTACTGATCCCGCAGGCTTTTAGGATGGGGGACAAATAGAGATCTAACTCATCAAGCCGGCCTTGATTGCTTGAAAAAAGCTGATTTAGCCGCGACTGTTCAACAAGCTTAAGATTTGTTTTCTCGCTAAGCTGCGCCAAAGTTTCCTGGCGCTCAGTCAGAGTTTGATTAATACCATCTAAACTGCTGCGTAATTTATCCCGCAAGCCGCGCAGATCCTTCACTAAATTAAAATTCTGCTCCAGCTGAGCATGGGCCGTCAAATAGCCTTCTTGGGTTTTCTTTAACGGCTCCAACGCCTGTTCAATTTCCATTGGCGCGAGATCAATGCATCCTGATTTCAAAAATTTTTGAAAGTCCTGTTGAGCATTTGTAATTTTTGTTGATAGATCGTCATTTTGACGATCCAGGGCGATTATTTCCGCGCGCAAAGCGGATTCTCGCGCGCTGAGGGTAATTACTTCCGCCCCCATTTGCGTCGTCAGTTGCAGCGTTGCTTCGCGTTTCGCGCGTAAAGCGGCAACAAGCTGCTGTGCCGCGCTCTCTTCATGAAGGAAGACATGCTCATGGCTTCCGCAAACTGGGCAAGGGCAGTCAGGCTGGAGCGCGGCGCGCAGGCGCATAGCTTCTGGCGCGTTCATAGCCTCTGCGAGGTCGCCAAGCTTTCTCGCCTCCATATCCTCTATGAGCTGGCATGCATGCCGCTCCTTTAATTTAATTAGTTTTTCCGAAATCTCGCTCAGCTCTGCCGTGAGCGCTACGCATAATTCGTCAATAACTCCTTTGTCTTTCGTTGTTTCTAAAAATCGGGTAACGCATTCCAAAAGCGTATTAACTGTCGAGATTTTATCCAAACTCTCTTTAAATCTTTGTTCCACAGTATCCGCGCGCTTTTCCTGAAGCAGACCCTCGTATTTATGAATATCTTGAAGAAAATGATCTCTCTGGGCTAATGCATGCGCTTGAGAGGCATCAATTTGCTCTCGATCATGCGCGTAACTCACAATCTGCTGCTTTAAAAGATGTAGCTGCGTGAGCATTACTTGATTTTCTGTTCGAAGCGCCTGACGCGCATCAAGCCGTCGCTCGATTTCCTCTAATTGTTCGCCTAATTGCAAAATATCCGCAAAAGTCGCTAACTCCCCTATAAGCGCTGTGCGCTCAAGGGAGAGATCCAAACGTCTTTGCTCCCTTTGCGTTAAGGCGGATCTATTTTCCTCAAATTTTTTGATATGATTATTAATTACTCCACGCGCCTCAACCACGCCTGGGGTGAGTGTTTTTATGGCGACATCTAGTCTTGAGGCCTCTAGCCAAAGCGGTGAAAGTCGCTGAAGCTTGAGGTTAATTTCCACCAATCGTTGTTGCGCTGTAGCCTCGTCCTCAGCGAGCTTGGTGTAAGCTTCCTGAGCCGTCCCCAATTGAACCCTTAACGTCTCAGCCTCATTTTCAAGCTTATGCGTCAAATCTTCAGCCTCTTTGGCCTTATGATAAATAAGACGCAAGGGCTCTAAACGCTGACGTTTTTCTAGTTGCGCAATCTTTGGCCCCAGAGCCTCCAGAGCGCGCTGAGCTTCATCTTGCGCTTGCTGCGCAAGGATCAATCGACCCTCCGCCTGGTCAAAAAGATCTAATTGACGCAAAGCATTTTGCGCACTGAGATAAGACTCTTCACATTGCTGACGCGTCTTGAGAGTTTCAGCGACTTCACGCAATGTTTCTGCGCGTTCTTGCTCTGCAAGCACGCCTACCTCGGCGCGTTTATTTTCTAACAACTGAACGCGCGCTTGCGCCTCTCGCGCTTCCTCAAAGGCGCGCTGAGATAATTTTGCATAAATTTCAACGCCCGTTATTTTTTCTAATAACTCAGCCCGCTCACGCGCGTCGGCTCTGAGAAACGCGTCAAAATCACCTTGGGAGAGTAAGGCCGTTCGACGAAATTGGTCAAAATTTAGATCCGTTAATTCAATGATGCGTCGATTAACAGGCTCAATCCCTGTTTCAATGGCTTGCAAAGACGATCCCATCGCCTCAAGCCGCCAAAGACTACGGAGCCGATTTTGTAATCGGCCTGTTGCGCTGCCGCGGGCGCGTAATAAATCACAGCGCGCGCGATAGCGCTCCCCATCTCGGGCAACGAAATCCACTTCCGCATAGCCAGCGCTTGCGCCACGGCGCAATATGATGCGCGGATCGCCTGAAGTTAGCGTTTCGCCTGAAGCGTCCGGCGCCCCCTCACTGCCGCTTGCAGATACTACACGCGGGAATTTATCAAAAAGCGCGAGACAAAGCGCATCTAACAGCGTCGATTTGCCCGCGCCCGTTTCGCCTGTGATCGCGAATAGGCCAGATGAGCGTAAAGGCTGCGCTTCAAAATCAAGGACAAAAGGCTCAGCTAAACTTGCAAGATTTGCGCCTCTAATCGCTAGAATGCGCATTCACGCCTCCTGCGCCAAACTATCGAAACATTTCAAATGCTCCGCACTCGGCTCAACCCCGTGCGTTTTCACAAAAGCGCGTCGAAATAAGGCCTCTGGCGCGCAATCAGCTAAGCGCTGAGGCGCCGGTGGGGCCATTGGTGCCGGCTCGAGCCTCTCAAAATTTAATGAAACAAGGCGCACAGGAAATTTATCGCAAATTGCATCTACCTCTGCCTTGACGCCTGTTGCGGGACCGTCAATCAGCAAAGTGAGATGAAGAAAGGGCGCCAACTCCACAGCGCTTACCTGAATATCCTTACATAAATGACTTAATTCCGCTTCGAGTTGCGACACTGTTAGCGCGCCGCTGATTGGCAATTTCAAATGATCAATCCGTCGAACAAATGGTACGTGGACAATATGCGACGCCCCAGTTGTATCGATTTCGACAAGACTAACGCCATGCTGGTAATTAATTTCTGTTTTTGACATCGGAATGAGCGAGCCTGCGTAGCGGATAGTGGCGCGCCCAACGCTTTGTGGCCGGTGTAAATGACCCAATGCAACATAGGCCACATCGTCTGGGAAAATATCGCTCGGCGCTGCATGTTCGCCGCCTATCAAAATACGTCGCTCTGCGCCTTCAGACTCTAAGCCGCCAGCAATATGCAGATGACCTGTTAGGATCAAAGGATGCGCGCCAATGTTGCGGCGCGCCGCATCAATAGCGTCTCGATACAAGACGCGAACCGCCTCCACAAGCGGCGAGCCATGCGTCACAGAAGATCCTAGCGGTAAATCCGCTGCGCGTGGATAAGGCAGCGCTAAAATAGAAGCGCGAAGCTCACCACTCTCGTCATATAGCGGGATCAGATGATGGCGGAGATTAAATTGATCTTGCTCACGAGATATTACGCCAACTGAAACGACGCGAATGAAATCAAATAAAGCCCGAGGCGCTTCCAACCGCGCCGCCGGATCATGATTGCCAGCGATCAAAACAATCGCCGCATTGGGGCAAGCCGCACGTAAATCGCGCAAGGTTTCATATAAAAGCTTTTGGGCTTCCGCCGAAGGATTGAGACTATCAAAAACATCGCCGGCGATGATCACGCCGTTAACAGCTTGCGCATGGGCAATTTTCACCAATTGCGCCAAAGCTGCGCGGTGTTCAATTTCGCGAGACCACCCATGCAGGGTGGCGCCTAAATGCCAATCAGCCGTATGAAGAAGTCGAATCACAACGCGTCTACTTAGCAGCAAGAGGCCAGCGCGATACAAGCGCCAGCCCAAACAGCCGTTTCATTTAAGCAACGCGAAAATGTTTTGATAATTTGAGGCTTTGCCCCTGATAATTGGAAACGCCCGCCTGTCCGTAAAGCGCTTGAGGCGGTTCACACATTTGCTCATAAACAAGACGACCAATGAATTGCCCGTCTTCCAAAATGAAAGGAACTTCCCGCGATCGCACTTCGAGAACGCCGCGCGCGCTGGGTTTGCCATCCGCGCCCAGCCCAAACCCTGGATCAAAAAAACCTGCGTAATGAACGCGAAACTCGCCGATTGCCGCATCCATCGGAGCCATCTCAACAGCAAGGTCAGAAGGGATCGCTAATTTTTCTCTAGACGCCAAGATATAGAAATCGCCAGGATCGAGAATGAGCCGATCATCGCGCGCTGGAAGACGATCCCAAAAATCGTCAATCGCATAAGCGTCGAGCCGGTCTACATCAATTACATCCGTATGCTTTTGCGCCCGGTAGCCAACAACGCCGCCAAAGGCCGCCGCATCAAGAGCTACTCTCAAAACAACGCCGTCGCGCAGCGTGAGGGGTCCATCCACTAGCGGCGTTTTTTTATGGAGCTCAGCAAGGGCGCTATCGCTCAAAAAAAGACCCGATTGCGACACGCTTTGCTCATGCGCCCTGAAACGCAATTGACTTAAACGCGATCCCTTACGAACGCGCACAGAAAAACTACGGGGAGAAACCTCGGCATAAAGCGGTCCATTATAGCCTGATGAAACTTCATCAAACCGATCGCCACGATCCGTAATCAGACGCGTAAAAATATCCAACCGACCAGTTGAGCTTTTCGGATTCGCCGCGCCGGATACGCGAGATGAGAGGGCTAAACTCTCCAAAAGCGGCACGACATAAAAACATCCACGCTCGAGAACTGCGCCGTCCTCCTCCAGGGACATCTCATCATATTTGAGATCGGACAGGAGTTCGCTGACCGTGCGCGCTTTTCCAGGAAGAAAACTCGCCCGAACGCGATAGGCTTTCGCGCCTAACCTTAAATCAAGGCTCGCTGGTTGAATTTGACCCTGCGACAGGGGCGCTGCGAGTTTCACCTCGCCCGCCTCAATCAGTCCTGAGATCTGTCGACTTGAGAATACGCCGCTCATGCGCCATTCATCCTGTTCTTGTCCCTGCGCCAGAGGCCTATAAGCGCATAAGCGCCAATTTGCCCCCTGTTTCAAGCCGTTGGGTTCTTGAGCCTGTTGACAGCTCTATGAAGTCTCGCCTCTTGTGCGGGGCGAACAGGCTAAGCGCCGATCGGCTTGCCGCCATGAAAAACAAGGCGCTAAAAGATAAAATGCGCCCGTTCCGCCCTAGGCTTTGAACAAACAAAGCATTTGAGGGGGAATGAAACGCCTCATTTTGCGCGACTTCGCCCGCCGCGCGCTGAAAGGATTGATGATGGTCGCCGATGCGCCGCCAAGAAAATTTCGTCCCGCCACGCAGCTTGTGCATGGAGGCGCCCTGCGCTCTCATTTTGGCGAATTATCCGAGGCTCTGTTTCTAACTCAAAGTTTTGCTTATCCAACAATGGAAGCAGCTGAAGCGCGATTTAAAGGCGAAGATCCCGGCTTCATTTACTCTCGCTTTTCAAATCCCACTGTCGCGATGTTTGAACAACGCATGTGTCTACTGGAAGGCGCAGAAGCGGCGCGAGCGACAGCGAGCGGAATGGCGGCGGTTACGGCAAGCATGCTTGCGCAACTCAAAGCAGGCGATCATGTTGTTGCGGCGCGCGCTTTATTCGGCTCCTGTCTTTACGTTGCTGAAAATCTTCTTCCACAACTTGGCGTTGCTACGACCTTGGTGGAAGGCGCCGATCTAGCAAAATGGAAAGAAGCAGTTCGCAAGGAAACTAAGATTTTTTTCCTTGAAAGCCCAACGAATCCAGGCCTTGAAATTTACGATATAAAGGCGATCGCCGATATTGCGCATGAAGCTGGCGCCAAACTCGTAGTTGATAATGTTTTCGCTACGCCATTGTTGCAAAAACCTCTCGAGCTTGGCGCTGACGTTGTTGTTTATTCTGCGACGAAACATATCGATGGACAAGGCCGCTGTCTTGGCGGCGTCATATTGGCCTCTCAAGCGATTATTGATGAAAGCATTCATAATTTTTTACGTCAAACCGGTCCCGCAATGTCGCCCTTTAATGCTTGGGTCATGCTGAAAGGACTGGAAACTTTACCACTCCGCGTAGCGCAACAAACTAAAAGCGCCAGCCTGATCGCGGATTTCCTGGCTGAACAAAAATCTATCGCTCGCGTGCTCTATCCATTTCGTAAAGACCATCCTCAAGCTGAACTTGCGCACAAGCAAATGACTGGTGGCGGAACATTAGTGAGCTTTGATGTCTTAGGCGGAAAAGCAGCAGCGTTTAAATTGGCTAATAAGTTAGAGCTCATCAAAATCTCGAATAATTTAGGCGACGCAAAAAGCCTTATCACCCACCCAGCCACAACAACCCATCAGCGCCTAACGCCAGAAGCGCGCGCCGCCTTGGGTATAAGTGAGGGTATGCTGCGCTTATCTGTGGGACTTGAAGATATTGAGGATCTTTTAGAGGATCTTGGCGCCGGGCTTGCTGCGATTAAAAACTAACGGCCAAAGCCCTTAACCCCAGCTCAGGCGTTTCTCACAATAAGACGTCGACCTGGCAAGCTGGCGCACTATTTAAAGGACTATGTACGTCGCGATTACAAATCATATTCAGGTAACAGCGATCCCGGATTTTATGCCGGATCGATCTGACCCTGAACAAGGCCGTTTTTTCTGGTCTTATACAATTGAGATCGCCAATCTTGGGACGCAAAGGGTTCAACTCCTCTCGCGGCATTGGCTCATCATTGACGCCAATGGACGGCGTGAAGAAGTTCGCGGACCTGGAGTTGTCGGTGAACAACCCATGCTCGAACCCGGAGATATATTCCGCTATGCCTCTGGCTGCCCCTTGTGCGCATCCTCAGGCATGATGCAAGGCAGCTACCGGATGATTACTGATAATGGGGAGTCTTTTGACGTGATGATCCCGGCTTTTTCCCTCGACAGCCCCCTCTCAAAACCGACGCTCAATTAATGGATCTCCTTGAACAAGCAATCGATTTAACAGGCCGCCTTGTCGCTTTTGACACAGAGAGCTCCAAATCTAATCTGCCCCTAATTGATTTTGTGGCGGAGTATCTGACGGCGCAGAATATTCCTTTTATCCGAGCGCCCAACGCCAATGGCGATAAGGCGGCCATCTTTGCAACGATCGGCCCCCAAATCTCTGGGGGCGTCCTTTTGTCAGGCCACACAGACGTTGTGCCCGTTGAGGGCCAGGACTGGAAAACAAACCCTTTTTCAATGGTTCGAGATCCCTCCCGCCTCTGGGGGCGAGGCGTTGTCGATATGAAGGCCTTTGGCGCGATCTGCCTCGCGATGATCCCGCATTTTAAAACCGCAGCGCTCTCACGGCCAATCCATATTTTGTTGAGTTATGATGAGGAAACCACCTGTCGGGGCCCTCTTGACGTTATTCATCGCATGGGCGTTGACTTACCCATGCCCGCGGCGGTGATCGTGGGCGAGCCGACCTCTATGCAAGTCGCCGATGCGCATAAAAGCGTGTCTACCCACATCACCCGCGTTACAGGCTTTGAAATTCACTCAGCCAATCTTCATCGCGGCGTTAGCGCAGTCCATATCGCTTGCCAGCTCGTCGTCGAGCTGGAGCGTATTGGCGCAAAACTGCGATTGCTTGGAGATCCCAGCGGGCGCTTTGATCCACCCTGGTCGAGCGTTCATGTAGGCATGATTCAGGGCGGCACGGCCCGCAATATCGTCGCTAGAGATTGCGCTTTCCACTGGGAAGCGCGAGGATTGCCGGGCCTTGCGCCCGCTTATGTCGCAGATCAATTGGCGCATTACGCCCAGTCGCTTCATGAGGAAATTTTCAAACACTTCCCGCTAACAGGCATTGAAACCATCTTAGAAAATGAGGTGCCCGGACTCAGACCTGAAATTGGCTCTCCCGCCGAGTCGCTCGCCCTACGCGCAGCGCGTCGAAATGCGACCATTGCAGTGCCCTATGCGACGGAAGCCGGTCATTTTCAGCGTGCAGGCGCGCCCACCGTCGTTTGCGGCCCAGGCAGTATCGAGCAAGCGCACCAGCCAAACGAGTTTATCGACATTTCTCAGCTTTCCGCCTGTATCGATTTCATGCGGCGGCTTACAGAGGAATTATCCGGCCATTAAGACGATTCAACCCTCAAGAGACCGGAAAACCAGCCGCTCTAGCCCGATCGGCATTGCTTTCGGCAAGTGAGCGGCTATAGTCCGCGCCCATTCCAGCCTCGCATCCCGCTTACTGCGCGATGCGTCCTAAGACATGAAGAGATAACACAATGAAATTGATCCCGGACGCCATGGCGCAAACGCCTCAGCCGGCGGCCCCTGCTCAATCCACGCCGCCAATGACCACGGCGACTCAGGCCTCCGGGGCGCAGCCAGACCCAGCGGCCCAGCAGCCCTCTCTTCCGGATCTGTTTGCTCAGTTAGTGCCTATCTTTGTCGTCATGGGCATAGTGTATATTCTTGTTATCCGCCCTCGCGCGCGTCGCGAAAAAGAGCAGCTGGCGCAGCTGCGCAACGTGCGTCGCGGCGATACGCTTGTGACCTCCAGCGGCATCATCGGCAAAGTCACAAAATCAATCGATGACGATGAAGTGGAAGTAGAAATCGCGCCAAATGTCCGCGTAAGACTATTGCGCAGCGCCATCGTTGAAGTCCGCGCTAAGGGTGAGCCGGTCAAAGAAGCGCCCGCTTCTACAAAATCCTGACCGCATCATGCGCCGTATTAACGCGCAGACCCAACCTCTTTGAAGAAATAGCGATAAGATGCTGCGATTCTCGACCTGGAAATTCATCGCTATTGTGGCGATGACGCTTGCCGCCATCCTCGTAGTGGCGCCGAGCATGATAACGCCTGCGCATTATGAAGCTTTGAAAGAACGTTTGCCTTCATGGCTCACGCCGCCGACAATCGTGCTTGGCCTTGATCTTCAAGGCGGCTCGCATGTCATGCTTGAAGTAGACAAAGCTGATATTTTGACAACGCAAGTCAAAAACTTGCGGGAAGACGTTCGTCGTATCTTACGTGAAGAAAAAGTCGCCATCACGGGCGGCATTGGCGCTACGCCGCGAGGCGTTCAACTTCGCGTTGCAGACGCTTCGGATCGAGAGCGGGTCCTTCCTAAACTCCGTCTGCTTCGCAATGGTTTCAGCGCGCGCACAGGAGGCGGCGGCGACTCGCCGCTTGATGTGGAAGAAACGCCAGATGGCTTAATTCGTTTGACAGTAACTGATGCGGGACTCGTTGAAAAAACACGACGCGCGGTTGATCAATCGATAGAGGTTATTCGTCGACGCGTCGATGCGCTGGGCACGCGCGAGCCATCCATTCAACGCGAAGGCGACGATCGCATTATTGTGCAGGTTCCCGGATTGCAAGATCCAGAACAACTCAAAACAATCTTGGGTCAAACAGCTAAGCTTGAATTTCGACTTGTCGCCGAAGCCGGTCAAAATCCAGCAGACTCAGAAGAACTCGAGCAGCAGGATGGAACCGGAAAACTGCCAATTGAAAAGCAGGTTATGGTGCAGGGCGAGGATTTAACGGACGCGCAGCCTGGCTTTGATCAACAACGTAGCGGCGAACCTGTCGTAAATTTCCGCTTCAACATTCGTGGCGCGCAAAGATTTGGCGAAGTCACATCTAAAAACGTCGACCGGCTCTTTGCGATCGTTTTGGATAATAAGGTAATTTCGGCGCCGCGTATTTTAACGCCAATTACTGGCGGTTCAGGTCAGATATCTGGTCGCTTTACCGTAGAAGAAGCCAACAACCTTTCCATCCTTCTGCGCGCCGGCGCTCTTCCTGCAAAGCTCAATATTGTTGAAGAACGCACCGTTGGTCCTGGCCTTGGTCAAGACTCTATCGACGCAGGCAAACGCGCAGCCTATGTCGGCGCTGGTTTAGTTGTTGTTTATATGCTCATCACTTATGGCGTCTTTGGCGTATTCGCCAATCTCGCGCTTTTTGTGCATATCGCCTTTATTTTCGCTGGTCTCGTCTTGCTAGGATCAACGCTAACCTTGCCAGGCATCGCGGGGATTGTCTTGACCATTGGAATGGCGGTCGACTCGAATGTGTTGATTTACGAACGCATCCGAGAAGAAAATCATGCAGGACGCACTATCCTCGCCTCTCTTGACGCGGGCTTCAAGCGCGCCTTTGCGACAATTGTTGACTCCAATGTCACAATGTTTGTCGCAGCTGCGATTTTATATTTCCTAGGCACCGGACCTGTTCGCGGCTTCGCCGTATCTCTTGCGCTGGGCATTCTAACAACGATTATCACTGCCTATACGATGACGCAGATGATGATCGCTATTTGGTATCACTATGCGCGTCCAACGCGTTTGCCGATTTAAAGAGGCCATCTATCCATGAAACTCCTGCGCCTCGCTCCGGAGAACACCAAATTCCCATTCATGCGTTTCAGACGCGTGAGTTATCCTTTTTCTGCGCTTCTTTCCTTGATTGCCGTTGCGCTTTTTGTTTTCAAGGGAATGAATTTCGGCATTGATTTCGCCGGCGGCACCGTCATTGAACTGCGGGCTAAAAATGGCTCAGCTGAAGTTGGCGTATTACGCAGCTTAGGCGAAGGCTTAAAGCTTGGCGATATTGAAGTTCAAGGCTTTGGCAACCCAGCTGACGCTACGCTTCGTTTCGGCTTACAGCCTGGCGGCGACGCCGCCCAGCAAGCCGCCGTCGAACGTGTGCGTGAAAAGCTCGGCAATGACTATGATCTCCGTCGCGTTGAAGTTGTTGGACCAAGAGTGTCCAATGAACTGGTGCAATCTGGCACGCTTGGCGTTGTTCTCTCGATCCTAGCGGTATTAAGCTATCTTTGGTTTCGATTTGAATGGCAGTTTGCAGTGGGCGCCGTCATTGCAACGATGCATGACCTTTTGCTGACAGTCGGTTTTTTCTCCATCACTCAACTTGAATTTAATACAACCTCAATTGCCGCCATTCTCACAATTGTAGGCTACTCCCTAAACGAAACAGTTGTGGTGCTCGATCGTATCCGCGAAAATATGCGCAAATATAAAAAGCTCGGCACAGCACAAATGATCGATATGTCGATCAATGCCGTCCTTCCGCGCACCATTATGACGGCGACAACTGTCATGCTCGCTCTGATCGCGCTTGTCGCTTTCGGCGGCCAGGTCATTCGCTCGTTTTCGCTGGCGATGATTTGGGGTATTTTTGTTGCGACTTACTCGTCAATCTTTATCTGCTCGCCAATGCTCATCTATCTTGGCCTCCGCAATGAAGAAGGCGACAAGGCTGTAGCCTCGCATGAGGCCGCGTCAAAAGAATTGCAATTTCGAGATGGTCAGAGCGCAGGAGAGTCACCTGAGAACGAAGGTCCGACACCCTCTGCGCCAGTAAAGAAAAAAACAGCTCAGTCGCGTAAACCGAGGCAGGCTTGACAGCATCATCACCCCCCGCAACCGGCTATGTTGCGGGCCGTCACAGGATTGATGATTATGGCGCCGGCGGCTTCCGTTTTGCAGATATGTCCCACCGCGGCTCAATACTCGCGTTACCCAGCGGCATTCGAGCAATTGTTCTTGACGATATCAAAGACATCAATGCTGCGCTTATTGATCTTGCCTTAGCCGAACCCGCGGGCCTCGACTTACTCATCATCGGTTCAGGCGCCCAATTAACGCCCATCAGCTCCTTGCATAAAAATAAATTGAAAGCTGCAGGCGTTGGTTGTGAAACGATGGCGACTGGCGCCGCCGTTCGAACCTCTAATCTTCTCACCGATGAAGGTCGACGCGCTGGCGCATTGTTAATTGCTGTCGCATGACAGTGGCGATGCCTGATCATTTTGATCATTGCGAAGCTAATTTGCGCAAGCAGGACAGAGATCTCTGGCTCGCCTGCCTTTTCGCCCCCGCCACTGTGCGCCGCGATCTCCACGCCATCTACGCCTTTGTATCCGAAATCCGCGACATTCGCGCTAAAGTCTCGCAGCCTCTCTTGGGTGAGATGAGACTTCGCTGGTGGAGCGATACATTAGAAAGCCTCAATCTTGACGTCGCGCATGCTCATCCTGTCGCAGATGCGCTGCGTGACGTTATGCGCCGTAACGCTTTACCTAGAGAAGAATTTTTACGCCTCTTAGAAGCTCATATTTTTGATCTCTACGATGACCCCATGCCCACACGCGCAGCTTTAGAATCATACTGCCGCTCCACATGCGCTGCGCCAATAGAATGGGCGGCAAAAATTATTGGCGCTCCTCCCTCTAACGCTTTTCACGACGCTGGAATGGCGCTTGGATTGACCAGAACGCTCTGCGCATCGGATCAAAAATTTATTCCTCTTGATGGCTCCCCAACAAGTCCGCAAGATTATTCGAAAGTTCGTCGCCAGCTCATCAAACTGGCGCAGGACTATTATCAAAGGGCGTTGCACGCCTCAGGAGCGCTCACATCAGGACGTGAGGCCTTACTCCCTGCTTCTGTCATACCGCTTTTTCTGGAACAACTCGCGCAAAGGGACTATGATCCAGCTCAAGGCCCGATCACAATTTCGCCGTTGCGTCGTCAATGGCGTCTATGGCGCGCAGCGCGCAATTATGGGCTTTAAACGCGCGTAACAATGGAATGAAGCTTTATGACGAGCGCTCAAGAAACCTTTGGCAATGACGTTCGTCGTCTCCGTCTAGATACGCTAATCTTTTTGCGATGGATTGCAATTTCTGGACAAACAGCCGCTCTCGTCTTTGTTTATTTTATTTTAGGATTCGATTTTCCTGTTGGCTTATGTTTCGTTTTTATCGTTGCTTCCGCAACATTAAATTTTGGTCTGCGCTTTGGTACTTCGCGCAGCTTTCGTCTTGGCGACATAGAAGCTGCTTTTCTGCTTGGGTACGATATTTTGCAGCTTGGCTTTTTACTCTATCTTACCGGCGGCCTGACCAATGGCTTTGCGATGCTCTTTCTAGCTCCGGTAACAATTTCCGCGGTCTCCCTTCCCAGAAATTTAACATTTTTACTTGGCGTCTCGATGCTTGTGGTCGCCCCATTTCTTTTTGTTGATTATATGCCCTTGCCCTGGCGAGAAAATGAAGCGCTAAAATTCCCTCCGCTCTATCGCGTTAGTATTTTAGCGGCGCTGGCGTTGAGCGCTAGCTTTATTGGCATTTATGCAGCCCGCGTCGCCGATGAAGCGCGTCTATTAGAAACGGCGCTCTCTGCTACAGAACTTGTTTTAGCGCGCGAACAACATCTTTCCCAACTTGACGGTCTCGCAGCGGCGGCGGCGCATGAGTTGGGCACGCCTTTGGCCACCATCACCCTGATTGTGAAAGAGCTGCAAAAATCCGCCGACTCGACGCCTAGTCTCAGGGATGACCTTGCTTTGCTTATGCAAGAATCTGCGCGCTGTCGGGAAATCCTCGGCAAGCTAAAATCGCTCAATTCAGAGGATGAAGGCGGCGTGATGAACATCCAGTCACTGGACACGTTGATTGAGGAAGTCGTTGAGCCGCAGCGCGAATTTGATGTCGCGCTAGAGGTGACCAAACGCGGCTCTTCAACTCCGCCTGCGCTGTCGCGTAATCCGGCAATTATTTATGGCCTAGGCAATTTGGTTGAAAACGCCATGGATTTTTCCAATGCACGGGTTCGAGTTGACGCTGTGTGGAATAATAATCTTGTTGCCATCACAATTGAAGATGATGGCCCGGGCTTTTCGCCAGACGTGTTAGAGCGCCTTGGCGATCCCTATCTGCGTGGCCGTCCAACAGACCGTCGCACAAAAAAGGATATTGAATCTGGCCTTGGTCTTGGACTTTTCATCGCCAAAACGCTTCTGGAACGCTCTGGCGCCACAGTTGACACCATGAATGTTTCTCCGCCCCGCACCGGCGCCATTGTCCGCGTCACCTGGCCGCGCGCCGCTTTGGAAATTACCCCCTCGAGCGCGCGAAACCGATCAATCGCCTTGAATGATTAGACAGCCATCGACTCGCCGCCGACCGTAAGCTAAAAATGTCTCATCTAGGCGGAAACCATGTCCAACTCTGATCACTCTGATAAACGCATGCTCCCGCATGACGACACATCGCCCAATCTCCTGATAGATGAAGCGGCGCCTGCCTTACCAGGTGAGCTCACTCTGCTCATTCTTGATGACGATCGGCCCTGTTTGACCCGGCTGACACGCGCAATGGAAACACGCGGCTTTAGCGTCACAGCCTGTGAAAGCGTGGCGGAAGGACTTGCCGCACTCGAAACGAAGCCGCCAGCCTTCGCAATCATCGATATGCGTCTTGGCGATGGCAATGGTCTTGATGTTATTTCAAAGCTCAAATCAGCGCGTCCCGACGCGCGCGGCATTATCCTTACAGGCTACGGCAATATCGCCACCGCTGTTACCGCTGTGAAACTTGGAGCCTTTGACTATCTGGCAAAGCCCGCAGACGCAGATGAAATTTATCATGCGTTAATGGCCACGCAAATCGATAAGCCAGACGCGCAAGAAAATCCTATGTCAGCTGACCGCGTGCGCTGGGAGCATATACAACGGGTCTTTGAATCTTGCGATCGCAACGTATCGGAAACGGCGAGACGATTGAACATGCACCGTCGTACGCTGCAGCGTATTCTCGCCAAGCGCGCTCCCCGGTAACTCAATTGGCGCCAGCCCGCAGAAAAAGCAGCGTCACGCTCCCTAAATGCTCCAAGCATAAGGTTAAAGACGTATCAGCAGACGCAAAAACAACAGAGTGCAACAGCCTTTATGACTTTAGGGTAAGCATGCAAAGGAATGGCTCGATATAATGAAAAAGCTGGTATTTTCGTTGTTTATATCACTCTGCAGCGCGCTTACTCCCGCACTTGCCGCTGAACGCATTGTCAATATTTTTAATTGGAACGACTATATAGATCCAAGCGTCATAGAAGATTTTACGCGCGAAACAGGCATTAAAGTAATTTATGACACCTATGAGTCGACAGATATGCTTGAGGCGCGCCTCATCGCAAATCCAGGCGACTATGATCTCATTGTTCCTTCTGCCGCAGCTCTACAAAGACTGATTCAAGCAGACGCCTTACAACTCCTCGATAGAAAACGCCTAGCGAACGCCGTTAATATCTGGCCAGAGATCGATAATCGCCTGAAGCGTTTTGATCCAAACAATGCGCATGCTGTGAACTATCTCTGGTCAACCATCGGCATTGGCTATAATGCGGCAAAATTAAAAGATCGCACTGGCAAACCCATCGCAAGCTGGGATCAGGCGCTCAGGCCGGAAGGCTTAAAAAGATTCTCTGATTGCGGCATTGAGATCGCTGACAGTCCCGACGAGATCCTGCCGATTGCGCTTAATATGCTCAAGATTGATCCAAATTCAAAAAATATAGATCAACTGCGCCGCGCTGCAGATCTTCTCTCTGGTCTTCGACGCTTGGTGAAGAAATTTGATGTCTTTGACTATAGCAATGCGCTTGCTTTTGGAGAGGCATGCTTTGCTGTAGGCCGTACAGGCGAAATTTTACAAGCCCGCGCCCGCGCCAAAGAGATAGGGCCAGATACAGACATTGTCGCAATCCTTCCAAATGAAGGATCGCTGATGATCCTCGATAATCTCGCCATCCCACGCAATGCGCCGCATGTAAATGAAGCGTATGTATTTATTGATTATTTGCTGCGTCCCGATGTAGCTGCACGAAATGTTAAAGCAACAAATTATGCTAGCGGCGTAGAGACGGCGCGTAATTTTCTTGACCCTGCCCTTGCGAATGATCCCGCGCTCTATCCCGATCAAGCGACATTGGCGCGTCTATTCACTGTCACAAGCGCAGATCAAGCTACACGACAAAACATCAACCGACTTTGGACAAGCGTCAAAACAGGGCGTTGAAAACCCTGGATCAAACAGGACTTTTTAACTTAAGACTCGCTTAAAATTCTTTTTAAGAGATCAATAACCTCAGATAGTCCCTTGTCCTTCGAGGCGAGCTCTTCAATTTTACGCACTGCATGGAGCACGGTCGTGTGATCTCGGCCGCCAAACCGCCGGCCGATTTCTGGCAATGACCGTAAAGTTAGCACCTTCGATAAATACATGGCGATTTGTCTTGGCCGCACAACATTAGCTGTGCGACGAGAGGAAAGAATATCCGCCCGAGAAATATTGTAATGGCTCGCGACAAGCTTTTGGATGTCGTCGATCTTAACCCGACGCGGATCTTGCGCGCGAACAAGATCGCGGATTGCGGCCTCGGCCGTCTCAACAGTAAGCGGCGCGCCATTTAACGTAACATGCGCCAATAAGCGGTTAATCGCCCCTTCGAGATCGCGGCCATTAGTAACAATCGTGCGCGCGACATAAGCAACGACATCAGGCGGCACATGAAAGGTCGGATGCGCCTCACGCGCTGTTGCAATGCGCGTGCTTAGAATTTTGTGACGCAAGGTCTCATCCAGCGGCCCAATGTCAACACAGAGCCCGCCCTTAAAGCGAGACAATACCCGCTCATCCAGATTTTCAAGCTCTGAAGGCGGCCGATCTGCAGCAACGACAATTTGACGTCCGGCGTCAATGAGAGCGTTGATCGTGTGACAAAATTCCTGCTGGATAGATTTACCCTGAAGGAATTGTACGTCGTCAATAATGAGAAGATCAATCGCTCGCAATCGTTCCTTAAAGGCTATCGAGGTCTGAGCTGTTAAAGAAGAGACAAAGCCGCTCATAAAGCGCTCTGCTGTTAAATAGATTGCGCGTCGACGATTTTCATTTGCAGCATGGGCAAGCGCTTGCAGCAAATGTGTCTTACCCAGTCCAACGCCAGCATGCGCGTAGAGCGGATTGAACATTGGCGTATCGCCCGATCGCGCCTCAGCAACACGAGACGCAGCAGCATAAGCCAGCTGATTGGAAGGGCCGACTAAAAAAGTCGAAAAGGATAAACGACGATCCAAGGGCGATCCGATAATCGCGCCATTTTCAACGCGTGCGGAGGGACGTGACGCTCGGCGCTGCGACGGCGCCCCAGCGGTGGCAAATTCACTCTCTCCAAGAGAGGTGCTGAAAGCCGGCTTTTCAGTTATCGCTGTTGGCGTATGCTCTAGAGATTGCTCCCCGTCGTTCTCCCGCGTCTTTGTTTTACGAGCGGAGGAGCGCACATCAATTAAAACATGCTCTACAGATTTAAACTCGCTCCCGACGCGCGCTTTAATGCGTGAGGCATAGTGGGACTGCACCCAACTTTTCAAAAATTTTGTTGGCACGGTCAATTGCATTGTGCGGCCATCAATCCGATCCAGCTCAAGCCGCGTAAACCATGAAGTATAGACTGCCTCGCCTAATTCTGCGCGCAAACGATTTCTAACGCGCTCCCAGCGCGCTCGATCTTCAACCGCAATGCCCTCTTGCGTTGATTGATCCCGTTTTTCCAACATTGACCACCTTTTTGAGCGCAAATTAAATACTAAAGCGCACAAGTAGCGCGCTAGTTAAACGCTCAGATTAAGTTTAATTAAATGGAAGCTGCCGATATATTGAGCAAATGAACGATTTAAAATCGTGCTTTATGTAATGCTCGCCGAAAAAATATGCATCGATGTTGGTCGCATAAGAAACGTAGAAGCTAGAAGAAGCAAAGCGCCAGTCATCTTGAACGTAAAGCGGTGGGTAAAAACGCGCCAAAAGTTCAACATGACAAGACCTCCTTCTATCTTTACATTCACGTCGATCACGCACAAAAGCACCTCTGCATAGCAGAGACGTCAGGCACCGATACTGCACACGATGACGCGTCGGGGGGATGAAAAACAGAGCATTTATATTTCAGATTTGATGACGGCAGAGAGACGAGATTACCTCGCTCCAGAACACCGTCGACCAATCAGAGCAATCAAATGCAGCTGTCGTCAACCGACAGAAAAAAATTACACAAAGACTGAGATGAGCGCAACGATTGAAATAAATTTCGATTTATTTTTACAAAACTCAAAGCGAATAAAAACCTCCCTCAAACACGCTTCATACCTAAGATTATGATTCACTAAGCTTTAAAAAATTTCTATCTGGATTTATGCGCATTTATGACATGGGCGCCAAGCTGCAACGCCGCCAATCTACACTTCTTGTCAAGTAGCGCGCGTTGACTAATCAAAACCAAGCTTAGTTGCAAAGGCTTGAAATTCAGACATGTTTCGTGCGCACGTCTTAAAACGCATAAAAAATTTTCATCATTGTGTCATTGTTGTTTGAGCGTTTCATCAACATCTTGAATTTAAGAACTGTTGAGACTGCAGTTTTAAAAGAGCCTGACTTTAACAAACAAAAAACCCGGCGAAACCGCCGGGTTTTTTTAACTGCTCAACCAGTCGTTGAGCTTAACAAAGAGTGCTTAATTTTTCGCCGAAAGCGCTTTCACGCGCGCAGTGAGCCGCGAAACTTTCCGGGACGCCGTATTCTTATGAACGACGCCATGCTGGGCCGCGCGCATGAGCTCAGGAGCCGCGCTATGAAGAGCGTCGGCGGCGAGCTTTGCATCGCCGGCGGCCAGCGCCTCTTCAACCTTGCGCAAAAAAGTGCGCATGCGGCTGCGACGCGCTCTGTTGACAACCGTGCGCCGTTCAATCTTGCGAACGGCTTTCTTGGCCGACTTTGTATTGGCCATATCTGTTATTTCCTCAAGGATCTATGGGCGGCCGATTGGCGCCATAAAAGAATAGGGCCGCGGAACCCGCAGCCAAGATGGAGGCTTATAAGCGCGCCAATGGGCGTTCGTCAATGCTGGTTTTACCGATGTTTGAACGTTGGTTTTCGCTTTTCAACAAAAGCCGCCATGCCCTCTTTCTGGTCTTGCGTGGCGAATAAAGCGTAAAATGATCGGCGCTCATATTTAACGCCTTCCGCCAGTGTGGTTTCAAAAGCTTGATTTACCGCGTCTTTGGCTGAGATGACCGCTGGCAGCGACATCCCAGCGATAGAACCAGCCACTTTTAAGGCCTCAGCGACCAGCGTCTCGGCGGGCAGAATGCGGGCCACAAGACCTGCGCGCTCCGCCTCTTCCGCCCCCATCATTCTTCCAGTCAAAACCAAATCCATCGCCTTGGCTTTGCCAATGGCGCGGGTAAGACGCTGTGTTCCGCCGGCGCCGGGAATAACGCCCAGCTTAATCTCAGGTTGGCCAAAATTAGCGCTCTCCGCGGCTAAAATAAAATCGCACATCATCGCCAATTCACTCCCGCCCCCAAGCGCAAAACCAGCCACGGCGGCGATAATTGGCTTTCGAGCGCGAGCCACGCAGTCCCAGCGTGAGATAAAATCTTGAAGCAAGGCGTCCACATAGCTTTTATCGCGCATTTCTTTGATGTCCGCGCCCGCGGCAAAAGCCTTTTCTGACCCCGTCAGCACCACGCAACCAATCCCTGGATCCGCCTCAAAAGCGGTTAATGCTTCATCAAGCTCAGCAATGAGTTGCTGGTTCAAGGCATTAAGCGCTTCAGGACGATTTAAGCGCACTAAGGCGACACGGTCGTGAATTTCTATTTTTAAGGTCTCAAAAATCACTCCAGGGCCTCACTATGTCAGTTAATTTATCATTATTATTCAATTTTTTGTACAAATATCCGCTTATTGGCCGACCACTCACTCCTCTCAGCGGTCAATCCTTGCGCAAGCAAGCTGGCCGGGACTAAATATTAAAATCCCCCAAAAGCTCTAGTTTGTCTTTGTCCTCAAGCGCCAGGGCTCCGGTATAAAGCGTGTCCAGATTGACCCCATCAAGATAGGCCAACGCCCGCTCCTCCGCCTCCGCCAGCACGGGGTCCATGAGCTGATCTAATGGCGAGGGCGCCGATCCAGCCTCTTCGTCCACGCCGAGCGCCACTCGAACAATCTCGCCAACGCAAATCCGGCGCCGCTCCCGAGCCAGCTCATAGCCCCCCGCCGGCCCTCTTAGGCTGCGCAAAATCCCTACCCGCACCATGGCCTGCAGCAAGACCTCCAGTCGGCGCGGCGGCAAGTCGTAGCGCCCAGCCAACTCCTTAGATGAAACAGGGCGGCCGCGGGCATGTAAGGCGATATCAAGCGCGGCAAGCAAGGCAAATCGTGCGGGTCGCCGCAGGAGCTTCATGGATATTAGATCCCGCCTAGTCCAGTTGAGCCAAACCCGCCGGAGCCACGGCTTGTTTCGTCAAGAGAATGCGTTTCAATCAACTGCGCGCGCGTCACTGGCGCTATAACAAGCTGGGCGATCCTCATAGATCGTGTAATTTCAAACGGCTGCGTCCCATGATTGATTAAGATCACCTTGATTTCTCCGCGATAATCGCTGTCGATTGTCCCCGGGGCGTTAAGCACTGTAACGCCATATTTTGCCGCCAGTCCCGAGCGCGGCCGCACCTGAGCCTCAAAGCCCTCTGGAAGAGAGAGGATCACGCCAGTGGGCACCAGGTCTCGCGCGCCAGGCTCCAGGATCAATTTTTGTTCCTCGAGGAGCGCCGCGTAGAGATCCATGCCGGAAGCGCCCTGGGTCTCATAAGAGGGAGCAGGCAATCCCTGACCATGAGGAAGACGCTGTATGGCGATCTTCATGGGTCGGCCCCTACAGGCGACAATCTCTGTCCAATCAGGGCTATGAGCTTCGTCGCCAACGTCATCTTGTCCATTTTCGGCCAACTCTGAAGACTATCGCGCATAATTATATGCGCCTCATTATTAGCGCCGCCGAAGACTTCCGACCCTTCGCCCACATCATTGGCGACAATCATGTCGCAGCCTTTAGCAATGAGTTTTTTGCGTGCTGAATCAATTAGATTTTGCGTTTCCGCCGCAAATCCAATTACAAGCGCCGGTCGGTTTTGAGACTTAGCCACGCTGGCGAGGATGTCAGGGTTTTCTACTAAAGTAAAAACTGGCGCTGAGCCTCCAGGCTCTTTTTTGATCTTTTGATCAGCCTGCAAAACGCGCCAATCCGCGACAGCCGCTACGCCAATAAAAACATCTGCGGGCAATGCTTGCTCAACGGCTGCGCTCATTTGCGTGGCGCTTTCAACGTGGATCACCTCACAGGCCGGCGGATCCGCAAGTGTTACTGGCCCGGTAATGAGCGTTACCCGCGCGCCAGCCGCAACAGCGGCATGCGCTAGCGCATGGCCCTGCCGTCCAGATGAGCGATTAGCGATATAGCGCACTGGGTCAATCGCTTCATGGGTCGGTCCTGAAGTGATGACGATATGCCTGCCAGTTAGATCGTTTCCATGAGCTTGCGAGCGTTGCTGGACGCCTTTTGGCAGGGGCAATCGGGTCTCTTGCATGCATGCGGAAATAATCTTGGCGACGATGTCCTCCACATCGCTCATCCGACCCGGACCAAATTCGCCGCAGGCCATTTCTCCCTCTGCAGGACCAACAATAAACGCACCCTGACTGCGCAGTGTTTCGATATTTTTTTGAGTGGCTGGATGCGTCCACATACGAACATTCATCGCCGGCGCAAACACGATCCGCTTGTCCGTTGCAAGCAAAAGCGTAGTCGCCAAATCATCACACAAGCCGTTTGCAGCCCGTGCAAGAAGATGCGCAGTTGCTGGAGCGACAACAATAAGATCCGCCCGACGCGAGAGTTGAATATGACCCATTTCCTGCTCGTCAGTCGCAGAAAAAAGCGTCTCATGCACGGCTTCGTTGGTTAGGCTAACAAAAGCAAGAGGCGAAACAAATTCCTTCGCAGCCGCGGTCATCACAACGCGCACCCGTGCGCCAAGCGCCCTTAATCGGCGGACGAGATCAAGCGATTTATAAACGGCGATGCCGCCGCCTACGATCAGCAAAATCTCTTTGTCGCGCAAATCTTGTGATAGTTTTACACCCACCAAACGCCTTCTCCCTCTCGCCCGGGACAATACATCTTTTGGCATCAAGGCCAAGCTTATCAGCACGCTGCTCGGCTTAAAAAACTCTAAGCCGCATTAGAGATCATCGGCCGCCCTGAGCCCGCAAAAACGCTTGAGACAAAATGGGATCTTTCACCTCACTAGCTCTTCATCGCCCGTCATGGCAAAGCGAAGAGAATGACTCTCGCCTCGCCTAGCCCTAAAACGCCGCTTGTACGCCGATTGACGCTGACTGACTTTCGATCTTACGCGCAGGCCGACTGCGTCATCGAAACAAAACTCGTCGCGTTAATGGGCGAAAATGGCGCAGGCAAAACGAATATTCTTGAAGCGCTTTCAATGTATTCCCCCGGCCGAGGGTTGCGTCGCGCCGAATTGACTGAATGCGCGCGACACGCTGGCGCGGGCGGCTTTGCCGTTTCGATCCAATTGGAGATGCAAGACGGTGTCTCACAATTAGGCCATGGCCTGTCTTTGGAGGGAGAACGGCGTTTTCGTATTGATCGCGCGCCAATTAGTTCCGCACGTGCTTTTGCGGATCATTTGCGTGTTCTTTGGCTAACGCCCGCAATGGACGGACTGTTTTCTGGATCGGCTGGCGAGCGGCGCCGATTTTTGGATCGACTGACCTTAGGCGTCGACGCCGATCACGGTCCCAGGGTTAGCCGCATGGAACGCGCGCTGCGTAATCGCAATAAACTCCTTGAAACTGGCGTTGCCGATCGCGGCTGGCTCGACGCCGCTGAAAATGAAATCGCCTCTCTTGGCGTCGCAGTTGCCGCCGGCAGGCGCGAGACAGTGTTGAGACTTTCCGCGATCGCCGCCAAAGGCAAGGAAGGCCCATTTCCTTGGGCTGAAATCGCTATTGAGGGCGAAATCGAAAACTTGCTTGCGCATCAATCCGCACTCGTTGTCGAAGAAGGATTTCGTCAACAGCTTGCGGCTTCCCGCAAACGCGACGCTGCTGCTGGACGCACTTTGTGCGGTCCTCAAACCAGCGATCTGGTTGTTCGTCATGGCCCTAAAAACGCAGCAGCCCGCGATTGCTCGACTGGGGAACAAAAAGCTTTGCTCATTGGACTGACCATCGCACATGCGCGCTTGGTTGCTGCAATGACTGAAAAGACCCCAATTTTATTGCTGGACGAAGTCGCCGCGCATTTTGACCCTCAACGTCGAGAGGCGCTGTTTGTCGAGCTGGAAACGCTCGGCGCGCAAGTCTGGATGAGCGGGGCGGACCCGGCGCTATTTGCTTCATTAGCCAATCGCGCGGACCGTCTGCAGGCGATCGAGGGACAGATCCGCCGCATCCCATGAATTTCCTCGAACTATCAATTAGTTACAATAATTAAGAAACTGTTGACTGCGCGCGCTTTTCGTCCCCTTAGCGCGGGATAGGGAGTATGATGCGGACATCGAATCATCCGCATGAAAAAACTCGGAAATCAGCAGGAAAAATGGGCGAGACAGAAAAGCAAACAAATGACCCCGCTGACTATGGCGCCGACTCCATTAAGGTGCTGCGGGGCCTTGACGCCGTCCGCAAGCGGCCAGGAATGTATATTGGCGACACTGACGATGGCACCGGTTTGCATCACATGGTGTATGAGGTCGTCGATAACGCCATTGACGAAGCGCTGGCGGGTCACGCAACCCGCGTTACGGTAACCCTCAACGCCGACGGTTCAGTTACGGTAACGGACAATGGCCGCGGCATTCCGACCGACCTTCATTCGGAGGAAGGCGTCTCCGCCGCTGAAGTTATCATGACGCAATTGCACGCAGGCGGTAAGTTTGATCAAAACTCTTACAAAGTCTCTGGCGGCCTGCACGGCGTCGGCGTGTCTGTCGTCAACGCTCTATCGGTTTGGTTAAAGCTGCGCATTTGGCGCAACGGCAAAGAACACGCCATGACATTCGCCAATGGCGACGCTGTTTCGAAATTAGCGATCGTTGCGGACGCGCCGATTGATGGCGGTGTTACAAAACGCGGCACTGAAGTAACTTTTCTTCCCTCCCCCGCCACTTTCACAATGGTCGAGTTTGATTATGCGACAATCGAACATCGATTACGCGAACTTGCGTTTCTCAATTCTGGGGTGCGCATCATTCTTACCGACGCGAGACATGCGGAAGTCAAGAAAGAGGAATTATTTTATGAAGGCGGCCTAGAGGCCTTTGTGCGCTGGCTCGATCGGGCTAAATCGCCGCTTGTTTCGGCTCCAATTTTGATCAATGGCAAGCGCGAGCATATTTCTGTTGAAGTCGCCTTATGGTGGAACGACAGCTATCATGAGAATGTTCTTGCCTTCACCAATAATATCCCACAGCGCGATGGCGGCACGCATCTGGCCGGATTTCGGGCCGCATTGACGCGACAAATTACCGGCTATGCGGAAACTTCTGGTCTAACAAAACGCGAAAAAGTTGATCTTTCAGGCGATGATTGTCGCGAAGGCTTGACCTGTGTGCTTTCGGTAAAAGTACCGGATCCGAAATTCTCATCACAGACCAAGGACAAATTAGTTTCCTCAGAAGTGCGCCCTGCGGTTGAAAATATTGTCAATGAAATTTTAGGCCAGTGGCTTGAAGAGCATCCAGCAGAGGCAAAAAATATTGTCTCAAAGGTCGTCGAGGCGGCTGCTGCGCGTGAAGCTGCGCGTAAAGCCCGAGAGCTCACGCGGCGCAAAGGCGCGCTGGATGTAGCTAATCTGCCTGGCAAGCTTGCAGATTGTCAGGAACGCGATCCCTCTAAATCTGAACTCTTCATCGTTGAGGGCGACTCTGCTGGCGGCACGGCAAAACAAGGGCGCAATCGCGCTTTTCAAGCTGTTCTGCCTCTGCGGGGCAAGATCCTGAATGTGGAGCGCGCCCGATTTGATAAAATGCTTTCATCAGAGCAGATCGGCACGCTGATCACCGCTCTTGGAACCGGCGTTGGACGCGATGAATTTAACGCTGATAAATTACGCTACCATAAAATCATCATCATGACCGACGCCGATGTCGATGGCGCGCATATTCGCACGCTCATTTTGACATTCTTCTATCGACAAATGCCAGAGTTGATTGAGCGCGGTCATATTTTCATCGCTCAGGCTCCCCTTTACAAGGTCACTAAAGGAAAATCAGCGCAATATTTGAAAGATGAACGCGCCCTGGAAGATTATCTCATCGATAGTCTGTTGGATGGCGCCCTTTTACGCACGGGATCTGAAGATCGCGCTGGCGCAGATCTGCGGCTGGTCCTTGAGGACGCCCGAGCTTTCAGAACGATTATGCTCAGCCTCCATTCCCGTTACGATCGACATGTCGTTGAACAAGCAGCAATGGCTGGTGCGCTGACGCCTAAAAGCGATGAGGCTGAGGCTGCTGCGCATGTAGCAGAAGTCGCGCGTCGCCTTGACGCGATTGCTGAAGAAACCGAGCGCGGCTGGAGCGGAGAAATACGTGACGAGGACTATATTTTCAAACGCACGCTGCGTGGCGTAACACAAGCTGTCATTCTTGACTCTGCCTTGCTGCATTCCAGCGAAGCGCGCAAATTACATGAGCGCGCGGCAAATCTTCGAGAGATTTTCTCTGCCCCCGTTACGCTGATTAGGCGTGGCGATGAAGCGCCGCTTTCTGGTCCAATAGCCCTTTATGACGCGATGAACGCCATGGGCCGCAAAGGTCTCGCCATTCAGCGATACAAAGGCCTTGGAGAGATGAATGCTGAGCAACTTTGGGAAACGACGCTCGACCGCGACGCGCGCTCATTGTTACAAGTAAGAGTGAAAGAGGCAGCGGAGGCCGATGATATTTTTGTTAAACTCATGGGCGATATCGTTGAACCCCGTCGCGAGTTTATTCAAGAAAACGCTCTCAGCGTCGCAAACTTAGACGTCTAACCTGGCGTGCGCGTCTCGCCACCCGTGCGATTAATGATTTGTGTCGGAGATCGTTGTGATGCACAGGGCCTTGCGCGAAAAAAACTCTGTGAAATTGAAACAGCTCTGGCGCGCCGCTTCGATAGAGCGCTTGCCAACGGCGACATTAAAATCTCAACCCGCGACTGCCTCAGGCTCTGCACCACCGCGCCCGTTATCCGTTTAGAGCCCTCAGGAGACGTCTATGCTGGGATGGAGACAGACGAACTGCTGATCGAAATAGATAAGATCTTGGCTGGAGAGCGTTCCTAACTCCGCCGTCTGATCGCAATTAAAAGGCAAGACCAGTGAACTTTTTCACGCTTTCATGCGATAAAGTCTGATGGCAGCAACGATTCGTAACGCCTTCGATCCTGGCTTTGGCGTTTATGTCCATTGGCCATTTTGCCTGTCTAAATGCCCCTATTGCGATTTTAATAGCCATGTACGGCGCGGCGAAATCGATGAAGAACGCTTCGTCGAGGCTTTTGGGGTAGAAATCGCCCATCGCGCAGCGCTCGCTCCAGGTCGCGAAGTTGGCTCAATTTTTTTTGGCGGCGGCACGCCCTCTCTGATGTCTCCCTCAACAGTGGAAGCCATCTTAGGACAAATCGAGCGCCACTGGTCGCTCGCGAAAGATGTTGAAATTACGCTTGAGGCTAACCCTACGAGCGTTGAAGCCTCGCGCTTCAAAGGCTTTAAAGCCGCCGGGGTTAATCGCGTTTCTCTTGGCGTTCAAGCGCTTAATGACATTGATTTACGAGAACTCGGCCGGCAACATTCAGTGGCGGAAGCGCTGATGGCGGTTGAAATCGCAAATAGCGTTTTCCAACGCACATCATTCGATCTGATCTATGGACGCGCGCACCAAACGCCAACTGCTTGGCGTAAAGAACTTGAACTCGCCCTCGCCCGCCAGCCAGAACATATCTCTCTCTATCAACTGACCATTGAACCAGACACAATGTTTGAGCGCATGGTCAAAGCAGGAAAAATGCTGGTTCCCGACGCGGATATGCAACGCGCCCTTTGGGATGTCACGCAGGAAGTCACTACACGTTACGGATTGCCAGCCTATGAAGTTTCCAACCACGCCCGCCCTGGAGCAGAATCTCGACATAATCTCGTTTACTGGCGCTATGGCGAATATGCCGGCGTTGGACCTGGAGCGCATGGACGTCTGATGACGGCGCGCGGGCGACGCGCGCAATCGACTGAGCGCCACCCTGAAATGTGGCTCACTTGCGTGGAGACGGAAGGCCATGGGATTGTTGAAGATGAGTTACTCAACAGTGAGCAAGAAGGCGATGAATTCCTGTTAATGGGCTTACGTCTGCGTGAAGGCATTGATCCACAACGCTATTTTCTTCTTACAGGAAAAAAACTGTCGCAGTCGCGCATCAGCGAACTGATTGGGGATGGATTAGTAGAATTTACAAGAGACAATCGCCTTCGCGTGAGCTCTGAAGGCTTTCCCGTTCTCGACGCTGTTGTTGCCGATCTCGCAGCCTGATACGGCAAATCAACCTTTGCGTCACGCTCCGCTCAACAGCTACAGTCTCTTTATTCTGATTTTTTGTCTTCAATGTTTATTTCAACTTGCCATCACGAGCGTCATCAGCCGCACTGTCCCAGCTCTCTCTTGCGAATTAATCAATGACGCGCGCGCTTATCTCTCTAGATGACCTCCTCGCACACGGACTTATTCAGCCACATGCCTCATTGGAAGCTTTGCAAGAGGTCGCCTCACGCTACAGCATCGCCATCACGCCAGAAATTGCCAGCGCGCTGTCGCCTAAAGATCTCGATAGTCCAATTGCGCGACAATTCCTGCCCGACGCAAGAGAATTAACTCATTTCTCTCATGAGCGCATCGATCCCATCGGGGATGAGGCGCATAGCCCCATAAAAGGCGTTGTACATCGCTATCGCGATCGCGTTTTACTAAAACTCCTGACGGTTTGTCCGGTTTATTGTCGCTTTTGTTTTCGTCGAGAAACTGTTGGTCGCGGCAAAGGGGATCTCCTCGACAAGGAAGAAATAGACGCAGCTCTTAGCTACATCGCCGCGCATCCAGAAATACATGAGATCATTCTCACCGGCGGTGACCCTTTGGCGCTTTCTCCCCAGCGCGTCGCCTGGGTTGCGGAGAAAATTGCGGCCTTAAGCCATATTCACGTGTTGCGCGCACATACGCGCGCGCCAACCGCTGCGCCACACCTCGTGACGCCGGAGTGGCTTGATGCGCTTAAGCTAAGCAACAAAGCGCTCTATTTCGTTTTGCATATTAATCATTCACAAGAATTAACTGAAAACGCGCGCGCTGCGATCGAAAGAATTCGCGCAGCGGGAATTGCCTTATTCGCTCAAAGCGTTTTGCTGGCGGGCGTCAATGACGATGTTGCGACGCTGGAGCGCCTCATGCGCGATCTGATGGCTATGCAAATTAAACCTTACTATCTTCACCATCCTGATTTAGCGCCAGGAACCGCCCATTTTCGACTAGATCTCAAAACGGGCCAGGAGATTTATCGTCAACTCAGCCAACGTGTGAGCGGCCTCTCTCTACCAATCTATGTACTGGATTTACCGGGAGGATTTGGCAAAATACCTATTTCAGCCGCGACGGCGCAAGAAGAAGGGCCTGGCTTATGGCGCATCTTCGATCGATCAGGCCAACCGCGCCTTTATCAGGAATAAACCGATCGTTACCCTGCCTCGCCCCAACATTGACGTGATTTCAAATTAAGAAATTATAAGATTAAAGGGAGAATATCTCAGTTGCATAGATTTAGAATTCTTCTTGCCTTGTGCCTTTTCATATTCGCGATTGGAAGATCCGCAGGCGATGAGACAGGACTGACTGTAGATCAGATCAATCAAAAACTTGATCTCAGCCGCATCATATTGGATGAGGCGCATAAAAGTCTTGAAGACGCTAATCTAACTGACGCGCGTTTGAGACAATTACGCGAACGCATTGATCCGCTTCGCGGCGATCTTGAAAAAACCATTGATTGGCTCACGCCACGACTTGCAGCGGTCGACGCGCGGTTAAAAGAGCTCGCTCCCGCCGCCAAACCCTCTGACCTTCCTGAAAAACCGGCCGAGTCCGCACCTGCCAATAAATCTCCAACGTTAAAAACGCAAACTGCGCCGATCAGCGCAAAATCAGAACGCTCAAGCGCCCCGCCTCAGTCAAATGGGCGCCAGATAAATACGCATCCATCCGGTCAAGACGCTAAAGCGCCGCTAACTGAGCAGACGAGCGCGACAAACGCCACCGCTGAAGCCGCCGCGAGCGCAGAACTTACTGAGCAACGCAAGATTTTTGACACAACGGACGCAACGCTTAAGCGTGCGCGGGCCATGCTGCTTGAAACCAAGCAAATCTCGCTGACTATTGTCGCGCGAATGCGCGATTTATTCACCCGCTCGCTTTTTTTAAGAACTGATGGTTTTTTCTCACCAAGTCTTTGGCGCGCAGCGCTTTCAGATGCGCCCTGGGTCTATGATCAGACGCGCTATTTTTGGCAAGATGAGCGCGCTAATTTTATTTCTCGATTAGGCGATCGCCAAGCCGAATTTTTAACGGTTCTTGCCTGTATTTTTCTTGCTACGCCGCCAGCATTCTTCTTGGCGCGCCGCATCTTGAGACGTAAAGAGTCAAATCTGCAGCCAACAAGAGCCCGACGCGCAGCCGCCGCGGGTTGGAGCGCGCTGATTATCGCAGCGACCCCTGTCGCAACGGCTTTGGCCATTGGCTATGCGTTAAGCGCTTACACGCTTTTGGATGCAAACGGCGCATTGCTCTTTGAACGGCTCTTTGAAGGCGTAGCCCGTATTGCTTTCGTTTATGCAATTGCTCGAGCTGTATTCGCACCCTTGCATGAACATTGGCGCGTATTGGATCCAGGGGACCGTCGAGCGCGGATTTATGTCCGACTCTTAACCTTGGCCGCAATCATTTTGTCAATTACGCGCGTCATTGAACAGATTGAGGCAATTGTTCAAGCCAGCGTGCAGGTCGTCATCATCACCCGAGGCTTTGGCGTGATGCTCATCGCCCTACTTATCGCAACTCCACTTCTAACCCTTTCCAAGGATGAAGAAATCGCCGCAGAAACCGCCCAAGGCCGCGACTGGATTGCGCTTATTAAAACGTTGAGCGCGATAGCTTTAGTTCTCATCATTGGCGCCTGCGCGATCGGCTATGTCTCTTTTGCCAATTTCATGATCCTTCAAGCGGCATGGCTCGGCGCAGTGTTGTTTTTGCTCTATGTTCTTGTCGTCCTCTCGGTCAGCGGCGCAGAGACAGCTTTCTCCGCAAATAATTTCTTTGGGCGCAATCTCATGCGCAGTCTTGGCCTCAACAAAGAGCAACTCGCTCCAATCGGCGTGTTAATTGGCGGCGTTTTAACTGTTCTTGCTTATTGTGTCGCTGCGCTCTTTGCGCTTGCGCCCTGGGGCTATCAGTCCGATGATTTTCTCGCCAATCTTCGCGCGGCATTTTTTGCCATTAAAATTGGCGATGTAACCATATCGCCTTACGGCGTAATTGGCGCAGCGCTTATTTTTATCTCTCTCCTCGCTGTAACACAGGCATTTCGGCGCTGGCTGGATCTGAAATTTTTGCCTCTCACAAGGCTTGATCACGGGTTTAGAAATTCAATTAGCGCAACGCTTGGCTATATAGGCTTCATCCTCGCTGCAATCCTTGCGCTTTCCTATCTTGGCATTGGCTTTGACAAGCTTGCAATTGTAGCTGGAGCGCTCTCGGTTGGAATTGGGTTTGGTCTCCAATCAATCGTCAATAATTTTGTCTCAGGCCTGATCTTGTTGTGGGAACGCGCAATTCGCGTTGGCGACTGGGTCGTTCTGGGCGAAGAGCAAGGTTATGTGCGTCGCATCAATGTGCGTTCAACGGAAATTGAAACATTTGATCGGGCAACGATGATTGTTCCTAACTCAAACCTTGTCACTGGCGTTGTCAAAAACTGGCTTCGCGGCGATCGTGTAGGACGCATTAAAATCGCCCTAGCGCCGAGCGCCGCCGTCGATCCAGAACAGGTGCGCGATATTATGCTTGCCGCTGCGCGGGCCCAAACCGACGTTTTACGGGTTCCCGCGCCACAGGTCATGCTGCTTGGCATGGAGACGACGAGTTTTAGATTTGAGCTGTGGTGTTACGTTGAAGACGTTGAAAAATCCGCACGCGTGCGCAGTGATTTACATTTTGATCTTTATAAACGGCTTAAAGATGCCGGCATAAATATCGCCGCAGCGACATCTCCTGCGTCAACAACTATTTTACAAATTCCTGACCTTGAAAAACTCGCCGCGGCCGCGGCTGCTACAGCGCTCACATTGGGATCTGAGGTGACAGACAAAATTGCAGAGATGGAGAGCGTCAGCGAACCCTTGCGCATACAAGACGATGAGGGCGCGTCTTCGTCAACGCAAGGAGAAGAATCCTCTCGATAAAAATAATCTCTAGAGCAAATTGTTTCGGCTTATTCCCCCCTCACCCGACGCATGCTAGACGAGGTCTCCAAACGGCCTTCCAAGGAAACACCCCTCGCCCATGTCGACTGTCATCACCCGATTTGCGCCCTCGCCGACTGGATTTCTCCATATTGGCGGCGCGCGGACAGCTCTTTTCAATTGGCTTTACGCCAAGCGCCACGGCGGCAGAATGATGCTGCGGATTGAAGACACAGATCGCGAACGCTCAACACAAGCAGCGATTGACGCAATTATCGACGGCATGAAATGGCTGGGCCTCGATTGGGACGGGGACATTATCTACCAATTCTCCCGCGCCGCGCGCCATCAAGAAGTGGCGAAAGAATTGCTCGCGAGCGGCAAAGCCTATTATTGTTATGCGTCTCAACAAGAACTTGATGAAATGCGAGAATTAGCGCGCGCAGAAAAGCGACCGCCGCGTTACGACGGCCGCTGGCGCGATCGAGACGCAAGCCAAGCGCCTCAGGGCGTTTCTCCAGTTGTGCGCATTAAAGCGCCCTTGAGCGGCGAAACCATCATCGAAGACGCGGTGCAAGGTCGGGTCGTTTTTCCCAATAAGGATATTGATGATTTTGTGTTGCTGCGTTCTGATGGAACGCCGACCTATATGCTTGCTGTCGTCGTGGACGACCATGATATGGGCGTTACGCAAATTATTCGAGGCGACGATCATCTCACAAATGCTGCGCGTCAGACCGTGATTTATGAGGCGATGGGATGGCGCGCGCCTGCCTTTGCCCATATTCCGCTTATTCATGGTCCAGATGGCGCAAAACTTTCCAAGCGTCATGGCGCGCTGGGCGTGGATGCTTACCGCGCGATGGGCTATCTCCCCGCTGCGCTGCGTAATTATCTTGTCAGACTTGGTTGGTCTCAAGGGGATCAAGAGTTTTTTTCGCTTGAAGAAATGATTGCCGCATTTGATCTTGGCCAAGTTCATCGTTCGCCTGCGCGATTTGATTACGCAAAATTAGAAAGCATGAATGGCCATTATTTGCGTGACGCCAATGACGATGAGCTATTGAAAGCGCTGATTGATACGCTGCCCTATCTCGCTGGCGGCGGAGAACTCGCGCAGCAGCTTGACGCAACGAAAAAAAATCAATTGCTTGCCGCGCTTCCTGGTCTTAAAGCGCGCGCTAAAACGCTCAATGAGCTGATCGACGGCGCGGCATTTATCTTTGCCAAACGGCCGTTGAGCCTGGATGAAAAGGCGGGCCAACTTCTTAATGCTGATGCGCGCGCAAGATTAGCCGTATTAGGTCCAAAATTTGAAGCTCTTGAGACATGGAACGCACAAAGCACAGAGACAGTCGTGCGCGAGGCGGCAGAATGTCTTGGGGTGAAATTAGGCGAAGTGGCGCAGCCGCTCCGCGCGGCGCTTACAGGCCGCGCGACTTCGCCTGGAATTTTTGATGTGCTTGAAATACTAGGACGCGAAGAGAGCATCGCCCGTATCCAAGATCAAAGTGCATAGCTGACTGCCCAGAATGCAAGCGAAATGCTTCGCCAAAAGC
>OMIO01000097.1 GCA_900299115.1 Methylocystaceae bacterium | reverse complement strand
TTCTTGACGCGGCATAAATCAATAAAATCATAAGGCGGATACATACAAAATCCATTTAAATAATTCGAAAAATTAGAACTTGGCATTCATAGTCAGAAACGCCGCTCTCGGTGAACCCGGCATAATATTGTTATTGTTACTAGCCGCGACATAATATTTGGCGCCGAGCAAGTTCTCCACATTAAGCTGTCCTGAAATTTGATCGCTGACTTTGAAATAAAGAGCACTATCAACTCTGGCATATCCGGGGACGATCACAGTGTTATCCAGAGCCGCAAAATATTGAGCGTTATAAACAACGCCCATACCGAGGCCAAAGGTCCCGACTTTCGCATCAGCAAAGCTCGAAAAGTCATATTTATTCCAGAACGAGAATGTGTTCTTGGGAACAAATGGAACATCTTTACCAACGCCATAACCTGGTGGGACCGTTCCTACGCCTGCACTATTTACTTGTTTAACAAAATTTCCTTGATGCCCCCAACCCGTCGAGACCTGCCAGAGATCGGTCACGTTTCCTGTGATCGCTAATTCTCCGCCGTTGGTTTGAGTATTCGCCAGAACTCCATCGGTCGCTGTAACAACCACCGGTTGATTGGATCTATTGAGCCGATAAAGCGCGCCCGTAAACAGTAGCCTCGGCATCAGCTCAGCCTTAAATCCAGCTTCGTAGTTCTGAAAGCCCTGAGGGGCTAGATTCGCTAAAGACGGTGTGAGCAAGACAAATTGGTCGCCGGCCATAGGCACGTAGGAGCGAGAGTAGCTGCCATAAAGTGACAGTTGCGGGAAGGGCTTCACGACAAGACCCATACGCGGAGACCACAAATTATCAATTCTGTTGAGCTTTGAATTGATTATGCCACCCTGCTCATTGAGCTCATCTTGAGGAACCACACCAATTGGTGGAACATCTCCGCCTTGGAAATGTAAATTAAAACGATCATATCGAATTCCAGCGATCACATCGACATAATCTGTAATAGCTATCTGATCCTGACTATAACCTGCCGCCAAATCGAGATTAGTGTTTCTTTTCTGAACTGCATTTATGAAGCTAATGGGGTTATAAACAGTTGGCATAAAAAATGGCGTATCCAATGATGGCTGCTGACAATCCAGATTGAAGCAAGGAAAATTAATTCCATTGTAGGATTTCTGATTTCCAAACTCGAAGCCATTCAGCCACTGATGTTTAATGATTGGAGTGGTTTCAAATCGATAAATAAAATCATTTTGACTAAAGACGTTCGTTCGCGGCTCATCTCTTTTATATCCTGTGAGCTCAAATACGCCTTGATCAATAAATTCCAGCGGCCCCTCAGCATATGTGTTCTGATATCTTTTTTGATAATTTGCATAAACCGTATGAGATCTAACCTCTAGGCCGAAATCCGTCTTATGCTGCATATTCACGTCAACAGAGTTTAACTCAACCTTGGAATAGTTAACATCCGCGACAGACGGATTGCCAACGCCATAGAATGTCCAGTTATTTGTTGGGAATGGATAGCCCGGATAGACTAGAGAATCTCCGAGAAAAACACCGCCCGTAGAGGGTATGCCACGGTCAGCGGTTCTGCGATCTCTGAAATGCTCATATGTGACCGTGAGAAATGTGTTTTCTTGCGGCTTCCACGTCAACGTCGGTGTGATGCCATATCGTTCAAGCGCAAAAAAGTTACGATAGCTATAGGATTGCTCGTAAAGTCCATTTACACGTACAGCGAATTGATCCGAAATCGCCTGTCCAAAATCAACTGTTACGCGCTTTCTGCCAAAGCTGCCCGTGCTAAACTCTACATTGCGGATCGTTTCCCCATTCGCCTTTTTCATCACTCGGTTGACAACGCCACCGCCGTTACCACGGCCAAAAATCAGTGCGGATGGACCTTTAAGAACTTCCACATTCTCAGTTGCATATAAATCGCGATAATATTCAGCATCATCTCGAACGCCATCGCGAAAGAAATCAGATGTCGTCGTTTGACCGCGAATGTTGATTTGGTCGGCGTTTCCTTCGCCCAGAACGACAGTTACGCCTGGAACATAGGACAAGGCCTGGCCGAGACTGATGCTATTTCGATCCTCAAATTGCTCTCGTGTCACAACAGAAACCGCCTGCGGTAGGTCCATTACCGAGGTTTCTGTCTTTGTCGACGAAGAAGTATTCGGCGCTCTATAGCCATCAACGCCCGCCGGCCCATAACCAAGGCGCCCATCCCATGAAGCAAAAGCAGGCCTTGCCGATTGCGACGCCAAGCCTCCATCCGGATTCGGCACGTCGCGGGCAGTAACAGGTTGAGGACTGGCCTGCGGCTTTGAAGATGCAGCCATTCTCTTCGTCGCCGGCTGAGCTACGATCTTCTTCTGCACTTTAGGAACGGTGACGTGGATGGTTGGCAAGGCTGTTTGCGCGTGTGCTTCAACGCCCGCAAGCATTGTCGCGAGCATAAGCGCCGAAAACTTGATCCTGCGAACGAACTGCATCGCTGACAAACTCTTCCCAACCAAACTCTGTGGTGAGTGTTGTCTTTTTTTTCGCGTTCTAGATCAAATAAACGAATTCCAAAGTAGAGCGTTCCGCTTCGACTGTTGCAATTGCGCAACAGTTACTTTGGAAGCAATCCAAATCATTTAGGGTGATCTGTATCAACCGGAAACAATGAGAGAAATCTTTTTATAGAAGGCTCTACCCTTAGCCGTAGTGCTCAGAAGGCGAAATCGCCTGTTTTCTGGATCCACTTCACTTCGCAGAAATGGCACAGGAGCACTTGTGCCGATTTTGCTATTTCCGACCCAAAAAGCCACATTTCTGCTTGCGCCGCTGTTGAGCATGCCAAGGCCTAGCTCAAGGTCTTTCTGTGTACATATTCCGCGTTCTGCTACAAAAAGGAATGTCCGGATATGCGCCGCAGTGAGATGCGGGCTTATTTCAGCAAAGGCATCCATAGCCCTGCTTAAGCTTTCAGCGGACTGGATTTCTCCCATTACCGTGCTCCAGCATGCAAATTACCAAATACTGTAAGCTGAACTACCCTGAACCTCATTGCATTTAATAATACTGGGGCGCCGATCAGCGCTCCCCTTAAACCGACGCCTCCGACACAAAATAGCGCTTCTCATCCGTGAAGCGCACGCCAGCTCGCGCGGCGAATAGCTCAGGGCAATCTAGCGCCATGTCGATGATCTGCTCCCGCACCACGTCCGGGATGCGGTTCCAGACACGGCGTGGTTGAGACGGGCAGTCCGCCAAAGCTTCTGGGCCACTCTCCTGGCAGCCGATCATACCAGCGTGAGAGGCTTGAGCGGGCGATGCCCAGGATCTCTAGCTGCCGACGTGCAGGAAGGCGAGATTCCTCAACAAGACGGATGATCTCAACCCGATCAGAGGGAGATGGCTTCATGCCTCGTTCTCCCCATCCTCGTTCATGCTTTTTTTAAGCAGACGGTTCTCAAGCGTGAGATCGGCCACGGCTTCCTTCAGAGACAGGGCTTCTCGACGTAACGCCTTAACTTCATCTGAGGTCGCCGCCCGCGTGGTGTCACCCGCTAGGCGTTTCTTGCCTGCCTCAAGGAACTCCTTGGAC
>OMIO01000096.1 GCA_900299115.1 Methylocystaceae bacterium | reverse complement strand
ATAATCTCAATGAGCAGGGTGCGTTTAAGCACTAAAGGCTCATAATATATTAAAAGTGACCGATAGCTTGGCGTTGTCTCTTCCAGGCCGATTAAGTTTATAGAATTTAGCGCTGCTTCTAAAAAAAGAACTTTTGCGTTGATGATTGGATCAACGCTATCTCCAAACTCAACAACAAGCGCTGCTTCTCCTTGGTTTAGAAATTGTGGGTTATGAATGCTCATCGACGGCTAATTTATAGTAAAAGAGCTTAAATTATAGCCCTCAGCAAGCAATGTCTGACGGAGATTTTTTGCCGTATTTATCGCATGTTGCGTATCGCTGTGTAGGCAAATTGAGTCAATGGGCGTTGAGAGTTTTTTCCCGCTGAGACATATGATGGATTGGCTCTCGAGCATTTTTTTTACCCGAGAGGCAATAAGCTCGGCGTCGGTAATCACTGATGAAGCTTCTTGCCGGGGCTGCAATCTCCCTTGTTCTGTATAATTGCGGTCTGCAAATATTTCATGAAAGGTGCGAATTCCAGCCCGTTCACCCGCTTGCGTTTGTTCTGAAAGAGCTATTGCAAGAAGGCAGAGGGATGGATCAACGTGTTTCAAAGCGCAGGTAATTGATTCTGCAATCGCTCTGTCGGTTTCGGCAATATTTGCAAGGGCGCCATGCGCTTTAACATAAGTTATCTTATGTCCCTGAGAAAGCGCTAGGGCTTGGGCTGCGCCAATTTGATATATGATTAGGCGTGTAATTTCCTCTGCTGAAAGCGCAAGGGTGCGTCGTCCAAAGCCAGCGAGATCTGGAAATCCAACATGTGCGCCAATGGCGACATTTTTTTGTTTTGCTTGAGAATAACAATGGGCCATGATGTTATAGTCGCCGGCGTGAAATCCACAGGCGATATTCGCGCT
This sequence comes from Methylocystaceae bacterium, assembly GCA_900299115.1. GTDB lineage: Bacteria > Pseudomonadota > Alphaproteobacteria > Rhizobiales > Beijerinckiaceae > Methylocystis. The sequence goes on along the minus strand of OMIO01000096.1, from coordinate 3,149 downwards.
TGTGACCAGATCCAGCATCGCCTCATCATCGCCCATGCGCCATTGCCCAAACCCCTCGCCAAGGTCGCTATTGAGATCAATATTTCTGATTGATTTAAGCATGATCGTTTGGTCGTTCTCAAGGTTGTCAGCAAAAGGCGTTTAAAGCTATAGATCAATTTAATCAGAAAATGACGTGCAGCCTATAATTTTCTTTTCTGTCCAGGGTATATTTATTACGGTTCAATAGGAGCCGATATGTCCGAATATTTGCTCACGCTTAATGCCGGCTCTTCATCAGTAAAATTTTCTCTGTTTGAAGTAGCTAATAAACAGACGCGACTCATTGCAAGTGGAGAAGTGGAGCGCCTACAGCATGATGCCTGCTTCCATGCTGGTAAGACGGATTGCGAGATTGAAACCTGGCAGTTAGGGCGCGTAGATCACGCAGAAGCTATTAGCCATGTGATTAATTGGGTTAATGCAACCTTTCCCGCAGCGCGAATTATTGCAATTGGCCATCGGGTCGTTCATGGCGGTTTAAAATATACGCGGCCTGTTTTGATAACTTCAGACGTGTATTCTTATTTGAAAGGATTGGAGCCTCTTGCGCCACTACATCAGCCACATAATTTAACAGGGATTTCTGCAGCCCGCGACGCCTTTCCTTCTTTGCCGCAGGTCGCATGTTTTGATACCGCCTTTCATCATGGGCGCGCTTTCAATGAAGAAGCTTTTGCTCTGCCAACCTCATTCTACGATAGAGGAATAAGACGTTTTGGCTTTCACGGACTTTCCTTTGAATATATTTTATGTAGGCTATTTGAAATTAATCCAGACGTTGCTTCAGGGCGGGTGGTCGTAGCGCATTTGGGAGCTGGCGCATCTTTATGCGCTCTGCTGCGCGGACGCTCTATCGCAACAACAATGGGGTTCTCGTCATTAGATGGATTGCCGATGGGCTCAAGGAGCGGCAGCGTTGATCCGGGATTGCTGCTCTATCTTATTGAGCATGATAAACTATCAATAAGTCAGTTAAGTCATTTGCTCTATCATCAGTCGGGCTTGCTTGGATTATCGGGACTGTCCTCGGATATGCGTCAATTACAAGCTTCTCATGAGCTGGCTGCGCAGCGGGCAGTTGATTACTTTATTCATTGTGTCAAAAAACAAATCGCGACCATGGCTGCGACGATCAATGGGTTAGATGCGCTTGTTTTCACCGGAGGGATTGGTTTTCATTCTGCTTTTGTGCGCGCAGGAGTTGTCGAGGAGCTGAGGTGGATGGGGCTATGCTTGAATAATAATGCCAATCAGCATGGCGAATTGTGCATTTCATCAGTGGAGTCTTCTGTTCAGATATTCGTGATCGAAACAGATGAGCAGACAATGATTGCCCGTCACACTCTTGAAGTAATTAATTTGTGATGATTAAGTGAAATTAAAATTTTTAGAATGCGTCAGTTGCTCGCGCAAGTTCTGTTTGAGGCGCATGTGTTGCTGTCTCTTTGAATGCGGCGCGGTAGACGATAAAATTCTCCATTACGCGCTGAACATAATTACGAGTTTCTGTAATTGGTATTCTTTCGATCCAGTCGATTGGGTCGACGCCGGGTTTCCTTGGATCGCCATATGCGTCTATCCATTGTTTAACGCGTCCACCTCCCGCATTATAGGCTGCAAAGGTAAGTAGGTAAGCTCCGCGATATTCTCCCAAGAGAATGCCAAGATGAGCGGCTCCGAGCTGGGCGTTGAAAGCTGGTTCTTTCAACATTCGCGTAATGTCAAAACTCACACCTCTCATAAAAGCTGTATGGCGCGCTGTTGATGCAATCATTTGCATAAGACCCATTGCGCCAGCGGAAGAAACGGCTTTTGGGTCGAAGGCGCTTTCTTGTCTTGCAACAGCGTATACCACCGCACGCGTGGCGGATCCTGGTAAGGCGGAATAGTCGGGGACGCCATAAGAAGGAAATGCAATGTGATCTAGGGCTACGCCCCGATAGGAGGCGCTTTTTCCGTAAACGAGAGAAAGTTTTGCGTCTTGGTGTTTGGCGATAACTTCACCAAGAGCGGCGATTTGGTTCTCATCTTTAAAATTTTTGGCTGCATCGAGAGCAAGCGGCGCGGCGATTTCTTTTTCGCCGGCTGCAAGAAGCGCTGTAATTGAGCGGACCGTTTCATTGTGTGCTTCTTTTGGCGTAGCTTGTGGAGCGGGACGAAGCGGTTGGGCGTCTAAGCCCAGTTTAGCGATTGATAATTGACCATAAAAGGTTGTCGAATGAAGAGCGGCTTTTTTGTAAAACTCTTGGGCTCGTCCCTCGCTCTCTGATGTCCGCAGCGCTTGGGCGGTTCTGCCGAGCCAGTAGAGAGCGCGAGATTTTTGTAAAGGTGTTTCTGCTGCAGCCTCTACGGCTGCGAAATGCGGTTCTGCGCGATGCGGGTCATCCAAGAAGCGAAGCGCAATCCAGCCAGCCATGAATTCTGCTTCAACCTTATTGCTGGTTGATCGTGCGCTATGGCGCGCGCTAATGAGATAGGCGGTTTCATGATCGCCTTTGTCGAGAATCTTTCGCGCCGTCTGCCGCTGCTCAGCCCACCAAGCATCGCCGTCGATGGTGAGTGCAGGGTCTTGCGGCGATTGACGCAACAATGCAGCGGCTTCAGCATATTTCTTGGCGTTATTTAACCATCGGACACGCGAGAAGAGTAGGCCTGGGTCGTTATATAAGGACGCCGGCGCGGAGCTGAAAAGTTTTTCGCTTCCAGACCCATTGTTGGCAAGCGCCCGGGTGCGGGCAAGGCCCATTTCATCTTTTCCTGCGAGCTCTGCGGCACGCAAGGCCAATGTATTTTTGCCACTATAAAGGAGACGATCAGCGCGAAATTTGTGATCCTCGGAGCTAAGGAGAACGCCTAGCTCTTTTATGAACGCTGTATCAAAGCCTTGGCCAATGTCATCGTTGCGCCAAGCGTCGCGGGCCAGGGCAGCTGCCGCTTCAAAATCGCCTTCTCGGGCAAGGGCTCGGGCAAGGAGGAATTTGCCATAGGCTGTTGTTGGATGGTTGTTAGCAAACCAAGATTTTACAATTCTATCAGAGTGGCGTTCGGAGAATAAGGCTTCATCCGTCCGCTTATGTAGCCAGTCAGCCGCTGGCCAGCTCGGATGT
>OMIO01000095.1 GCA_900299115.1 Methylocystaceae bacterium | reverse complement strand
GGCGCAGCCTGCGCCTGCGATTTAATTCGATCAACCATGGCGCGCAGCCCATTGGCGCGTTGCGGGGTAAGATGCGCGGCAAGTCCTAATTTTTCAAAAAGCGGCATCGCATCAGTGGCAAGAATATCTGCGGGCGTATGATCTGAATAAAGCGCAAGCACCAAGGCGACAAGACCGCGCACGATATGCGCATCGCTATCGCCTCTAAAACGCAAAATCAGCTTCCCGTCAGCATCCACGACGCGCTTGGTTTCAAGCCAGACCTGACTCGCGCAACCACGCACCTTATTTTCCTCCGTATAAGCATCCTCTGGTAAGATCTCGAGCGTACGGCCAAGTTCAATGAGATACCGATAGCGATCTTCCCATTCTTCTAAATAGTCAAAATTACTGATAATATCGTCAAGCTGCATAAGCTCACCGCCCTCTCTTCCCTCAGTCTAATCCAATCCGCTAGGTCAGGGAAATTTTTTTCAATATTTTCCTTCATTTGTCTCGCCCTTTGGCTAGCGCCTGAAGAAACTTTTCATGCTAGAAAGTAAAGTAATTGATATTTTGGAGTGTGGAATAAATGAGCGAAGACGCTCTGTGGTCACATATGCGCGCAGAAGCCCAAGAAGCGCTTAAGCTTGACCCCACACTCTCCGTCTTATTGTTAGACGGGATTCTTCACCGCGGCTCTTTCGAAGAGGCGGTCATCCATCGTGTCAGCAACCGTCTCGAAGCCTCCGCGCTGAATGCAGCGGCAATCGCAGACGCCTTTCTTGCAGCCCTTGCCGGCACACCGGAAATTAGCATTAAATTTCGCTCCGACATCACTGCCTATGTCGAGCGTGACCCAGCCTGCCGACGTCTCATTGAGCCTCTCCTCTTTTATAAGGGCTTTCACGCCATTCAATCAGCGCGGCTCGCTCATGCGCTCTGGCAAGCTGGCAAACGGGATTTTGCGCTTTATGTTCAAAGCCGCGCGTCAGACGCATTCGCTGCCGACATCCACCCCGCCGCGCGCTTTGGTAAAGGAATTTTTCTTGACCATGGCACAGGATTTGTTGTGGGAGAAACGGCAATCATTGATGATGATGTGTCAATTCTTCATGGCGTTACACTTGGCGGCACAGGCAAGGCTGCTGGAGACCGACATCCAAAAATTCGCCGCGGCGTCATGATTGGCGCTGGCGCGAAAATTCTGGGGCATATTGAAATTGGCGCCAGCTCGCGTATTGCCGCCGGCTCCGTTGTGCTTGACTCAATTCCACCCCATTCAATTGTTGCAGGCGTTCCAGCAAAAGTGATTGGCCTAGAAACATCTCTCCTTCCCGCCCGCGACATGGATCAGATTTTGCGAGGGCTTGCCTATGACGCCTTTGATTATGGCATCTAACAAAGCTCTAATTATGATAAATTATTTATCCCAAACTTATGCTAAGCCATCAGAGATGCTCCTCATAGCAATGGATCGCATTTTTACTGTCCAGTAAAATTGGCGCTACGTTTTTCCAAAAATGCCGCGCGCCCCTCTGCATAATCTGCGCTATCAAAACATTTAGCCGCTAAGGCGTCGCATTCCGCAAGCGTAGCGGCTTGCGGTAAAGCAGCGACCATTCGAATAGCAGCCTTTGCTGCGCGAAGCGTCAAAGGCGCATTCTCCGCCATCTGTTTTGCGATTTCCATGACGCCTGACTCAAACTGCGCTTTCGGATAGACTTGCGCTAAAAAACCAATGCCCAAAGCTTCTTGCGCTGATAGTCGTCGCGCTGTGTAAAAGAGTTCAAATGCTTTTTGCTGTCCAACTGCGGCCACGACATAACGCATTGCCTCTGGCGGATAGCCTAAGCCAAGTTTTGCAGCTGGAATCGAAAAAATAGCGCTCTCGTCACTCATTCTTAAATCACACGCAGCCGCCAGACCCATCCCGCCGCCCATACAAATCCCTGATATTGCGGCAATCGTTGGCTTAGATGCGCTTGAGATAGCGTTAAAGGCCGCAACATTTGTTGCTTCATAGGCCCGCCCACCTGAACTCGTCGCACGCACGCTCGAAAATTCGGAAATATCCGCGCCTGAGCAAAAGGGCAGTCCTGCAGCGCCGCTTATCACAATAACCCGAACCTCCTGCGCTGCATCCAGTTGCTCCATTAAGATCGGCAATGCTTGCCACATCTCAAAATCAAAAGCGTTGCGCTTGCTGGCATTATCGATCAACACGCGCGCTACGCCAGAGTTAAGATCAAGACGCAATTTTGATGTCGGCGAAATTCCCATCATCCCTCTTCTACAAATCTTGTGCGCAATAGAGTCTTATGGCTGTATAACGCATCTATGCTTCAAATTGACCTACTCAGTCGCCTTCTTCATCGCGACGGCCTCATTCTCATTATAGACAAACCTGCAGGCATCCCGGTGCACCGCGGACCAAAAGGCGGCCCGAATCTCGAGGACGGCTTTTCTCAGCTCCGTTTTGGTTTGCCTCGCGCACCCGCTCTGGCGCATCGGTTGGATAAGGACACCTCTGGTTGTCTAGTGCTTGGGCGCCATCGCAAAGCGCTAGATCGATTGGGACAATTATTCAAATCAGGACGCGTCGCCAAAACCTACTGGGCTGTGGTTGAGGGTGCGCCAGAAGCAGAGAGTGGAGAGATAGATCTTGCCCTAGGACGCCTCGACGCCAGCCGTGGATGGTGGATGCAGCCTGATCCCTTAGGCTTGGCGGCGCGCACTTCTTGGAAAGTGATTGGCCGCAGCCCAGATCATCGCCTGAGTTTCATGGAATTTACGCCCCACACAGGCCGCACGCACCAAATCCGGGTTCACGCCCAATCTATGGGGTGGCCAATCCTAGGAGATCCAGTCTACGGCCTGGCGAAACAAACGACGACATCGAGACTTCATCTACACGCGCGCGAAATCCGCCTGCCCATGCAGGACAATAAAGCGCCAATTGTTGCGCAAGCTCCAGCGCCTGAGCATATGCTGGAGGCGCTAACGCTTTGTGGCTACGCCAAGTTGCCAATGACGCCAGAAACCCCCAACATATCCCGCAGCGAATAGGAGCAAATCTTGACGAAATCCGCTGCGTTACATCCGGCGATGACGCAAAGCGCGCTAGAGCAAAATGCGATGCGTATGAATTTAAACCACACGCAGCTTTTGGATCAGGCTCAAATTGCGCTTGATCACGCCAAACGCGCTGGCGCGAGCTATGCCGATATTCGGCTGGGAGAAACGCATCGCCAATACATTAAAGCCAAGGACGATCGTCTGGAAAATTTTGATGAAAGCGCGCTTGTTGGTTTTGGCGTACGCGTTTTATTAGAGGGCTGCTGGGGCTTTTATGGAGCCCATCAACTCGATCGCGCGAATTTAGAAACCGGCGTTGAGCGGGCGTTACATAATGCGCGCGCAACTAAAATCATTCAAAATCAACCAATCATGCTGGAAAACTTGCCAGCGCGAGAAGCCACTTGGATCATGCCCATGGCGCAAGATCCCTTCGGTATTAGCGCTGAGGAAAAATCAGCGCTTCTCCTCTCAATCTGCGCGGCGGCGCGCGATGAAGGCGCAGATTTTTGCTCAGCCTCTTTGTCCCTTGCGCGGGAAGAACGCCTTTTTGCCAACAGTCTTGGCGCGCGCATTGCGCAAACGCGCACGCGTATTTTCCCAAGCTTTAAGGCGATTGCCGTAGATCCAGAACGCGGACAATTTTCCTCACGCGAAAGCCTTACGCCAGCGCGCAGCGCTGGCTGGGAATATATTTTGCAGGCAGGACTTTTAGAGGAAGCCCGTTGCGCGGGCAAAGAAGCGCGCGCAAAACTCAATGCCAAACATCTTACGCCAGGCATTTATGACATCGTCATTGACCCAACAAATCTCTGGCTAACAATACATGAGACAATTGGACATTCAACAGAGCTCGATCGTGTTTTAGGCTGGGAAGCAAATTTCGCCGGAACAAGCTTTATCAAGCCGCAGATGCTTAATAATTTACAGATTGGCTCTGAGCTTATGACAATTATCGCTGATCGCTCACAAGCTGGCGGCTTATCAACAATTGGCTATGATGACGACGGCGCCCCGGCTGAGGCAGCTGATTTTAAAATTGTAGAAAAGGGTATTTTTCGTAATTTTCAAATGGCGCTTGGACAAGCGCACCTCATCGGGCTGCCCCAATCCAATGGCTGCGCTTACGCCGATAGTCCGACAGCCTTCCCCATTCAACGCATGCCAAACATCTCGCTGGCGCCCAATCCAAATAAATGCACGCTAGAAGATCTTTTCAAAGATATTGAAAACGGCATTTATATCATTGGGGCTGGCAGTTGGAGCATCGACCAACAACGCGACAATTTTCAATTCGGCGGCCAGCTTTTTTATGAAATTAAAAATGGCCAATTAGGCGACTTGCTACGAGATGGAGCCTATCAAGGGCGCACAACTCAATTCTGGCGTAGTCTCGATGGTTTGGGCGACAGCTCAACATACCATCTTGATGGCACCTTTACCTGTGGCAAGGCCGAGCCAGTACAAGTCGCGCCGGTCTCTCACGGTAGCCCGCCCGCCCGATTTAGGAACATTAGCGTTTTGAACCCCTGCAACGAACGATAGACCATGTTTCTTTCTCGTGATGACGCCAAAGATATATGTGACAAACTCCTTGCGCGAACGCGAGCTGACGCTTGCGTAATCGAAATTGATGGCGGCGAAGATCACAGTTTACGCTTTTCGCGTGGGAGCGCGACAACGAATACCAGCGCGACAAGCTTAAGTTTAAAAATCTCCTCTCATATCAATGGCCGCATTGGATCCGTAACGACAACTCATCTTGACGATAAAACGCTTGAGACGGCGCAACGCCGTTCTGAAGAAATAGCGCGTCTGTTACCTGAAGATCCTGAATATGTCAGTCCGCTTGGACCGCAGCATTATGAAAATAGCATCCGCTACCATGACGCGCCTAAGCTTTTGCAACTTGACGCACTGGTCTCACATGCGCAGCAAGCGATCGAACAAGGCCAATTGATGAATGTTGAAACCTATGGCTGCATTAATGGCGCAAGACGTTTCGATGCGTTAGCGACAAGCAATGGACTATTTAGCTTTGAACGCCGAAGTGAAATTGATCTTTCCGTCACAGCCCGCACGCGGACAGATAGTTGGTCTGGATGGGCCGGCGCGCATGAATTTTTTGCGCCGCGTCTTAATTCGGCTCAAATCGCCTTAGCTGCTTGCAAAAAAGCCGCAGCTTCAGCTGCGCCAAAAGATCTTGAGCCAGGCAGCTATACGGTAATTCTCGAGCCCGACGCGACAGCTGAACTTGCCTTTTGGCTGATGAGCGCGATGGATGCGCGCGCAGCTGATGAAGGACGCAGCTTTTACGCCCGTCCCGGCGGCGGATCCCGGATTGGCGAACAGCTCTTTGATGAAAAACTAACGATCAGGGTAAGTCCTGGCGATTCACTCGCGCCTGAAAGCAGCGCCGGCTATGAAGGCGTGCCCCACCGTTCACGCGACTTTATTAAAAACGGCGTCCTGAGAGCCCTCTACCGTTCACGCGCCTGGGCGCATAAGACAAACGCTGAGCCCGTTCCCTTTGCTCGAAATTTTATTGTCGAAGGCGGACCAACTTCTTTGGAAGAAATGATCCGGGCGACAAAGCGAGGCGTTTTAATCACGCGACTCTGGTATACGAATTTATTAGAACCACGCGCTTTATTGCTTACCGGCCTGACGCGTGACGGGAATTTTCTTATTGAAAATGGTCGCCTTACTGCGCCAGCAAGCAATATGCGCTTTAATCAATCTTTGGGTAAACTCTTTGCCGGCATCGAAGCCCTAAGCCCAACGCAGCGCACCTGGCGCGCAGTTGGCGCAGGCGCATCAGCCGCTCCTGCCTTACTCCTCAAAGATTTTGTTTTTTCTTCTCAATCCAGCGGGATCTGATGCGCTTTTCTCAATTTTTCCTAATCCTTTATCTAGCGCCTTTTATCTTCACGCCAGCATCATCCGCTGAGGCGCTTGATAAAATTCGCTTTGCCACCAATTGGCGCGCACAGGCCGAGCACGGAGGATTCTATCAAGCCGTAGTTGATGGGACTTATGCGCGTTACGGTCTGGATGTTACAATTTTACAAGGCGGTCCACAGCAAAACGCTGAACTCTTACTCGCAGCAGGTCGGGTTGATTTTGCGTTGGGCGCAAATCTTTTTCAAATGCTCGAAGCCGTGCGGCAAAAAACGCCCATCGTCAAAGTCGCCAGTATTTTCCAAATTGATCCTGTAGTTTTTCTCTCACATCCTCAAGTAGGGTTAGATAAATTTGAAGATCTGCCGAAAGCGACAGCTTTTATTGCGAGTGATTTTATGGTCTCCGCTTGGCGCTGGCTGAAACAAGCATATGGGTTTCGAGACGAGAAGATTAAACCTTATGGCTTTAATCCCGCGCCCTTCCTTGCAGACAAGCAATCAATCCAGCAAGGCTTTCTCACCTCAGAACCTTTCGCCATTGAGCAAATGGGGGGATTTAAGCCTAATATTTTTCTGCTCGCTGATTATGGCTATGATTCATATTCAACGACAATTGATACGCGCGCAGACTTAATCACCCGCAATCCTGATCTCGTACAACGTTTTGTCGATGCCTCCATTATCGGCTGGTATCATTATCTCTATGGACAAAATGACGCCGCTAATCTCGCCATTAAAAAGGACAATCCTGAAATAACGGATGCGCAACTGACTTATTCTATTGATAAAATGCGTGAGCATGGCATTGTTGACTCTGGCGACGCCAAAATAGCGGGCATAGGCGTCATGACAGACAAGCGGATGAAAAGCTTTTTTGACAAAATGGCCCAAGCAGGAATTGTTACAAACAGCCTCGCTTATCAGCAGGGCTATACGCTTAAATTCATCGGCAAAAAAGTCGGCATGGAGTTTAAACCAGCTCCATGACTGCGCAACGCCTTGTTTCTCTCCAAAACGTCAGCAAGACCTATCCAAATGGCGTCAAAGCTCTCGAGAATATAAATTTAGAAATATGCGCAGGCGAAACCCTAACGCTTCTTGGTCCCTCAGGCTGTGGAAAATCTACAATACTCCGGCTCATTGAAGGGCTCGCCCAGCCTAGCGGAGGTGAGATTTTCTGGCATGATCAAAAGATAAAAAATAATCTTGGAGCTGTTTTTCAAGAAGCCACGCTCATGCCCTGGGCTAGTGTCTTCGACAATGTGTATCTCCCGCTACGCCTGCAGGGACACACACTGGTCCAGGCAAAATCTGCTGTTGAAGAAAGTCTTGAGAATGTAGGATTAAGTTCCTTCGCCAGAGCGCTTCCGCGAGAATTATCGGGCGGCATGAAAATGCGCTGCGCTATTGCGCGGGCGCTCGTTACAAAACCCGCCCTGATCTTGATGGACGAACCCTTCGCTGCGCTCGATGAAGTAACGCGCTTTCAACTTAATGATGATCTCATTCACCTTAAAGAAAAACTTAATGCGACAATTATTTTTGTAACGCATTCCGTTTTTGAGAGCGTCTTTATATCAACGCGTATTGTTGTCATGTCAAAAATGCAAGGGGCGATTATTGAGAATTTTGAAATCGATAGAAGTATAAGGCGCGATGAAAATTTTCGGCTCAGTCAGCGCTATAGCGAATTATCGCGACAAGCCTCAACCGCGCTCAATCATGCGATGGGCCTCTCGCGAGGAAAATGAGTCTATGAAAAACATAAAAGAAAAGAACAAAATTCTTGACCTATTTATTCCCTGCATCGTTTTTGTTTTTGCGCTTTTAGCGTGGGAAGCAATCGTGTCCTTAAAAAATATCCCGATCTATATTTTGCCGCCACCCAGCGCGATTTTTACAAAATTAGTCGAAGATCGGGCGCTCTTATTCAACTCGCTTCTTGTCACCTTAAGCGTTACACTGAAAGCCTTAGCTCTGGCGACAGTTTCTGGCGCAGGACTTGCGCTTCTCTTGGCTCAATCGAAGGCAATTGAAAGAGCGCTTCTCCCCTTTGCCATTATTTTGCAAGTAACGCCGATTATCGCCATAGCGCCCCTGCTCTTGGTTTATTTAGAACCTGCCAAAGCCGTTCTGGTTTGCGCCTTTCTTGTTGCTTTTTTTCCAATCCTTTCCAATACAGCGCTTGGACTGGCTTCTGTTGACTCAGGCTTACGCGATCTTTTTGAGCTTTATCATGCGTCTGCTTGGCAAAAGCTGATTTATTTACGTCTGCCTGCAGCCTTGCCGCAATTTCTCGCTGGCTTAAGAATTGGCGGCGGCCTCTCCTTAATTGGCGCCATTGTCGCTGAGCTTGCCGCAGGCGCGGCGGGGCAAGGAACTGGACTGGCGTTTCGTATTGTTGAAGCGGGGTTTCGTCTTGATATCGCCCGCATGTTTGCCGCCCTAACGCTGATTTCAGCGACTGGGCTATTTATTTATGGCCTACTTGCCCTTTTGACATATTATCTATTGCGCAACTGGCATGAAAGCGCGCGCGATCAAACAGAGTAGATCACTTACTGATCTCCGACTTCATCAAGATGATAAACATCATCCCTGAAATGCACGACGCCGTCAGCGGAGGCCCATCCGGTCATATAGACCCAGACCACGGGCACGGGATGCGCAAGCCGAACCTCTTCTCTTTCACCTGACGCGATTTTTTCCCCAATTTGATCTTTATCCAATTTAGGTCCGCGCGATCCGTCAAGCAACCATGCGGCAAAATCAACAACCCCCTGCACTCGGACACAGCCGTGAGAGAGAAATCGATAATCATTAGCGAATAGATTCCTTGATGGCGTATCATGCATATAAACAGAATAATGATTTGGCATCGAAATGCGAATTGAACCTAGAGAATTATTCTTTCCTGAATCCTGCCTTAACGTATAACTTGTCGCGCGATCGCTTGCCCAATTGATTGATCGTGGATCAACTTCCTCGCCCTTCGCGTCCAGAACGCGTATGTGCGACTTTGAAAGGTAATTTGAATCTTTCAAAATTTTTGGCGCGATTTCATTTTTGATAATTGATGTTGGCACAGTCCATGTCGGATTAATATTAACGGCGCCAATTTTTGCGCTAATCTCGGGCGATGGATGTTCAGGATCTCCAACAATCGCTACATAACGCCGCGTGACGCGATCATTATCCACAGCATCTACCGCTGTTGATGGAATATTCACGATGACGTAGCGCGCGCCAAAAGGAAATTCGACGCCCGCTAGTCTCTGCGCAGTTGAGGCAAGCTGCCTAAAACGAACATTTGCCGGAATATCAAGTTCTCGCAGCGTCGCACCTGCAACAACACCCGTTTGCTTTAACCCCATTCGAAACTGAAACCGCTTAACTGCGGCGGTCAGATCATTATCCCAAACGGCTTTGTCCACATCCTTAACGAGCTCATCTTCCGCCGCCAATCGACGCCTCAACGCCACAACGCTTGGGCCTTTGGCGTTCGACTGCACATTCACGCCAATTTTTGGCCAACCGCCCTTATCAACAATCTGCAAATATCGCTCAGAGGCTTTTGCAGTGGTGAAAAACGTTTCTGGTTGAAGCACAGGCATCGGATCATCTGATAGCGCCATCTCATGCGGCTGCGGCGCTGGACGAGATTTTGGTTTTAATTTTGGCGTTTGCGCAACGTTGGGAAGCGACTCGGGAACGGCAGTTGAGGACATTGTTGGAGCCGGCGTTGAAGCTGAAGGATTTGGCGCAGACTCAGGCGATGCGCGTTGAGGGATAAGCGGCGGCGGAACTGGCGCGCTCATTAATGGCGCAGGCGCATTTTGCGCGATCGCCGTCAAAGGCGCGACAAAACAGCTGCTCGCGAGCAACCACCACTGTAAAAGCAAGCTCCGCTTATTCTTCATCATGACAGTCTTCAATCTTATTGGGGGCATTGAGCGCAATTCTATCCCTTTTGTTTTGAGCTCATGCAGCGACTGGGTCAAGGAGAGCCCCGGGTTTCTTGAGGCATTACGCAGGTCAACACTTGCCTTTTATCGCGCTCACCCGCATACCCGCCGGCGTTAAATAATTTTCTTCTCAAACTGCAGGGATAAAATGGGCTTTAAATGCGGCATCGTTGGCCTGCCCAATGTTGGTAAGTCGACCCTCTTTAACGCACTGACGCAAACCGCGGCGGCGCAAGCGGCAAATTATCCCTTTTGCACAATCGAACCTAATGTCGGCGAAGTCGCCGTTCCCGATCCCCGTCTCGATGCGCTTGCAGCGATCGCGGGCTCCAAACAAATCATCCCAACGCGCCTAACCTTCGTCGATATCGCCGGCCTCGTGCGTGGAGCGTCAAAAGGCGAAGGGTTAGGCAATCAATTTCTGGCAAATATTCGCGAATGTGACGCCATCGCGCATGTCGTGCGCTGTTTTGAAGATGGAGACGTGACGCATGTTGAAGGCGGCGTAGATCCTATTCGGGATATTGACACAATCGACACTGAATTAATGTTAGCGGATTTAGAAAGCCTCGAAAAACGCGTCGTCGCCTTGGAGAAAAAAGCGAAAGGCGGCGATAAGGAAGCAAAAGAAACGCTTGATATTATGAATCGCTGCCTTGTCTTATTGCGTGAAGGCAAACCTGCTCGCAGCTTGAGCGTAAAAGCAGAGGAACGCAGCCTCTTCAATACTCTTGGCCTCTTGTCATCGAAGCCCGTGCTTTATGTCTGCAATGTTGAAGAGGCGGCGGCGCAAGGCGGTAATGCCAACTCCGAACTTGTCGCCAAGCGCGCCGCAGAAGAGAAAGCTGTTTTTGTTGTTGTCTCAGCAAAAATCGAAAGCGAAATTGCTGTTTTACCTATAGAAGAACAGAAAGATTATCTCGAAGCTGTCGAACTCAAAGAGCCTGGTCTAAACCGCGTTATTCGCGCAGGCTATGATTTACTTCATCTTATTACTTATTTCACAGTTGGGCCAAAAGAAGCGCGCGCCTGGACGATTGAAACTGGCACCCGCGCGCCTCAGGCTGCTGGCGTCATTCATACGGATTTTGAAAAAGGGTTTATCCGCGCCGAAACGATCGCTTACGCTGATTACGTCGCCTTGAAAGGGGAAGCCGGCGCGCGCGACGCTGGACGCTTGCGACTGGAGGGCAAAGACTATCTCGTCGCTGATGGCGACGTTATGCATTTCAGGTTTAATAATTAATTCTAAAAACCCCTGATTTTCCTTTTGGATGATCGGGCAGGATAGCGTAAAATCACATCAGATCCGCCGCTTAAGGCGGGCAAAAAATGATAAAAATCAAAAAAACAACGGTATAAGGGAGAAAACGTCGATGAGTAAATTTCGGATGTTAACCTCGGCGAGCGTGCTGTCGCTCTGTCTTGCGACGGTGGCGTTGGCGCAAACGCCTTGGCTGACAACGGCTGAACAAGCTGCAAAAGAAGCGGAGCTGATCAAGGACGCCTCGGTTGCGCTCGGTAAAGCCCAAGAATTAAGCCCACGCCCGGAAATTGAAGCAGCGATCCGCGCTGTCAATGAAATCGCCGGCAAATTAGCGCAGTCGCCTGCATTTATTAAATTAGCGCAAGCAGCCAAAAGCGCCGCGCCTGCTCCAGCGTCAACGCCAGCCCCTGTCGCCGCCGCTACAAGCGCGCCAGCGGCAGCGCCGACTGCTGTGGCGAAAGGACCAGACGCCCTAGCGGATTTGATTAAAGACGCCAAGCAATGGGTGTCGCCGACGGGCGATTACGCCAACACGCGTCATTCTGCGTTGAAGCAGATTACGACGGAGAACGCAGGCAAGCTGCAACTTGCTTGGCAGTTTTCAACTGGCGTCTTGCGCGGCCATGAAGGCGCGCCTTTGGTTGTTGGCGATGTGATGTATCTGCACACGCCATTTCCCAATATTGTTTACGCGCTGGATTTGAAGGATCCCGATCACAAGATCCTTTGGAAATACG
>OMIO01000094.1 GCA_900299115.1 Methylocystaceae bacterium | reverse complement strand
CGTAATGGCGAGCCCATCTTTGAAATTTATCGCTGAATGGGAAACATCAATATCGACATCGCCCGACATCAGCTCTTCTTCGGTCATATCGACATAAGCCGCGCGATGTCCCTGGGGGCCATGATCGATTCGGATGGCTTTGAAGGCGGAGGTGTAAGGCTGCATGGGGAGAGGGCGGGTTGGGCCGTTAAGCCTTGCAGCTTAGAGCTTAGAAGATTGATCTCAATCGGTTTCTGCTAAACGCAGCTTAACGGGTCCGTTAGGTCTATCAAACGAAATAAACGCGCCGCGCAGAACTGTGAGCGGCGCGTCGCCATCAACTCTCCTCGTCAGTCTCTATATCCCCGTCGATGAGGCCAGTGACGTCGTCATCTTCCGTTTCGTCTTCCTCAAGGAAGGTGTCGTCGGCATCATCTTCAATTTCGACATCGTCATCGACATCGATTACTTCCGCGGCATTTTCCTCTGCCTCAACCTCATCGAGCGAGACGGTGTCAACGCCCTCTTTCTCGATTTCCGTCTCTTCTTCATCGTCGTCTTGGCTGGCGGCGCGCGCCAGAGCGACAACTTGGAAAATCGCCCCACATTTAGGGCAAAGTATCGGATCTTTGTTCAGATCGTAGAATTTTGTCGCGCAGGATTGGCATTGGCGCTTCGCGCCGAGATCGGGTTTGGCCACGGTACTTAGATCCTCGGAAAACAGCTGCGTGGAAACGTCCGCCTGAATGACACACGGCTGGGCGCTTCGGTTAGTGGGCTCTAGCCCCTGTGTCAAATGGATTAATCAAAACTCCCCCAACTCTCCAGGCCACCGTCGATCAGCCATTGCCAAGTTCGATGGGGATTGGCATAGAAAAGCCGCCCGCGGGTGTAGCTCAATGGTAGAGCAGCAGCCTTCCAAGCTGAATACGAGGGTTCGATTCCCTTCACCCGCTCCAACGCTTTTTCCAATTGATATCATTTTCGATTTTCTCTTACATGCGCGCCTTTTAAAGCGCCTCTGAGGGCCGCGCCTAGCGCGCCTTCGGTTGAAGCAGGCGCCCGACCGCCAGACAGATTTTTCGAGGCGGGAATCGACGGCGTTCTCACTTGATTTTTTTTAATTGCCTCAGGCGTATCATCTAACCGCATCGAAAGAGCGATGCGTTTGCGGTCAATATCAAGCTCCATCACTTTAACGCGCACAATGTCGCCTGGTTTCACAATTGTGCGCGGATCTTTTACGAATGTTTTTGACAGCGCTGAAATATGAACCAAACCATCTTGATGTACGCCGATATCGACAAAAGCGCCGAAAGCGGCGACATTGGTGACAACGCCTTCAAGCACCATGCCTGGTTTGAGATCCTTAAGCGTTTCGACGCCTTCAAGAAATGTTGCAGTTTTAAAGGCGGGGCGGGGATCGCGACCAGGCTTTTCAAGTTCGGAAAACACATCGCGAATTGTTGGCAGACCAAAATCTTGATCAACAAACTGTTCAGGCTTTAATTGGTTTAATAGTTTTACATCGCCGATGAGCGCGTGAATATTTGTTTTTAATTGATCAAGAATGCGCCGTACAAGCGGATAGGCCTCTGGGTGAACGCCTGAGCGATCAAGCGGATCCTCACCATCAAGGATGCGCAAAAAGCCAGCGCATTGTTCAAAGGATTTTGCCCCAAGACGCGACACTTTTTTGAGTTCAGCCCGTGAGCGGAACGCTCCATGCGCATCGCGATAGGCGACAATGTTTTCAGCCAAGCTTTCGCTAAGACCGGACACGCGAGCCAATAAGGGCGCTGAAGCGGTATTGACGTCAACGCCAACCGCGTTCACGCAATCTTCAACGATAGCATTCAGCGCGCGGGTTAATTTCAATTCAGAGACATCATGCTGATATTGACCAACGCCAATAGCTTTTGGTTCAATTTTGACAAGCTCTGCCAGAGGATCTTGCAAACGACGCGCGATTGACGCTGCGCCGCGCAAGGAAACATCAAGGTCAGGCAATTCGCGCGAGGCGTATTCTGAAGCTGAGTAGACAGAGGCGCCAGCCTCAGACACCATAATTTTTGTCAGCTTAAGCTCTGGAAATTTTGTTATGAGTTGTTGCGCTAATTTATCAGTTTCTCTCGAGGCTGTGCCGTTTCCGATTGCAAGCAGCTCAACGTTATTTTCGCGTGCAAGCTTAGAAAGAGTTGTTAACGCTTCATCCCAGCGTCTTTGAGGTTCATGTGGGTAGATTGCCGTGGTTGCAACAATTTTACCTGTTTTATCAATAACTGCGACTTTGACCCCTGTGCGAAACCCTGGATCTAGGCCAATGGTTGCGCGCGTTCCGGCAGGCGCGGCAAGGAGAAGATCTCGTAGGTTTTCAGCAAAAACGCGAATTGCTTCCTCTTCAGCATAGCGCCATAGCCGTGCGCGCGCGTCGAGTGAAAGATGTAACTCTATTTTTGTGCGCCACGCCCAGCGTACTGTATCTAACAACCAAGCATCGCCGGGACGGCCGCGATCTTCAATTTTAAAATGGCTGGCGATGCGAAATTGATAACCACCCAAACCTTCTTCTTGTTCCGCCTTTAAGACAAGATCGAGTATTTCTTCTTTCTCGCCGCGCATGAGAGCAAGGATACGATGCGAGGGAAGCTTTGCGATTGGTTGCGAGAAGTCAAAATAATCGGCATATTTAATCCCAGCGCTTTCTTTGCCCTTGCGGCCCTTTGCGTAAATAAAGCTTTGTGCCCAATAAATATTGCGCAAAACACCGACGAGATCCGCGTCCTCAGAAAATTGTTCAACAAGAATTGCGCGCGCGCCTTCTAGCGCTGCATCAGCATCGTGAATATTTTTTTCTGGATTTATAAAATGCGCCGCTTGTGATGTTGGATCTAGCGAAGGGTTCTTCAACAAACTCTGAGCAAGCTCTAAAAGCCCCGCCTCGATTGCAATTTGCGCTTTTGTGCGTCTTTTAGGTTTGAAAGGAAGATAAATGTCCTCAAGACGGGCTTTGCTATCCGCGTCAAGAATTGCCTGCTCTAAAGAGGAATTAAGCTTACCTTGTGCGAGGAGTGACTCGAGAATTGTTTTTCGTCGCTCTTCCATTTCACGTAAATAAGTAAGTCTTTCTTGAAGTTTCCTTAATTGCACATCGTCAAGCGCGCCGGTGGCTTCTTTGCGGTAACGCGCGATAAAGGGAACGGTTGATCCTTCATCTAGTAAAGAGATTGCAGCTTCAATCTGCCAAGTTTTGGCCGAAAGCTCATTGCTTAATCGTTCGGCGATTGGCGTCATTGAATCTCCCTCGAATCAGCGTCATGGAATAGGGAGCTTGTAGCGAAATCATAACAAAATCTAAAATCTATAATTTATTTTTTTAACATGAATCTTGTCTCAATATTCTATGCAGATCTTTAACCCTATTGATTTGACTTTTTAATTTTATTGGCGTCGCCCTTATAGATAACGCTACGATATTCGACTTTTTTAAAAGGGCGTCCGGCGCATCTATTCACGTTTTGTATAAAAGGTGGTAGGTTTAGCGCAAGTCACGAATAGAGACAGCGGCTTGCGCCCGCGCTTTTTAGGATATCAAAGCGTGGGAAGACGCAACATTCATGCATAGCCCAACATCAAGCGCCTTTTTACACATAAAAAGCATGGGCGTTACAGCTGTGCTGGGACCAACCAACACGGGCAAAACGCATCACGCAATTGAGCGTATGCTGTCTTTTCCAACTGGTCTTATTGGTCTTCCGTTGCGGCTCTTGGCGCGCGAGGTCTATAATCGCGTCGTTGCGCGCGTTGGCGCAAATAATGTAGCTTTAATTACGGGCGAGGAAAAAATTAGACCGCCCGCCCCGGCCTATTGGGTGTCGACTGTTGAGGCGATGCCGCGCGACATTAAAGTCGATTTTCTAGCTATTGATGAAATCCAACTGACTGCAGATCTAGATCGCGGACATATTTTCACAGATCGCTTGTTGCACTGGCGCGGACAGCAAGAGACTTTGTTGATTGGGGCGGCGACAATGGCCCCAATCATTCGTGAACTATTTCCCAATGCGCCGATTTTCTCGCGACCGCGTCTTTCAAAACTTTCTTTTGCAGGCGATCGAAAAATTTCGCGTTTACCGCCAAGAACTGCGGTCGTGGCTTTTTCTGCTGAAGAAGTTTATGCAATTGCAGAGTGGATCAAGCGTCAACGTGGCGGAGCTGCTGTTGTTTTAGGCGCGCTTAGTCCGCGCACACGCAATGCGCAGGTTGACTTATTTCAATCTGGCGACGTTGATTATGTCGTCGCGACAGACGCGATCGGGATGGGGCTTAATCTTGATGTCGATTATGTTGCATTTGCCTCTGATCGAAAATTTGACGGCTGGCGCAATCGGCGATTAACGCCAGCTGAATTCGGGCAAATTGCTGGTCGCGCGGGTCGGCATATGGCCGATGGCGTATTTGGATCAACAGGCCGTTGTCCGCCTTTTGATGAAGAATTGATTGATGCTTTAGAGGGTCACGCCTTTGATCCGGTGACATTATTGCAATGGCGCAACAGCGCGCTTGATTTTTCATCTCTTGACGCTCTTCTCCATACGCTTGAACAAAGGCCAGCGCATTTACGTTTCACGCGCGGGCCAATCGCAATCGATCAAATGACATTAGAGAGCGTAAGCCGCGATGAGGACACGCGTCGAAATGCGAAGTCTCCTGCCGATATCGCGCGACTTTGGGACGCTTGTCAGATACCAGACTATCGTAAAACGTCGCCCGCAGCGCATGTCGAGCTTGTTCGCTCAATATTTGGATTTATTGTTCGGCGTGGAAAAATCCCGGCAGAATGGATGGCGCAACATATTGCTGCGGTTGATCGGGTGGACGGCGATATCGATACGCTGTCGCATCGTCTCGCGCAGGTGCGCACTTGGAGTTTTGTGAGCAACCGCTCTGGTTGGCTGGAGGATGCTGAGCATTGGCAGAGCCGCGCGCGTCGGGTAGAGGACAGCCTGTCAGACGCGCTGCACGAACGGTTAACTCAGCGTTTCGTTGATCGCCGCACCAGCGTATTGATGCGCCGTCTTAGAGAGAATGCAATGTTAGAAGCCGAAATTAACGCCGCAGGCGATGTGCTTGTCGAAGGTCAGCATGTCGGAAGTCTCCAAGGCTTTCGTTTCACGCCAGATCCAGGGGCGGCCGGCGAAGCGGCGAAAACGCTAAATGCGGCGGCGCTCAAGGCCTTAGCGGGAGAGTTTGAGGCGCGCGCGACGAGGGTTTTTGACGCTGTTGACGACGCCTTCGCCCTAGCCAACGATGGCGTAATCCGCTGGCTCGGCGAACCCTTGGCGAAAATAGCCGCCGGCGCGGGCATTTTGAGCCCCACTTGCCGAATTTTAGCAGATGAGCAGCTTACCGGCGCTGCGCTCGACAAGGTGAGACAACGCCTTGATCTTTGGCTTGCGCAACATGTGAAAAAGCTTCTTGGTCCTCTTGAGGCATTGGAAAAAGGCGAGGGCCTTGAGGGAACCACGCGGGGCGTAGCCTTCCAAATCGCTGAAGATTTAGGCGTTCTCGATCGAACGCGGGTTGCAAAAGAAATCAAAGCTTTTTCGCAGGAAGATCGTGGCGCTCTCAGAAAACTCGGGGTGCGTTTTGGCGCCTATCACATCTATCTGCCCTTATTGCTTAAGCCAGCGCCGCGCAGTTTGGCGGCGTTACTCTGGGCGTTGCATCATGGCGGTCTTGATCACGTTAAGGGCCTTGATGAGGTGCCGCATCTGGCCGCCTCAGGACGGACGTCTTTTACCGCTGACGCAGAGATACATAAGGGATTTTATCGCGCTGCAGGGTTTCGCGTGTGTGGCGAGCGCGTCGTGCGCGTGGATATTCTAGAACGTCTTGCCGATTTGATCCGTCCAGCAATCGCCTATCGGCCTGGGGTAAGCGCTGGCGAGCCGCCGCCAGGCGCAGCAGACGCTGAGGGCTTTGTGGTGACTGTCGCGATGACATCGCTGACGGGCTGCTCTGGCGAGGCTTTTTCGTCAATTTTAAAATCTTTGAATTATGTTCCTGCTCAACGACCGGGACCAGCGATTACTGCTGCGCTCATCCCGGCGGCCGCCACTGAGCCTTTGAAGAGTGACTCAGAAACTCAAATTACAGAGCCGGGCGCTTCGCCAGAAAGCGCTCCCGCAAACACTGTCAGCGACGCAAGTGACAGAGAGCCCTTGCAGGCCCCTGAGGCGATGGGCGACATCAAAGACGCAGTTAAAGAGGAAACGGCTGCACAGGTTGAGATGATCGAAATCTGGACGCAACAGCGCCCCGCTCATGCGCCGGCGCGTCGGCCGGCTGCTTCACAGCGTCCCCGTCCCTCTCAAGGCGTAGGGGGCGCAGCGCAAAGCGAGGGTCACAACGGCTCACGTCGCGATCCTAAACAGTCGATCGACGGCGCGGGGTCGCGTGGGAAGGATAAGCTTGGTTTTGACAAGCGGCCGCCTCGTGGGGCGGAAAACCGAACGCCCCGGGGTAGTAAGGCTTTTACCGCTTCTCCAGAGCGTCGAGATCGGCCGCTTGACCCAAATTCGCCCTTTGCAAAACTTGCGGCTTTAAAGGCTGAACTCGAGAAAAAGGGAACAAGCTAAGCCTTCCCTTTCCACCATGTGGCTTAGGGGGCGTTTGCGCCGAACACAATAATAACCGATAAGCTGCCGCAGAAGAATTTAATTCCTGCGGGTGCGTCCCGGGTTTGTCGCCCTTTGAGTTTGGTGGGCGCATGCGGGTCGCGCCACAGATCACGCAGGTATTTGTAAGAGGCTTATGAATGAGAAAGATCCTGCCCGTGATTATGTGCGGCGGCTCGGGAACGCGCGTTTGGCCGGAGTCGCGGGAAACGCTGCCTAAGCAATTTATTCCTTTAGTTGGCGAGCGGTCGACGTTTCAAACAACGATGCAGATGCTTGAAGCGCCTGTTTTTGAAAAGCCCATTATCATCTCAAACAAGGATTATCGTTTCTTACTCGCGGATCAGCTCCGTGAGATTGATGCGGAAGCCGATATTATTTTAGAGCCGAGCCGTCGCGATTCCGGACCTGCGGTGGCGGTCGCTGCAGGCTTAGCCGCCCGACGCTCCCCAGATACGGTTGTCGTTGTTCTTGCCGCTGATCATGTGGTGCGCGACCGCGATGGCCTTGTCGAACTTTGTAAAAAAGCCGGTGAAGCGGCGGCGGAAGGTTTTATTGTCACTTTGGGCGTAAAGCCAGATAATCCTGCTACGGGCTATGGCTATTTACGTCCTGGCGCGCCGTTAAAGCGGGGTGGCGAAGTTTTAAAATTAGAATCCTTTGTCGAGAAACCCGATCGAGAAACAGCGCAGCGCTATATTGATGCGGGTTATTTTTGGAACAGCGGTAATTTTATTTTTCGCGCAGATGTGATGCAGGCTGAGATTGCGCAATTTGAGCCAGCGATTGCGGAAGCGGCGGAAGCCGCAATTGAGGCTGCCGAAAAAGATCTGGGATTTCTTGTCTTAGATGCGGAAGCTTTTGCGCGCGCGCCTAAAAAATCCATCGACTACGCCGTCATGGAGAAAACAGAAAAAGCAGCCCTTATTCCTGCGGATATTGGTTGGTCAGACGTTGGGACTTGGCGGGCTGTTTGGGAATTATCAGAGCGCGACGCTTGTGGAAATTCGATCCGAGGCAATGCCGTTGTGATGAATGCGCATAACGTGCATGTGCGCTCCGATGAGACATTAACAACGGTTGTTGGCGTAAATGATATTATCGTTGTGACAACCCAGGATGCGGTTTTGGTGCTGAGCCAAGAGCATGGCGATCAAGTCAAGCAACTGGTAGATCAATTAAAAATAGAAAATCGCCGAGAGGCGGGAGAGCATAAACGTATTTTTCGACCCTGGGGCTATTATCAGTCCATCGACGGGGGGCAGCGTTATCAAGTCAAACGCATCGTCGTAAAGCCAGGCGAGCGCTTGTCGTTACAAAAACACTTTCATCGTGCAGAGCATTGGATTGTCGTGCGCGGCACAGCAGAGGTTGGTCGCGATGAAGAAACGCATCTTGTTCATGAAAATGAGTCAATCTATCTGCCCATCGGATGTAAGCATCGCTTAACAAACCCGGGTAAAATAGACCTTGAATTAATTGAGGTTCAGACAGGCTCTTATCTTGGAGAAGATGATATTGTGCGTTTTGAGGACGCCTATAACCGCGGATGAATGAGGCAGGCATAATTATAAAAATATGCGGCCTATCCACGGAGCCTACGCTGGAGGCGACGATCAACGCCGGCGCAGATTTTGCTGGCTTTGTGTTCTTTGAAAAAAGTCCGCGGCATATTGATTTGGAAAAAGCGCGGCGGCTGAGTGAACAGGCCTCAGGTCGCATAAAGCGAGTTGCGTTAGTCGTCGACGCTGATGATCAAAGAATTGACGAAATCATAAGCGCTTTAAATCCTGAGTTCTTGCAGTTACATGGTCAGGAAACGCCGCAGCGCGTGGCGAAGTTAAAAAAACAGTTTGGGCTGCCGATTATTAAAGCTATTGGCGTCGCTGGTTGCGAGGATATCCAAGAGGCGGAAAGCTTTAAGCAGGATGCAGATTTACTGCTCTTAGACGCTAAACCGCAGCCCGGCGCCCTAGCGCCTGGTGGGGCAGGCGCGGTCTTTGATTGGCGGTTAACGCAAGGGTTTAGTCTGGATAAATGGATGCTGTCTGGCGGACTTGACCGCCACAATGTCGAAACAGCTTTGCGTCAAACCGGGGCCCCGGCGGTGGATGTGTCCTCTGGGGTGGAAAGCGCCAGAGGCGTTAAGGATTGTGAGAAAATTACCGCTTTTATTCGCGCTGTGCGTGCGCTTTCTTCGCAAAGCGCGAGGGGTTAAAAGACAGATATATTTTGACGCTGAGACGAACGCGTCAGCAATAAGGAAAAGCCTAAATTGAATAAGCCATTACCAAACTCTTTTCGCGCTGGTCCTGACGATAATGGACGGTTTGGCATTTTTGGCGGCCGCTTTGTCGCAGAAACATTGATGCCGCTTATTTTAGATCTTGAGCAGGCTTACGCCCAAGCTAAAAATGATCCATCGTTTCACCATGAGTTAGAGGGCTTACATAAGCATTATGTTGGCCGTCCCTCACCGCTTTATTTTGCAGAACGCATTACAGAATATGTTCAGGCGCGCTCGGCTTCCGACAAGGGCGCTAAAGTTTATTTCAAGCGCGATGAATTAAATCATACGGGCGCTCATAAAATTAATAATGTTTTAGGTCAGATCCTGCTTGCAAGACGAATGGGCAAAAAGCGCATCATCGCAGAAACAGGCGCGGGACAACATGGCGTAGCAACGGCAACCGCCTGCGCGCGATTTGGGTTGCAATGTGTCGTTTATATGGGCGCTGTTGATGTAGAGCGGCAAAAACCCAATGTTTTTCGTATGAAAATGCTTGGAGCGGAAGTCAGGCCGGTGCAAAGCGGCGCCCGCACGCTAAAGGATGCGATGAACGAAGCGCTTCGCGATTGGGTCACCAATGTTTCAGATACTTTTTACTGCATTGGCACGGCTGCTGGACCTCATCCTTATCCAGCGATGGTTCGTGATTTTCAATCAATAATTGGCAATGAAACGCGCGTGCAAATGCAAGAAATGGAAGGACGACTTCCCGATTCTCTTGTCGCGTGCATTGGCGGAGGATCAAATGCAATTGGACTGTTTCATCCTTTTCTAGATGAGCCAAGCGTTGAAATCTTTGGCGTTGAGGCGGCTGGTCATGGCGTTGAAGTTAAAAATGGACATGCTGCATCTTTGACCGGCGGACGTCCTGGCGTTTTGCATGGCAATCGCACCTATTTACTCATGGATGATGATGGGCAAATCTTAGAGGGACACTCCATTTCTGCTGGATTAGATTATCCAGGGATTGGCCCAGAACATTCCTGGCTGCACGAGACCGGCCGCGTTACTTATCTTAATGCAACGGATCAAGAAGCTCTGGAGGCTTTCCAGCTTTGTTCAAAATTAGAAGGCATTATTCCCGCGCTTGAACCCTCACATGCGTTAGCGAAGGTTTTTCAGCTTGCAGGCGAAAAATCTCGCGATCATTTGATGGTGATGAATATGTGTGGTCGCGGAGATAAGGATATTTTTACTGTCGCTGAGCATTTGGGCGGCATGTAATTTGGTCTAAAAGCCTAGAATTTAAAATTATTTTCTCTCTTTCGCTTAGCGCGGTGTTGACCCTAGATTGCTGAAGACTACAAACAGCAGGGGCTGATGTAAGAGATAAATTAGAAGGCTATGACGACCCAGAAAGGCGATTGGATTGCCTGTTTCTGCTTCGTCAGTCGGGGCTTTTATAAAATATTTAGCAGCTGCAACACCGAGAAAAAGCGGGGCGGCCCAGGGAAAGAGCGGGCGCCAATCTTGGGTCATGGGCTCGCGCGTTGAGAGACCAAGCCATTGCCAAAGATCAGCGTTGAAGAGTGGCGAAGAAAAAAAGAACGGCAAAAGAAGAAAGAACAGGGCTGCAATTAGTGAGAGCGGCCATGGAGAGATTAATAAGCCCAGCGCAATGATGCTTGCAGTTGCGATACAATGCAAAATACCGAAGAAGACATAAGCGCTTGGGAAGGCGATATAAGTGCCGATGCTGACTAAAGCGGCAGCCGCGGCGATGCGTATGAGATGACGTAGGTAAGCGCGCCAATGAATTTTTGGATTATGCGCAAGCGTTAATGAAATGCCGGCGATGAAAAGAAATGATGAAGCTATTATATGGCCAAAGGCTTTAAAGGGCGGCGCCCAAGCAATGTTTTCAGCAATATATCCAAAATGTGCGAGATCCCAGATGAGGTGAAAGCCAATCATGGCGATCACAGCCCAGCCGCGCGCACGATCTAGGGTTTGCCAACGCGGCGTCGCTTTCATCGATCCTTCGCCGGATCGCCTTCAAATCTGCTAAACACCATATCGGGTGCGGAGAGATTATGCCGGGATGGAAGATGGCGGCCGACCCATACTTCTGTTGCGCTTGTGTCTCGGAATTTGA
Organism: Methylocystaceae bacterium; assembly: GCA_900299115.1. GTDB lineage: Bacteria > Pseudomonadota > Alphaproteobacteria > Rhizobiales > Beijerinckiaceae > Methylocystis. The sequence continues at coordinate 3,434 of OMIO01000094.1, read as the reverse complement.
TAACCGGCGCCTCTTCCCAGCCTTTGGTTCGCTTGCTGCGCCAGGCAACAACGGCGGCGTCGCTCATCGTTTCTCTCGCATACATAGAACGAAGCGCCGCAAAGGGTCTTCCCCCTGATATTGCATCGCTAAAATTCACGTCCAAGGTGAGGCGGTCTTGGTCAATATTTTTAAGGGTCAAGCGCCCCTCGCCGCCGCGTTTAAATTTCAAAATAAATGTGCGACTGCTTGGTTCAAAAATAATTTCCTCAAAGGCGACGATTGGGCGCTCTTGAGTTTCAACAGGGCCGACGAGAAAAGAAGATCCATAAGCCGTCCAGCGCATCTCTTCAAAAGGCAGGGGTCGCGCGCGCCAATAGCCATCTGGCGGATAAAACGCCATGATCTCTTCGGCGCGCTCGCGATAAAGCATCCACAGTTGAACAAGATCGAACCCATCCTCGACCCTGCCATCAACAATAATCGGCACATTGTTTTGTCGCCAGTAAGCTGTTGATGGAAGTCTGTAGCCGGTTAACCAGAATTCCCGAGTTTCCCAAAAAGTATGTCTTTGGGTTTTTTTATTCGCTTCATCCCATATTTTTGGATCATGGGTTATGTCGCAGCTTGCCCAATCAGGGGCTGCGCGATCCGATGAAATGGTATTTATGTAAGCTGGATGTACGGCTTGAATTTGCAGTCGACGCAGCCGCGGCGAAATAAAATCGAGTTCAATATTGTCCTTTTCCGCGCAAAGTTCTGGCGTAGATCTATTCTCAACGCGGATTTGGAGTTCTTCGGGTGCCTCGCGCGCGCCGGTTTGTGCGCGCGCGTGCGAAGCCAGCGAAAAGCTTCCCGCGCTGAGAAGGAATTGGCGTCGATCGAAACGTGTTTTCACAGCCTTGATCCCTGTGCGACGCGTTAGTTAACGCTTTTCATTTTGCAGTTTTTTGCGCGTCGAACAGCTAGAAATCAAGTTCTCCAGTTCATTTGGGTTCTAGCGCTGGGATCAGAATGGAAAGTCAGAAAAAGGGTCGGCTTGCCAGGCGCGCACGGAGTCATTTTGGTTTTGTGGACGCGTTGGCGCATAGGCTAAAGCGTGCGTTGCGTGACTCTGGCGGTTAACGACGCGATGAGACGTCGAGGTTTTGGCGGCATAATGCGCGACAGCGCGGTGGGGCGCCGCTTTGGCAAAACGTTGACCGGTGCTTGGCCGTGCGCCGGTGATCTGGATGCTGCCGCCTTCGTTTTGAACGATTTGATAGAGCAATGCCGCGTTTGAGGGAGAGAGACGGACGCAGCCGTGTGAGGCCGGACGTCCCAGCGCGCCGGTTGCATAAGAACCGTGAATTGCGTATCCGCCGCGAAAAAAGATCGAATGCGGCATCGGCGAATTATGATATTTGCGCGAATAATGCATGCGCTGAAGGCCTGTTGGCGCGAAGGATCCGCGCGGCGTGGAATATCCCGCGCGCGCAGTGGAGACTGGCCAACTATAGCTGCCCTGGGACGAGGTCACATGCATGCGTTGGGTGGAGAGATCGACATGGATTTGCGCTGTCGCATGAGCGGCGCCCGAGGTGGCGATGGCGGCCAAAAGGGCGACAATAAGCAGTGTTAAACGCATAAGACTCTCCAACACCAAACAGAAACACAACGCATCTTTCGTTCACTATCCTCCAACAACGTAATTAAATGATTAAGCTTGACGTGATAGTTCAGCTTTGAGTGGGCAGGTTTGCAAAAAAAGCGAGTAAGGATGCCAATTAGAATTGTCATGGCGTGTTTTTTTGTGCTTGGGGCCAGTTTAAGCTGCGTGGCGCAGGACAAGGGAACGCTGGATGCAAAACCTCTTCCCCCGCTGGCGCATCCATCCGATCCGCAAACGCCCGCCAAGGAACTTTTTGGCCGTGCGCAAGACGCAGCGGCGCTTAGTCCCGATTCCATCGGCTTTTACTCGCATGGCTGTTTGGCTGGGGGTGAGCAGCTGCCAATTAATGGCCCAAATTGGCAAGTGATGCGTCTTTCGCGCAATCGCAACTGGGGTCATCCGACCTTAATTGCCTTTTTGGAAAAATTTGCCGCTAAAGCCGCTCACGATTCCGGTTGGCCTGGCATTTTAATCGGCGATATTTCCCAGCCAAGAGGCGGGCCGATGTTAACGGGACATGCATCGCATCAGATCGGCCTGGACGCAGATATTTGGTTGCGCCCAATGCCCGACCGTGAATTGACCCGCCAAGAGCGAGAAGAACTGCCGTCAACGGATGTTGTGCGCGAAGATCAACTGGATGTGCGTCCCGATGTTTGGACGCAAGGCCATTTTGCGCTTATTCGGGCGGCGGCTCTAGAGCCCAAGGTTCAGCGGATCTTTGTCAATGCTGCGATTAAACGCGCGATGTGTCGGGCCGCGACGGGTGAGGCGTGGATGCGCAAAGTACGGCCGATGTGGGGCCATAATTATCATTTTCACATCCGACTTTTTTGTCCCAATGGCGCAGCGTGCCGGGATCAAGATCCGACGCCTTCAGGGGATGGATGCGATGCGTCCTTGGCGGGATGGTTTAGCGAAGAAATGTTGCGTCCGAGAAAGCCAGGAAAATCATGGCCGCCGATGACAATGGCGAAGCTTCCGGCCGCCTGTCAGCAAGTCCTGAAAGCGCCGTAATTTATTGTCCTGAAGCAGGCATCGGATAAAGCACGCCTGTACCGCCTAGACCGCAATAACCATTAGGATTTTTTGCAAGATATTGTTGGTGATAGTCTTCGGCGATGTAAAAAGTGGGGGCCGGCGCAATATCAGTCGTGATTGCTCCATAGCCCTTTTGTAGGAGGACATTTTGATAGGCGGTACGGGAAGTTTGCGCCTTAAGCAGTTGTTCCGCTGTGGTGGTGAATATGACGGAGCGATACTGTGTGCCGATGTCATTGCCCTGTCGTGCGCCTTGGGTAGGATCATGGCTTTCCCAAAATAGCTGCAGTAATTTTTCGAGCGATATGAGTTGGGGAAGATAGACGACCCTGACAACCTCAACATGGCCGCTGCCACCTGAGCAGACGCTTTCATAAGTAGGATGCGGCGTCAGACCGCCGGCGTAGCCAACAGCGGTAAGAAAGACGCCAGGCCCAAGTTGCCAGAATTTACGTTCTGCACCCCAGAAACAGCCCAATCCAAAAATAATTTCCTCTGCGCCAGGCGGCAATGGGCCATTTAAGGCATGGCCATTTATAAAATGATGGCGCGTAATCAAAACTTACATCCTAAGTGTTCGGTTTTACAGAGAATACTCTATTGAATGCGTGAGTTTCCTGGAACCCTTAGGGTTTATTTATGGCGGGTTTTACTGGCGCCAATAGCGCATTTGTGTTTCGCGTTTCGTGCTTAAGACAATGAAGAGCGCACCTAATCCGCCAAAAGCGATACTCACGGGCAGGATCATTAAAGTTGTTATAAT
>OMIO01000093.1 GCA_900299115.1 Methylocystaceae bacterium | reverse complement strand
TGTTGGCGCATTTGATCCATCAGCCAAGGGCCTTGAATAGGCTCTGCAAAACCTGGATAGTTTTCAACCTCTGTTGTGATCATTAATTGGCCGCCTTGGTCGACGCCAGCAATAAGCATTGGGTCAAGCAAAGCGCGCGCTGCGCAAATTGCTGCGGTGTAACCGGCAGGTCCTGAGCCAATAATAATTACGCGTGCATGCTGTGTGGCGGGCATATTTGAGGGACTCATTTGAAAGATTCTACTTTGAGCCAGCAATCTAACGATTATGCGCTAGGCTGCAACTGTTCGGGCGATGATTGTTGAAGATATTGATTGTAGGCGGAGATAACGGATTGCGCGATCATTGGGGTCGCGTTGATTGGATCATACCGCCAGTCCTCTAATGTGCCGCGCCACAAACGCACGGCGCCCGCGGCGGTAAGCTTGTTTTGGAAATGTATCAATTTTTGATGTCCGCCAGGGGGCGCAAAAATATGTATCGGGGCGCCAGTAGCTGCGGCTTCACTGATCATATTAACGCTATCGGCCGTAATGAGGAATGCGTCAGCGCAAGCAAGCAGCGAGAGATAGGGATTTTCTCCTGTGCCGTCCCAAAGAAAGCTTGGAAAGGCGCGCAAATGATCTTTGAGCATTTCGATCAGTGACTTGGGCGTGCGTCGTGAGGGCGTTGCCATCAGGCTGGCGCCAGAAAGGCAAATCTGACGCACGATCTGGGTCAATTGTTTTTGAGTCTCTGGCGTGAATTTATAATGATGACTATCGCCGCCAATCAGTAGCGCGACCCGTTTTCCGGGTAAGGCGCCAATGCGCGGATCTGGATTTTTGCGCGCCGCGACAAGCTGGCTTTCTGTAAGGCTATTAACTGGCGTTATTGTCGAAATAACATTCGCGCCATTCAGTGCGTCATGACTTGGCGCGATAATTAAATCAGCAGCGCCAAGACCACTGTGAGGTTTATTGAGGTAAACGGTGAAGGTTTTGTTTCGCGTAATTTTTTTTACATAGCGAAGCGCCGGGAGTGTGCGCCTGCCCGCTGCTAAAACAATGTCTGCCGGATAACGGCGCGCAGAAGCTGCGTCGCGTGGGTCGACTGGTCCAAATGGCGCGAGCCATTTGAATGGGCCGCGCGGTGCGATGGACGCAATTTTTTTTTCTACGCCGAGAGCGGCTGCAAGGCCAAATGTTTGGGAGTCGTGACCAGTGCGTCCGTCAGACAAAACAACCAATTTCGTGCCAGGGGGCAGTGTGTGTGGCGTGTGTTTGGCGGACTGAACGAGGTCACACAAAGGCGACCTTCAAGATTTCATAGCTTTTGCCGCCGCCTGGCGTCTTGACCTCTACAGTATCGCCAGCTTTTTTGCCGATAAGCGCACGGGCGATTGGGCTGCTCAGCGATACTTTGCCGCTTTTCACATCAGCCTCGCTTTCGCCAACAATTTGGTAGGCTTTTTCTTCTTCTGTATCTTCGTCCACAACTGTTACTGTTGCGCCAAATTTGATTGTCGATCCACTGAGTTTCGAGACATCGATGACTTCTGCGCGAGACAGCTTGTCTTCAAGCTCGGCAATGCGTCCTTCATTCAGAGACTGAGCTTCTTTTGCGGCGTGATATTCTGCATTTTCAGAAAGATCTCCATGCGCGCGCGCTTCAGAAATTTGTTGGATGATGCGCGGTCGGTCTTCTTGTTGACGGCGGCGGAGCTCTTCCGTCAACGCAGCGTAGCCACCTGCTGTCATTGGCACTTTTTCCATCTTACTCGCTCTTCGCCTTTCCTCGATCGCCCGATGCATTTGAGAAGAAGATTTCATGCCGCCGCCTAAAACGGCAAAGCGGAAAATTTCTCTTAATCAAATGAAAATTATTACTGCCGTTAGCGGTGGATTTGTCTCTTTTTAGCGCGCGAGGGACTTAGATCGTCTCGCCTTTGAGCTTGCGTTCAGCCGAGCTTAGGCATGGAAATAATCCTGCAACGCGCGTACTTCCAAATCTCCCGATACATAGGCCTGGACACCCTGGGCGGCGGCAATCGCGCCAGAGAGGGTGGTGTAATAGGGAACTTTATGCAGAAGCGCGGCTCGGCGCAAGGAACGCGAGTCCGCCAGGGCTTGCGCCCCCTCCGTCGTATTGAAAACGAGCTGGATTGACCCGTTTTTTATGGCGTCGACAATGTGGGGGCGGCCTTCAGAAACCTTATTGATTTTACTAGCATTAATGCCGTGTTCGGTAAGAAAGCGCGCAGTGCCGCCGGTGGCAACGATTGAAAATCCAATGCTGGCGAGCAATTTTACAGCCGGGATAACGCGAGATTTATCAGCATCTCGGACAGAGACGAAGACAACGCCTTCTTTAGGCGCTTTCGCGCCGCCGCCCAGCTGACTTTTGACAAAGGCGGCGTTGAAGGAAAGATCAAGTCCGATGACTTCTCCCGTCGAGCGCATTTCGGGACCAAGCACTGTGTCAACGCCCGGGAAGCGCGCAAATGGAAATACTGCTTCTTTAACGCCAACATGGGTTGGTTTTTCATGCGGTAAGGCGAAGGCGGACAGTTTTTCGCCGGCCATGACGCGGGCGGCAATTTTAGCAATTGGCGCGCCTATGACCTTGGCGACAAAGGGAACGGTTCGTGACGCGCGAGGGTTAACCTCAAGCACATAGATTTCGCCGTCTTTTAAAGCGAATTGAACATTCATCAGTCCAATTACGCCCAGCGCCATCGCGAGGTCGCGCGTTTGGCTTTCTAACGCTAACACTGTTTCAGGCAAAAGAGAGCGCGGCGGCAATGAGCAAGCAGAGTCGCCTGAATGAATGCCGGCTTCTTCAATATGCTCCATGACGCCCGCGATCGTCGCCTGCTGGCCATCAGCTAAGCAGTCGACGTCAACTTCAATCGCATCGGCAAGATATCGATCAAATAAGAGCGGGTTTTTTCCGAGCACCATATTTATTTGCCCGGTTTTATCGTTTGGATAACGCGTCTTAATGTCCGACGGGACTAATGTTGGCAATGTGCCGAGCAAATAATCATCGAGCTCATGCTGATCGCGGATAATCGCCATCGCGCGGCCACCCAGCACATATGAAGGACGCACAACAAGCGGTAGGCCAAGATCGCTGGCGACGATGCGTGACTGTTCAACGGAATAAGCTATGCCGTTCTTAGGCTGTTTCAGTCCTAGGCGATCCAGCAAACGTTTAAAGCGATCCCGATCCTCTGCAAGATCAATAGAGTCGACAGGCGTTCCCAAAATAGGGGTTCCAGATTGCGCCAATCCATGTGCAAGTTTGAGCGGCGTCTGACCGCCATATTGAACAATTACGCCTTTAAGAGCCCCGCGCGATTTTTCGACATCAATAATTTCCCCAACGTCTTCATCGGTTAGGGGTTCGAAATAAAGCCGATCGGAAGTGTCGTAATCCGTTGATACAGTCTCTGGGTTACAATTGATCATAATTGTTTCATATCCTGCTTCCGCAAGTGCGAAACAGGCGTGGCAGCAACAATAATCGAATTCAATGCCCTGACCGATGCGGTTTGGCCCGCCGCCAAGGATTACAATTTTATTGCTTTCTGATGGACGCGCTTCACATGCCGGCGCGCCGGCAAAAGGCGTTTCATATGTGCTATACATGTAGGCGGTGGGCGATGCGAATTCAGCAGCGCAGGTGTCGATGCGTTTATAAACCGGGCGCACATGAAGTTCATGACGGTGCGCGCGCACTTCTTTTTCATCTCCCCCCGTTAGGGCGGCGAGTCGTATGTCCGAGAAGCCTGCAAATTTGAGCGTTCGGAGATTTTCTGCATCCTTTGGCAGACCAAACTCAGCAACTTTTTTCTCCAGCGTAATGATCTCAGCTAAACGGTTGAGAAACCATGGGTCGATTTTGCTGGCGTCGTGAATTTCTTCAACGCTCATGCCCAAGCGCAGCGCTTGGCCAACAACAAGCAAGCGATCTGGCGTTGGCGTTCCGAGCGCGCCGCGTAACACATTCAGATCATCGCCTTTGCCCAATCCATCGATTTCTATTTCATCAAGCCCTGAAAGCCCTGTTTCCAAGGAGCGTAGGGCTTTTTGCAAAGACTCGGCAAAATTGCGACCAATCGCCATAGCTTCGCCGACGGATTTCATCGCCGTTGTTAGGGTTGGTTCGGCGCCGGGAAATTTTTCAAATGCAAAGCGGGGAATTTTTGTGACGACATAATCGATCGTTGGTTCGAAAGAGGCGGGGGTTAAACCTCCGGTAATGTCGTTGGCGATTTCATCCAGCCTATAACCCACGGCAAGTTTAGCTGCGACTTTGGCGATTGGAAATCCGGTAGCCTTAGAAGCGAGCGCGGAAGAACGGGAGACGCGCGGATTCATCTCGATCACAATCATACGGCCTGTTTGCGGATCAATAGCGAATTGAACATTTGATCCGCCTGTTTCAACGCCGATTTCACGCAAGACAGCGAGCGAGGCGTCTCGCATGATTTGATATTCTTTGTCGGTCAGCGTTAGGGCTGGCGCAACCGTAATGCTGTCGCCTGTATGCACGCCCATCGGATCAAGATTTTCAATGGAGCAAACGATGATGCAGTTGTCCGCTTTATCGCGCACAACTTCCATCTCATATTCTTTCCATCCTAATACGCTCTCTTCGACGAGGACTTCATTGGTTGGAGAGGCGTCAATACCGCGTTCAACAATTTCTATGAATTCAGCCTTGTTGTAAGCGATGCCGCCGCCGGTGCCGCCCAAGGTGAAGGACGGACGGATGATTGCGGGCAGACCAATGTCCTCAAGCGCAGCTAATGCGCCCGAAAGCGTTTTAATATGATGCGAGCGTGGGGTTGCGAGACCAATTTTCGTCATCGCTTCGCGAAATAATTCACGATCTTCAGCTTTATCAATCGCCGCTGCTGTCGCGCCAATCATTTCGACGTCGAAGTTTTTTAACACGCCCATTTTTTCAAGCGATAGGGCGCAGTTGAGCGCAGTTTGTCCGCCCATTGTCGGCAAGAGAGCAAAGCCGCCCGGGATTGCGTAACGTTCTTTCTCGATTATTTTTGCCACAAATTCTGGCGTAATGGGCTCGACATAAGTGCGATCCGCCAGATCGGGATCCGTCATGATGGTGGCTGGGTTGGAATTTACCAGAACGATCCGATAGCCCTCAGCCTTCAGCGCTTTGCACGCTTGCGTTCCGGAATAATCGAATTCGCAAGCCTGGCCGATCACAATGGGGCCGGCTCCGATAATCATGATGGTTGATATGTCGGTTCTTTTCGGCATCGCTGTCCTTTTGGCTCGTTCCGTCAGGGTGGCGGAGCGTGCGGTCCTGGGTCTTGTCGTTCTGCGCCCGTTTTGGGCGGGGAAGCGCGCATAAAAAAAGGCCGCGTATCCGGCCTTTTGGACCAGAACGCGTCCCGTAATGCCCTCATCAGGCGCCTAGTGAGACGCCCATCCCAGGGGTTGGGCGAAGGGGCGGCGAGCGGGCGCGCCCGGCTCGAAAGTCTTAAATTCTCTAGACGAGATTATCTGGCATGGAAAGGGCTCGTGAGAGAGTTATACCCGCTAGATTAAAGCGGTTGGCGACGAGCGGCGCCTGCGGATTGGTCCAGGTTTTATGCGCGCGCAACTGCGCCTCGACGCGGTCTGGGTCAAGGCGCTCTAAAGCGACTTAATTGAATGTTGCGATTTTGGGTGGGATAGAGCTTTAGTGCGTGCGTGAAGAGATCTCTACTCATGTCGCTCACGCGCCAATTGACGGCGTATATTTCAGTCGGCGTCTTTGCGACTTTGGCGCATTATACTCTGTTGATCGGATTGGTTGAAGTTGCGCATTGGCCGGCGGTGCCCGCTACGCTATGCGGCTATGTCTTGGGCGGCGTTGTGGCTTATGTCTTTAATCGGAGGCACACATTTAAAAGCGCTCAATCTCACGCTCGGGCAGGCTTGCGATTTGCGCTGGTTGCTTTAGTGGGTTTTTGTTTGACCTATCTCTTTATGGTTTTGTTCGTCGACCATTGGCGCGCGCCTTATTTATTAGCGCAAATCTTTACGTCGCTTGTGGCGATGTTTTTAACTTTCACGCTCAATCGATTCTGGACTTTTGGATAAGCGGCTAAAATCTCAAGGAAATTTTACCAAAGGCGGCATTGAGGACAAAATAGACTCGACATTGCCGCCTGTTTTCAAACCAAAAATTGTGCCGCGATCGTATAATAAATTATATTCAACATAGCGACCGCGTCGAATGAGTTGTTCTTCACGTTCAGCCTCTGTCCAGGGCGTGGCAAAATTATTGCGCACAAGTTTAGGATAAATATCAAGGAAGCTTTCGCCAACATCGCGGGTAAAGGCAAAATCTTCGTCCCAGGCGCTGTTTTCAGGATCTTGAGCGCTATTGAAATAATCGTAGAAAATTCCGCCGATGCCTCGTGGCTCATTGCGGTGCGGAAGAAAGAAATAGTCATCGCACCATTTTTTGAAATGCGGATAATTTGCAACGCGATGACGATCGCAAGCGCTTTGCATGGCGGCGTGAAATTCTTGCGTGTCTGGATCTTCTTGATTGCGGCGTTTATTTAGAACGGGCGTTAAATCTGCGCCGCCGCCAAACCAAGCTTTGGTGGTTACAACAAAGCGCGTGTTCATATGAACAGCAGGCGTATGCGGATTCCAAGGATGGGCGATAAGCGAAATGCCGGTCGCGAAGAACCGAGGATCTGCCTCGGCGCCAGGAATTTGTTTTGCGAACTCGGGTTGAAATGTTCCAAAAACAGTTGAGCAATGCACGCCGGCTTTTTCAAAGACGCGACCGTGAAGCATGCCCATTCGACCGCCGCCGCCGGGCGCATCGTCATGATTTTTGCGTTCCCAAGGGGTAAGAACGAAGCGGCCGGCTTCGCGAGCTTGCGGCGCAAACGGTCCTGATGCCTCGTTTTCTAATTTTTCAAAAGCAGCGCAGATGCGCAATTGAAGTTGCTCAAACCAGTTTTGTGCGCTGGTTTTACGGCTTTGAAGCAACTCTGAATTTAAGGTCATCCCTGTTTCCAAACTTCTCTTTGCTGCGTGTTGTCAGCGCCCACGGAGTTGAGCTGACGGAGCGCCTCGCCCATAACGATTGCCGCGGCGAGCGCAACATTAAGCGAGCGCGCGGCGGGTGTAAGGGGGATTTTCACAACAGCGTCGCTAGCTGCTGCAACCTCTTCAGGCACGCCTGCGCTCTCTCTTCCGACCATTAAGATATCGTCAGGTTGATAGACGAGATCCAGGTAAGATTCCTCGGCCTTGGTTGACAAGAGGATTAATCGTCGCGCTCGGCGCTCTTGTTGGGTGGATTTGCGCCAGTGTTGAAAGCTCTCAAAGGAAATGTGTCGGCTGATCGCTAGCTGACCCAAATAATCCATCCCTGCGCGCCGAAAATCGCGGTCTGAGACCGGAAACCCTGTCGGGCCGATGATCGCAGCCTGAAACCCCAGACAGGCGCAGGCGCGTAACATGGTTCCAGCGTTTTGAGGGATGTCGGGTTGATAAAGAGCAAGAGTGAGCTGATGCATTGCCGTTATTGTCAAATTATTCACGCATTGACGGCACTGTGCCGGAACTGTCTTTGAAAGTCATGTTCAGGCGAAATTTAGGTCTTTTGGCCCAAAATACCCTCGGGTCCGAGCGGGGCGTTAACCAATCAGGAGCCTGGAGGCTCTTGGGATGGGGTCGGATAAGCAAGAAGGGCTTTACCTCGCTAACGGAACACGTCAAAAGATGAAATGCCTGACTATAATACAAAGGCATTTGAATAGCTGAGAAAGGGCGACGCCTGGGTATGAAGGGTGACCATTCATCTACGCCACAAAATCCATCCCGCCGCGATATTCTCACGCTCGCGACGAGCGCAGGCGCTGTGACCGCTGTTGGCGGGGTAGCCTGGCCTTTAATCGCTCAGATGAATCCAGACGCCTCTGCGCGAGCCTTGGCATCGACAGAGGTTGACGTCTCCACAGTTCCTGAAGGTCAGATCATTACCGTCAAATGGCGCGGCAAGCCTGTTTTTATCCGTCATCGGACGGAAAAAGAAATTCAGGATGCGCAAGCTGTGAGCCTAAAGGAGCTTCCGGATCCTGAGCCTGACGACAAGCGGGTTCAAAAACCCCAATGGTTGGTCGTCATCGGAATCTGCACGCATCTTGGATGTATCCCTACCGGCAAAGAGGGAGAATATGATGGATGGTTCTGCCCATGCCATGGTTCTTCTTATGACGTCTCGGGACGAATTCGACAGGGGCCTGCTCCCAATAATCTCGAAGTGCCAAACTATGCGTTCGTTAGCGACACTAAAATAAAGATTGGGTAATTAAAGATAAAAGCTGACGACGCGAAGGCGCAACGACTGCAAGTCAATTGGGAAAAATAAATGAGCGGACATTCGCAATATAAGCCCAAAAGCAACTTCGCTAAATGGTTAGAGCGTCGCTTGCCGATCATCAGCTTCATGTACGACTCATTTGTCGCCTATCCCACGCCCAAAAATCTAAATTATCTTTGGACTTTTGGCGCGATCCTGTCCTTTATGCTTGTGGCTCAAATTATTACCGGCGTTGTCCTAGCGATGCATTATACGCCAGAGGTTACGCTGGCTTTTAATTCAGTTGAAAATATTATGAGAGACGTCAATTGGGGTTGGGCGTTACGTTATGCGCACGCCAACGGCGCCTCGATGTTTTTTCTAGCTGTGTATATCCATATCTTCCGCGGCATGTATTATGGTTCTTATAAAGAACCGCGCGAGCTACTCTGGATACTCGGCGTCGTGATTTTTATGGTCATGATGGCGACAGGGTTTTTAGGCTATGTTCTGCCTTGGGGACAAATGTCTTTCTGGGCGGCGACTGTTATTACCAATCTTTTTTCTGCGCTACCGTGGGTTGGGCCTTCGATCACAACATGGCTGCTCGGGGGATACTCAGTCGATAATGCGACGCTTAATCGTTTTTTTGCGCTTCATTATCTTCTCCCCTTTATAATCGTTGCAATCGTCGCGCTGCATGTCTGGGCGTTACATGTCACGGGACAGAATAATCCAACGGGCGTCGAAGTGAAGGATGTGAAGCGGGATACGGTGCCGTTCACGCCTTACGCCACAATGAAGGATGGCTTTGCGATCGGCGTATTTGTTCTTCTATACGCGTGGATGACTTTCTTTGTTCCCAACTATCTTGGTCATCCCGACAATTATATAGAAGCTAATCCTCTGGTAACCCCGCCTCATATTGTTCCTGAATGGTATTTCCTGCCTTTTTATGCAATTTTGAGAGCTATTCCCAATAAACTATTGGGTGTCATTGCGTTGTTTTTATCTATCCTAATTGTTGCCGCCTTGCCTTGGCTCGATACATCAAAAGTTAAATCTGGAACGTATCGTCCGCTATTTCGTAAATTTTATTGGGCGTTTGTCGCGGTCTCAATTGGCTTGGGGTATCTGGGGTCGCAGCCTGCTGAAGGCGCTTACCTTTGGATTGCGCGTCTTTTGACCTTCTACTATTTCTTCCATTTTCTCGTTATTCTTCCCCTTTTGGGCCGGCGTGAGAAGCCGGATCCTCTGCCAAATTCCATTTCAGAGGCAATAGACAATAGGGGAGCGTCGCATGCGTAATCTGCGGCCATTCTCTACGATGGCGAAGAGGTTTCATTTTGGGTTATCGCGCGCTGCAGTGTTTTCAGCAGCGCTAATTGTCTTGAGTATTTGCGCGCCCATCGCTCAGGCTAATGACGCATTAAAACATGAAGAGCATCCAAAGCTTTATGATTGGAGTTTTGCAGGAGTATTTGGCCGCTATGATACCGCACAGTTAAGACGCGGTTTTAAAGTCTACAAGGAAGTTTGCTCTACTTGTCATTCGATCAAGATTCTGGCTTTTCGTAATCTTAGTCAGCCTGGCGGCACAGAATATTCTGAGCGTGAAATTGTTGAACTTGCCGCAAGTTATAAAATTAAAGATGGGCCAAATGAATCGGGTGAATTTTTTGATCGCCCTGGGCGCCCAAGCGACCACTTTCCTGCGCCATTTGCTAATGAACAGGCTGCGCGCGCAGCGATGTCTGGCGCTTATCCGCCAGACATGTCTGTGCTTGCTAAAGCGCGTGGCCATTCGAGAGGATTTCCGCAATTCTTGCTCGACGCTTTACCCTTCGTTGCATATCAAGAGGGCGGCGTTGACTATGTCGCTTCATTGCTGACCGGTTATTTAGAAGCGCCGGCTGAAGTTAAAATTCCAGATGGTCAATATTACAACATCTACATGTCTGGACGACGTATTGGGATGCCGCCTCCCTTATCGGATGGCGTTGTGACCTATGATGATGGCGCCCCTCAGACGGTTAATCAATATGCGCAAGATGTCGCCGCGTTCATGATGTGGTCTGCTGAACCGCATCTAAACGCGCGTAAAAGAATTGGAATTGGCGTTATTTCATTTTTGCTCGTTTTTGCCGGCTTGTTGTATTTCACAAAACGCAGGATTTGGTCGAAAGTCGCGCATTAAAACTATAGAATTCTTGGCCCTTTGGCGGCAAGCAATATGCGCTGCTTTTGCTGTGCAGGCAGGTCAGGCTAGACTGTCTTGATAGGGTGATTGGAATCGGGCAAAAAGCCCCAAAGAACTTTGGCGCCTGAAGCGCGCCTCAACAATCATCCCGAAAGGGTGGAAATGTCAGAGACATTACGCGTCGGCATCGCAGGACTTGGCACTGTAGGCGCCGCTGTTACGCGATTATTAAGTCGGCAGGCGGATGCGTTAAAGGCGCGCACGGGACGCAAAATCATTGTTGCTGGCGTATCGGCGCGCGATCCTGCAAAAAAACGCGATGCCGATCTTAGTTCAGTCGAATTTTTCTCCGATCCAGTTAAATTGGCGGCTTGTGACAAAATAGATCTTTTTGTTGAGTTGATAGGCGGTTCGGAAGGCCCTGCGCGCGCCAGCGTTGAAACGGCTTTGGCTCACGGTAAGGCCGTGGTGACGGCAAACAAGGCTTTGCTTGCGGCGCATGGATTGCATTTAACTCAGCTTGCTGAAGAAAAACATGTTGCGCTTGCTTTTGAAGCTTCGGTAGCTGGGGGAATTCCAATTGTTAAAACGCTGCGCGAAGGATTGGCGGGTAATTCTATTGTGCGCGTTTACGGGATTTTGAACGGTACTTGTAATTATATTCTCTCACGCATGGAGCGCGAAGAGCTCTCTTTTGAAGCTTGCTTAAGTGAAGCGCAGAAGCTTGGCTACGCCGAGGCAGATCCAACTTTTGATATTGGTGGTTTTGATACAGCGCATAAGCTTTCTATCCTGACCTCTCTCGCCTTTGGCACGCGCATTTCTGCAGAATCCATAGATATTGAAGGGATTGAGCGCGTTACTTTGGCGGACATAGAGGCGGCGGCGGAATTAGGCTTTCGTATAAAATTGTTGGGCGTCGCCCAACGCACAGCTGAAGGCATTGAGCAGCGAGTGCATCCCACAATGGTCAGCAAAAATTCGGCTATTGCGCAAGTGATGGGCGTGTTGAATGCTGTGACAATAGACGCCGATGCTGTTCCGGAGCTCACGCTCGTTGGCCCGGGAGCTGGCGGCGAGGCAACTGCATCTGCAGTTGTTGCGGATATTGCAGATATCGCCAAAGGCGTGCGGACGGCGCCATTTGGCTTGCCCGCAATTCAGTTGAAAGAACTAAAGCGAACGCCTATGCGAAGGCATGAAGGCGGTTACTATATTCGATTATCAGTGCGAGACGTCGCAGGCGCTTTTGCGCGTATCGCGACGCGTATGGCGGAACGAAAAATTTCTCTAGAGAGCATCATGCAGCGCGGTCGTCGCGGCGCGCCAGGCGATTGCGTTGACGTTATACTCATCACCCATGCAACCAGCGAGCATCTTGTCAGAGAAGCGCTCGAATTGATCTTCCAAGACGGAACAATCGTCACGCGAGCGCAAGTTATTCGTATCGAGAGAGAATAATTTGCAGGAAGGACGACTATGGCGACGCGGCCATCTATTGACTCCCTTGCAATTGGACGTTTCCTAACGATTGAGCTTGCGCGCGCAACCGAGCTAGCCGCAGTAGCGGCTGCGCAATTTCGGGGGCGCGGGGATGAGATGGCTGCGGGCGAAGCAGCGTTGTTAGCGATGCGCAGCCATCTTGCTTTGCTTCCAGCGCATGGACGCGTTGTTATTGGCGAAGGCGCCTCTGCATCAGCTTTTTATTTTGGTGAAATTCTTGGATCTCCGGGTGCGCCAAATGTTGATCTTGCCGTTGCGCCCCTGGAAGGCGCTACATTGTGTGTGAAGGACATGGCGGGATCAATATCAATTGCAGCGGCGGCAATGCCCAACGCATTATTAAATGTGCCTGAAGTCTATATGGATAAAATCGCCATTGGTCCTGGTTATCCGATGGGCGTTGTTGATTTGGATCGTTCGCCTCAAGAAAACATAACATCATTGGCAAAAGCCAAAGGCGTTGCGTCGAGCGAAATAAATGTTTGCATCCTTGATCGGCCGCGTCATAGTGAATTGATTGCTGCTTGTCGCGCCGCAGGCGCCCGCATTCGACTGATTTCTGATGGAGATGTCGCGGGAGTTATCGTTACGGCGGCGCCTAGTGAAACAGGCGTAGATTTATATCTAGGTCGTGGCGGGGCGCCAGAGGGCGTGTTAGCTGCTGCCGTGCTTGCCTGCGTTGGCGGACAGATGCAGGGACGTCTTGTGTTAGAAAATAATGATCAGCGGGCGCGCGCGGCTGCGCATGGCATCACGGATAGTGGAAGAACTTATAATATTTCAGATATGGTTTCGGGAGACGTTGTTGTATGCGTGACAGGCGTGACGGATGGGCCTTTGGCTCGGGGCGTTATGATAGATAAAGATTATATTGAAACAGATACGCTGGCCTATCGCTCTTCAACAGGCACAGTGCGCAACATTCGCGCGCGTCGACGCGCGACGAGATAGGCTTTCATGACTCCTGCCGCTCAAGTATCTGCTGCAATTGAGGTTCTTGCTGATATTTCTCAACGTCGCCGTCCTGCAACTGATGCGCTAAAAGACTGGGGAATCGCTCACCGTTTTGCAGGGTCGAAAGATCGTGCAGCGATTGCGAGTCTTGTCTTTGATACGTTACGTAAAGCTTCTTCTGCTAGCTTTATAATGGATGAAGACGCGCCGCGGGCAAAGATGCTCGGCGCTTTGCGTGAAGCGCGCGGATTAGATGTAGAGACGATTTCTTCTCTTTTCTCTGGTGAAGGACATGCGCCTGAAGCTCTAACGCCGAAAGAGCGCTTGCGTCTCGAAACAGCAGGATTAGACGCCGCGCCCGATTTTATTCGTGGCGATTATCCAGAATGGCTTGGCGCAAGATTTTCCGCTGTATTTGGGCAGGAGGCGGCTGAGGAAGGCAAGGCCTTAGCGATGCGCGCACCGATCGATTTGCGTGTAAATATTTTGAAAGGTTCGAGAGAGCAGGCGCATCAAAAGCTTGCGCATTTAGCCCCTCTTTTTACGCCGCATTCCCCAATCGGATTAAGAATTGACGCTGGATATAAGCGCGGGCCAGCCATGACGGCGGAGACGGCTTATGTAAAAGGCTATGTTGAGTTGCAAGATGAAGCCTCTCAACTCGCGAGCCTTCTTTGCGCAGCTGCGCCAGGCGAACAGGTTCTTGATCTTTGCGCCGGCGGGGGTGGAAAAACCTTGGCGCTTGCTGGACAAATGCATAATCGAGGACAAATCTACGCCTATGACGCGCAGCCCCGACGCTTAATGCCTATCCATGAAAGACTAGAGCGCGCTGGCGCGCGCAATATTCAAGTGCGCGCCCAGAGAGGGGATGTGGATGTCTTATCTGATCTTGTCGGTCGGTGTGATTTAACGCTGATTGACGCGCCCTGTACGGGGACGGGAACCTGGCGGCGCCATCCGGATGCAAAGTGGCGCCTAGCTGCCGGTGCGCTCGACCAGCGTCTGCAGGCGCAAGCACAACTCCTCGACCAGGCGGCGCGTTACGTCAAAGCAGGCGGTCGATTGGCCTATGTCACCTGTTCTGTCTTAATTGAGGAAAATGAGGCGCAAATCGAAGCCTTTACCAATCGGCA
Organism: Methylocystaceae bacterium; assembly: GCA_900299115.1. GTDB lineage: Bacteria > Pseudomonadota > Alphaproteobacteria > Rhizobiales > Beijerinckiaceae > Methylocystis. The sequence continues at coordinate 1,819 of OMIO01000093.1, read as the reverse complement.
TCCAGAATTTTCCTCAGTTTCTGCCGTTTCTATGGCGCAAGCTGCCGGTCTTGAGACTTTGGCATGTTATTCCTCCCAACACGGTCCAGGCCTCCGCTTCTCGCCAAGAACAAGCGGAACAGATGGATTTTTCGTTGCGCTGTTGCAAAGAGACAGTGTGATCCCTTAAGGCAGGGCATGAGCAAAGCCGCAGAAACCTTCCACCATGATATTGCCGACCGACATGATAAGGTCCTGATTGTCGATTTTGGCTCGCAAGTCACGCAGCTGATCGCGCGTCGGGTGCGTGAAGCGGGCGTCTATTGTGAAATTACCCCTTTCCAAAATGCTGAACAGTCTTTCGCTCTCATACGACCAAAGGCTGTTATTCTCTCTGGAGGACCGTGTTCTGTTGCTGATGCGACGTCCCCGCGTGCGCCACAGGAGATTTTTCAAGCTGGCGTTCCGGTTCTTGGCATTTGCTATGGCGAACAAACAATGGCCTCTCAACTTGGTGGAAAAGTTGAGGCGGGGCATCACCGAGAATTCGGCCGCGCTGATCTTACAATATTAGAAACAAGCGCGCTTTTTGAGGGCGTCTGGCGCAAGGGCCAATCCTATCCTGTATGGATGAGTCACGGCGACCGGGTGACGCAATTGCCGGCTGGTTTCCGGGTGATCGCCGCATCAGAAAATGCGCCGATGGCTGCGATCGCTGACGAGACGCGCGGATTCTATGGCGTGCAATTTCATCTTGAAGTTGTTCATACGCCGGATGGCGCAAAGTTACTATCAAACTTCGTTCATAAGGTTGCTGGGTTAAAAGCTGATTGGACAATGTCAGCTTTTAGACAAGAAGCGATCGCTGCGATCAGGCGGCAGGTTGGCGATAAGCGTGTGCTTTGTGGGCTTTCTGGAGGCGTCGATAGCGCTGTTGCCGCAGTATTAATTCATGAAGCCATTGGAGACCAATTAGTTTGTGTCTTTGTCGATCATGGGCTTTTGCGTCAAGGTGAAGCAGAGGAAGTTGTTCGACTTTTTAGAGATCATTACAACATCCCGCTTCATCATGTTGATGCGGCGCATGTTTTTCTAGAAGCCTTAGAAGGCGTGGATGATCCTGAAATCAAGCGAAAAACGATCGGTCGGCTGTTTATTGAAACATTTGACCATGAAGCGCAGAAAATTGCGCAAGACTCTAAAGGTCCCCTGGAGTTCTTGGCGCAAGGAACGCTTTATCCCGATGTCATCGAAAGCGTATCTTTCACCGGTGGACCTTCGGTGACGATTAAATCGCATCATAATGTTGGCGGGTTGCCAGAGCGTATGAAAATGCGCTTGGTGGAGCCTTTGCGAGAATTATTTAAAGATGAAGTGCGGGCGTTGGGTCGTGAACTGGGTTTGCCTGAGGTTTTTGTGAAGCGTCACCCGTTTCCGGGACCAGGTTTGGCAATTCGGTGTCCCGGCGTCATCACAAGAGAAAAGCTTGAAATTTTGCGTAATGCTGACGCAATCTATCTCGATGAAATTCGTAAGGCGGGGCTCTATGACGAAATATGGCAAGCCTTCGCCGCTTTATTACCCGTGCGCAGTGTTGGCGTTATGGGAGATGGTCGCACTTATGATTATGTGCTTGCGTTGCGTGCTGTCACAAGTAGCGACGGCATGACCGCTGATTTTTATCATTTTGATATGGGCTTTCTTGGTCGGGCTGCGACGCGGATCATCAATGAGGTGAGGGGCGTTAATCGCGTTGTGTATGACGTGACGAGTAAGCCGCCTGGAACAATTGAGTGGGAATGAGAAAAAAGTAATATAAAAATATTAAATCGTTCTAGTT
>OMIO01000092.1 GCA_900299115.1 Methylocystaceae bacterium | reverse complement strand
GTTCGAATCCCGCCCCCTCCGCCATTATTAAAGAAGATTATTTAGGTTCTTCTTGGCCAAAGTGTCTGAAACTTCACACTACACAAAAGTATAATTTAAAGTTTTTTCTTCATTCTCATTTTTTTAGCCACAATTACGGCACCTCAAGAGGTCCATACGAAAAGCTGTCAGCTTTCTTATTAATTCAATAAAATACTCAAGCCTGCATCAATTAAGAATATTTATTTGCGTCTCGGACCCAATCAATCTTCCCAATGCCTTTAATCGATTAACAAATCGATCACTTAAAAGATCAGAAAATTGCTTTGGAACGCTCAAGGTTAAACAATCCATATTTGTTGAGAGTTTTGTATGGGGTAAAATTCCTGGCATTGACGCAGAGAGTATATATCCAAGGCGCATGACTGAACCTAAAATTCGCGCTCTGACAAAAAGACGTGTCGTTAATAAACCACGCATGGAGGCAATTGCATCTCCGCCATCAGGACCCTCATGACGCAAAACAATCGCTAGGGTTAGGAATGCCCGACTTGGATGGTCTATTGCTACAAATTGACCCTGCGTTACAACATTAAGCGCTCGCTGCGCGCGATATTCTGGATGCGAACGCCAGGCGATGTCGGATAAAAGACACGCGGCATGTCGCAAGCGGATCTCTTCTTCTGTCTCATCAATCGAGCCAGAGGACATAAACTGATCTACCCATTTAATGAGCTCGTCGCCATATCCTGGCGCACGCGCAAAGAGCGTTTCAAGATCGCGCGAAGCCGCAATAAGGGGATCAACTGCGCGTTCTTTTATAGATAATCGATCATAAAGCATGCCCTCGCGCACGCCTGCCGCAGAGATAATGATATCTTTGGGTTTAGCGCGATGAATAATTTCATCTAAGACAATCGCGCCATAAGCCAAAAGAGGCCTTCGCGCTGAAGAGACAACATTGATGTCGCTGATCGCCTCGCTATCAAGCCGCTCAACAAGTTCAGCAAAATCCGCCGCTTCATTCGTTTGAATACGATAATTATGCATCACGCCAAGCGGATAATTTCTCTGCCGCATATGGAGTTTTGCCAAAGCCCGCCACGTTCCGCCAACAGCGTAAAAAGACCGCCCCTTTAGCTGATCAAGCGGCCTAGCTTCAGAGATCTCTTTACGAGCAATCTTCATAGCCTCGCGAATAGATCGCTTAGAGGCGTCCATCAAAGCAAGACCGCCAAGCGGTAAGGTTACGCCTTTACCTAAATTTTCCTCCGCGACATCAATAAGCTCAAGCGAGCCACCGCCTAAATCGCCAACGATGCCATCAGGCTTATGAATTGCTGACACGACGCCAAGCGCGGAAAGTTCAGCCTCGCGACGGCCAGAGAGAAGCTTAATTTCTCTGCGTATGGCTTCTTCTGCTGCAGAAAGAAAAGCAGGACCATTGGAAGCGTCTCGCACCGCCGCTGTGGCAATCACCTCAATATCGACAACGCCCATCATCTCAACAAGCGCACGATAGCGACGTAAAGCTTTAAGCGCTTTCTCAACGCCATCCTCTGGTAAACGGCCTGACGTTACGACGCCCTTACCAAGGCCACACATAACCTTTTCATTAAAGATCGGCGTTGGGGCGCGCGACAACGACTGATACACAACCAACCGAACAGAATTCGAGCCAATATCGATTATCGCGACAGGTTCCGCTTTAGCTGCGGAGCGTCGATTAAAAAAGAGCGTCTCAAGCATTCTTTGAGCGCTTCACAAGCGAACGAGGACGCCAATCCTTTAAGGACTTTCCACGACCGGAAAGACTTGGATTGGTCATAAAATACTTATGCGCATTAAAGGGCTCCTCTCCCGCTTGCGGCGTAATGCGCTGTGAGGAGCCATCCGGCATGACACGGTAGCTTTGTTCATTATCAATTAGATTAGCGACCATGATCTGATCGAGTAATTGCTGATGAACTGTTGGATTAACGATTGGCAGGAGCTACTCAACGCGTCGATCAAGGTTACGCGGCATTAAATCGGCTGATGAAATATACACATGCGCCTTAGAATGCGGGAGCTTATGTCCCCCGCCAAAAGCGTATACGCGCGCATGTTCAAGAAACCGTCCGACAATAGATTTCACGCGGATATTTTCAGAAAGTCCCGGCACGCCTGGCCTGAGGCAACAAATACCTCTGACAATCAGATCAATCTGAACGCCTGCTCTTGAAGCGGCATAAAGCGCATCGATAATTTCAGGATCAACAAGCGCATTGCACTTCGCCCAGATTGCGCCCACTTTTCCTTGAGAGACATGTTCTATTTCTTGTTGGATATGTTCCAGCAACCTTTTTTTCAAAGAAATGGGCGACACCGCCATTCGCTCAAGGCCAGCTGGCTCCGCATATCCCGTGATATAATTAAATATTCGCGAAACATCGCGACCAATCACAGGATCCGCCGTGAAGACAGAGATATCTGTGTAAATACGCGCTGTGACAGGATGGTAATTTCCTGTGCCAACATGACAATAGGTAACAAGAACCGGTCCCTCTCGCCGCACAACAAGCGAGAGTTTGGCGTGAGTCTTAAGTTCAATAAACCCAAAAACAACCTGAGCGCCTGCGCGCTCTAAATCTCGCGCCCAACGAATATTGGCTTCCTCATCAAATCGCGCCTTGAGCTCGACGAGCGCTGTAACGGATTTTCCCGCTTCCGCCGCCTCAACGAGCGCACGCACAATTGGACTATTATTTGACGTGCGATAGAGCGTTTGTTTTATCGCAATAACATTGGGGTCGCGTGCGGCTTGTTGGAGAAACTGAACAACAACGTCAAAAGACTCATAAGGGTGATGCACCGCCAAATCTTTTTGTTTTATTGCAAGAAAACAATCGCCGCCATTGTCGCGCACACGCTCCGGAAATCTTGGATTATAGGGCTTAAATTTTAAATCTGGCCGATCTAATGCAACGAGCTCAGATAAATCATTAAGCGCGAGCATGCCGTCAAATTCAAAAATTTCATTGGGACCAACATCTAATTCATCCGCCACAAGCGCGCGCAGCGTCTCAGGCATATCCGCCGCAACTTCAAGACGAATGACGGATCCGCGACGCCGGCGTTTTAACGCGGTCTCAAATAAAAGAACGAGATCTTCCGCCTCTTCCTCAACTTCAAGATCGCTATCGCGAATAACCCGAAACATGCCCTGACCACGCAATAAATACCCTGGAAAGAGGCGTTGCGCATTCATGGCAATAACGCTCTCAAGAGGCATAAACCGCTCGCGT
>OMIO01000091.1 GCA_900299115.1 Methylocystaceae bacterium | reverse complement strand
GCAGCTTTAAGCGCTTTGCGCGCGATATCCGCCGCTTCGTCAATTTTTTGAGTTAATGCGCTAAGGTCTGGCGCCGCGAGGGATTTTTCTTTTTGCTCAGCCGCAGGCGGATCAATTTGAGTGTTTTTATCTAAGGGGGCGAGTGGCGGATTTGTCGCCACTTCGGCCGCCTGATCAATGTCTTTCTCGAGCGGGGGCGTGTCTTTGTATTGCCCAATAATTTGATTGAGCTGGGTATAGATTTCTCGCGCGCTGCTTTGAACTTTTGGCGCAGCAGCGTCGATGAGCGTTGCAAGCGAATTTAAGCGCGGGTCCTTATCTCTAAAAATGAGCGCGCCATAACCCAGAGCGCCCAGACTAAGTAAGATAAAAATAATCAGAAGGATAAAACGTGAAAAACCCTTACCCCGAGCGCGCGCAGGAGCCGTTTGTGTCGGCGGGGGATTTTCGGTTTCCGGCGCGCTCATTTTTACTCCTTGGCTTTCATCAAAAATTATAAATGAGCTTCGCTCAGGGCGAAATCATAATTTGCGGCGTCTGTATCCTAAAGGAAAGGCGGGCCTTCAGGATGTGGCGGCCATTAAGTCGAGAACCCGTTGGGCGACACCAATATGGAGACGTTCAACCATGACGCCGTCAATTTGGACGACGCCCTTATCCATATTTTCCGGACGATCAAAGATCGTGATGATTTTACGCGCGAATTCAATTTCTTCAGCGCTCGGCGCAAAAATTTGATTTACGGGTCCAATTTGGCTGGGATGAATGAGCATTTTGCCATCAAAACCCATGTCCCGACCTTGCTCGGCTTCCAACCGCAGTCCTTTTTCATCGTTGAAATCATTATAAATGCCATCAATGATTTCAATATTGTGAACGCGTGCGGCCAGAACGCCTGAAGAAAGCCAAGACAGTAAGGGGGCGCGGCCAGAGGTCAGACGGGCGCGGGTGGATTTTGCAATATCATTAGGTCCAAGCACCAAAACCTCCAGGCGAGAGGCCGGATCATTTGCGGCGCTGGCGATCTTTTCAATATCAAATAAGGCGCGGGGGGTTTCGATCATCGCCCAAAGTCGCGTCTTCACTGGTGCGCCCGCCGCGACAAGATCTGCAGCTGCGCGTAGGATTTCCTCGCGTGAATTAACCTTAGGGATGACGATTGCGTCGGGGCCGGTTGGCGCGATTTCGGCCATGTCCGCCTTATACCACTGCGAACCCCTTGTATTAAGACGCACCACGATCTGCCGTGGACCATAACCGCCGCCGGCGACCGCTTGCGCCACTTGCTGACGCGCAGTCTCTTTCGCTCCCTCGGCAACGCCGTCTTCTAATTCAAACATCAACACGTCGGCAGGGAGGCTTTTCCCCTTTTCAAGCGCGCGCGCATTCGATCCAGGCATCGCAAGGACACTACGTTTGAGTTTTAGCATGATCAGGCGCTCCAAGCGATGAGGGCTAACAAAGAGGGGCATTGTCAGGGTGTGGCGCCCTTGCCATGCCGGGCTCTCTACACAATAAGAGACCGTTGCGCCAACCACTGGGGTCCTCAGCTTCAATGAGAGATACTTTATCAAGACGCGACGGCAAGAAAAACATAACCGGAAAATGACGACAGATTCTGATTTCTCGCATGAACGCAGCAAATATCCCCCGCGTCATCTCGTGGAGGGATATGAAGTTTTTTTGGGCGGTCGGTTTCGTTCCGAACAAGAAAGATTGCGAGAACTCGCGCTGAGGGGACAAAAACCCAGCACCATGATCATCAGTTGCTGCGACTCGCGCGTCGCTCCCGAGGCGATTTTTGACGCGGCTCCGGGTGAGTTGTTTGTCTTAAGAAATGTTGCAGCGCTTGTTCCCCCCTTTGAGCCTGACGACCACCACCATGGCGCCTCCGCAGCGATTGAATATGCCGTCATGGCTTTAAAAGTTGAGCATATTGTCGTGCTGGGACATGGTCTTTGCGGCGGCGTGCGCGCTTATGCCGATAGTGTTGCAGATCCCGAGACGCCGCCACTCAGTCAAAGCGATTTTATTGGCGATTGGATTCGCATGCTCGCGCCGGCGGTAGAGAGATTAGGCGTGCGGCCAAATCCAGAAGATCCTCACTATATGGAACGCTTGGAATTTGAGGCTGTAAAACTCACGCTGCGAAATCTGCGCACATTTCCAATGATACAAGTGCTCGAACATCATCGTCATTTACAACTGCATGGCGCTTCATTTCGGATCTCTGACGGGCGGTTATTTTGGCTTGATGAAGATTACGGAACCTTTCACGCCGTTGCACAAAAAGCGCATGCGCATGCTTTAAAAGAGGCGCGATTTTGACCTCTTCCAGTTCAACGATCGCGCCTATGTCAATCAATGTGGGTTTAGAGACGCTCTCCAAGCCATACAAGGCTCTTTTTTGTGATGTCTGGGGGGTTTTAATTGATGGAAAGCGGCATTTTCCGCGTGCAGCCGACGCTTTGCGTCGGTTTCGCGCGCAGAGGGGGTGTGTCGTTTTAATCACCAATGCGTCAAGACCTGACAGTGACGTACGACGCCAGTTAACAGAAATGGGATTACCGAGCGACTGTTATGATGATTTGGTTTCAGCAGGTGAATTAACGCTTGCAGAAATGCTCTCTCGTCGCGATCAATCCTGCTATCATCTTGGACCATCGCGAGATAATGGCTTATTTGAAGAAGCCAGCCAACGACTCGGAGCCCCAATTCATTGTGTGAGTTTCAACGAGGCGGATTATTGTGTTTGCACGGGACTCTTCGAAGAAAGAGTAGAAAAACCTCAAGATTATGATGATCTCTTAACAAAAATGGCGGCGCGTGGTTTGGAAATGCTTTGCGCGAACCCAGATATTATCGTCGCGATTGGTGAAGAGATTGTCTATTGCGCGGGCGCCCTCGCGCAGCGCTATGCGCTTCTTGGTGGGAAAGTTTTGATGTTTGGCAAGCCGCATCCCCCGATTTACGCCGCCGCCTTTGAACGATTGCGGCGTTTAAGGGGGCAGTCGATCGATCCAAAAGATGTTTTAGCGATCGGCGACGGCGCTGCGACGGATCTTGCCGGCGCTGGTCGGGCCGGTATTGATTGTCTTTTTATTACCGAAGGCGTGCATGAAGATGAACTCATCACGCCAGATGCTGAAATCAATCCAGCAGGTCTCGCGCGTCTGATCAATAGCGCTGGCGCAAGGCCTTGTGCTTTGGCTGGAGAAGTTTTCTGGTAAATCTGTTAGAGTTTCTTCTTAATGCATGATCCCCTTTTCTAACCCAATCGGTGAGCCTCCATGTCGACGCCGTTTAAAATATATTATTTCGAAGATCTTAGCGTTGGGATGCGCGAAACGCTTATGAAGGCGGTCATGGATGATGACGTTATCGCCTTCGCTGATCTTTCAGGAGATCGCAATCCGATCCATCTTTCCGATCATTTCGCCTCTAAAACCCGTTTTGGCGAAAGGATTGTTCATGGGCTTTACACCGCTTCGCTGATTTCAACAGTCATTGGCATGTATTTGCCAGGCCCCGGCGCAGTTTATCTATCGCAAACCTTGAACTTTCGCGCGCCGGTTAAAATTGGCGATGTGATAACGGTCGTCGTTGAAGTAGTCGAATTATCTGAAAAAGGCCGTCGCGCTAAATTAAAATGTGAATGTCTCGTTGATGGTAAGGTTGTGTTGGACGGAGAAGCTACTGTCATGGTTCCAAGCCGAGAACAAAGCCCGCGTACAGCGGCCGGAAGCTCGGAGAAACCAGTCTCACCCTAGATCAGTCAGAGCGCGCTCACGTGGCGGAATCGACTTTTATCGTTGCGCGTGATCCGGTTTCAGCGCCCCTTGGCCTTGCTGACGCTGTCGCTGCGATTGGTAATTTTGATGGATTGCATCGGGGCCATCGCGGGGTTATCGCGCGGGCGCAACATTTAGCAAAAAAACTCAATAAACCTTGTGTTTTATTGACCTTTGAACCTCATCCAGCAGATATTTTTGCAGGCGAAAACGTCATTTTTCGACTAACGCCGCCCCAGGAGAAAGCCGTACAAGCGGCTAAACTTGGGTTAGACGGCATGATTATCCTAAGTTTTGATCAAGCCTTCAGTAAAAGACCCGCGAAGGAATTTACAGAATTAATTTTGTCACATCGTTTGAAATTATCGGCAGTTGTCGCGGGATATGATTTTCGCTTTGGCGCTGGGCGATTAGGAGATGGTGAATTTTTAAAAAAAGAAGGCGCGCGCTTAGGTTTCATCGTCGATATTGTTGATCGCATTACGCAAGATGAAGCAGGGAGCATCGAAGCGGTTTCATCTACGGCGACGCGAGAAGCGTTAATAAAAGGAGATGTCGCCGCTGCGCGTAATCTTCTTGGTCATCCCTATTTTATTCGTGGGCGCGTGCGCCATGGTGAAAAACGCGGTCGAGAACTTGGATTTCCTACCGCAAATATTCAACTAGATCCCTCCAACCGTCTCGCTTTCGGTATTTATGCCGTAACAATCATGATTGAGAGTAAAATTTATCAAGCTGTTGCAAGTTATGGACGTCGACCGACGTTTGATAATGGCCCACCGTTGCTTGAGGTTTTTGTTTTTGATTTTGCCGACACGTTGTACGACAAAGAGGTTGAGGTCGCCTTCTATGGCCTCATTCGAGCGGAGGAAAAATTTGCGGATAAAGAGGCGCTCATCGCACAAATGCATAAGGATTGCCTGCGCGCGCGCGAAATACTAACCCATGAATAGATTTGTGCATGCGCCCTTTGCGTTTAGGCTTAGGGCGCTTATCTTCTCTGTCAGGCTTATGGGAGCGCGTCATGAAAGACGAAAGACAGGAAATCGAGATTCTTCCACCCGACAAGGAGCATGATGCGCAGCCGTCCTCCCGCATTTGGATTTCCGCAAATGGCGGTGAAGTAAAATTTGTTAAATTAGGGCCGTTTGGCGCGTTCATCCTGGCCGCCGGGATGCTGGCGCTTTTAGGCATGGGTTTTTTTTTCCTCACCAGCCTGTTCTTCATTTTAGCCCCGATCATCGCGATTTTAGGCGCCGGCGCCTATCTTTCCGGCTTAATCGGCATGGGCCCTCTCAAGCGGTTGAGATAGGCCGCGAATTGGCCTTTTTAGGCAAATCCTTTATGTGACGCGGATCTTTCCGGCGCGCGCCGGGCAATCCGGTCAAAAAAATGAATGATCATCCCCAAGGGCCCGACTACGCAAAATCCCTCTATCTGCCTGAAACCGCTTTTCCGATGCGCGCTGGCTTGCCTGAGCGCGAACCAGAACTTCTGAAGCGATGGGCGGAAATAGGGCTTGATGAAAAAATGCGCCGCGTCGCGCAAGGTCGGCCGAAATTTACGCTTCATGACGGACCGCCCTATGCCAATGGGAATATTCACATTGGTCACGCGCTCAATAAAATCCTCAAAGATTTAGTCACGCGTAGCCAACGGATGACAGGTAAGGACTGCGTTTATGTGCCTGGTTGGGACTGTCACGGCCTACCGATTGAATGGAAGATAGAGGAAGAAAATTATCGCGCTAAGGGCAAGAAAAAACCTGATTTTGCGCAGCCAGAAGAAATGATCAATTTTCGTCTTGAATGTCGCAATTATGCGCAACAGTGGCTGAGCGTCCAGCGCGAAGAGTTTAAACGATTGGGCGTAGCCGGCGATTGGGATCACCCCTATGCGACGATGGCTTATCCCGCCGAGGCGATCATCGCCCGGGAAATTATGAAATTTGCTGAAAATGGTTTGCTCTATCGCGGGTCAAAGCCTGTGATGTGGAGCGTGGTGGAAAAAACGGCCCTCGCAGAGGCTGAAGTCGAATATGAGGATCACACCAGCGATACTGTCTGGGTGGCCTTTCCGATCCGCGCGGGCGCTGGTGAGGATATCGCAAAAGCGCGCATTGTCATTTGGACAACGACTCCTTGGACCTTGCCAGGCAATCGCGCAATCTGTTTTTCATCTAAAATTAGTTACGGCCTCTATCGCATTACGCAAGCGCCAGAAAATAATTGGGCTCGGATAGATGATCATTTCATTCTTGCCGACAAATTGGCGGATCAGGCGCTAAAATCAGCAAAAGTAGAAAGCTATGCGCGCGTTAAAGATATTCCTGCAACAGCGCTTGCAGAACTTACCTGCGCGCATCCTCTAGCGCAGTTGGGGTATGCTTTTGATGTGCCTTTATTCGATGGCGATCACGTCACTGACGATACAGGAACAGGTTTTGTGCACACTGCGCCGGGTCATGGGCGCGAGGATTTTGATATTTGGATGGCCTCGCAAAGGGAATTGATCCAGCGCGGCATTAAGACAGAAATTCCTTACACGGTTGACGAAAATGGTTTTTACACAAAAGCGGCGCCAGGCTTTGAAAATAAGCGGGTGCTTACAGAAAAAGGCGAAAAGGGCGACGCCAACGAGGCTGTGATCAAAGAACTCGCGCAGGCTGGAGCAATCATTGCGCGTGGAAGATTAAAGCATCAATATCCTCATTCCTGGCGATCAAAAAAGCCCGTCATTTTTCGCAATACGCCCCAATGGTTCATTGCAATGGATCAGCCCTTTCGGGAAGGCCGCACGCTAAGAGAGATCGCGTTGGAAGAGATTGGGCGCACCAAATGGACGCCTGCGGCGGGAGAAAATCGTATTCGAGGAATGATCGCCAATCGACCAGATTGGGTTGTGTCTCGACAACGCGCCTGGGGCGTGCCGATTGCTGTTTTTGTCAAAAAAGGCAGCCATGAAATTCTCGTGGATCAACAGGTCAATGCAAGAATTTTGCACGCATTTGAACAAGAGGGCGCCGATGCTTGGTATCATGAAAACGCCGCAAAAAGATTTTTAGCCCCAGACTACGCGCCAGAAGATTATGAAAAAATATCGGATGTTTTAGATGTTTGGTTTGACTCAGGATCAACCCATGCGTTCGTTCTCAATGACGCAGAACAATTTCCGATGTTGGCGGGCCTAAATCGCAAACGCGATGGGGGTCTTGATGAAATCATGTATCTTGAAGGATCGGACCAGCATCGCGGTTGGTTCCATTCTTCTTTACTTGAAAGTTGTGGCGCTGACGGCCGCGCGCCATACGACGCTGTGCTCACGCATGGCTTCGTTTTGGATGAAAAGGGCCGCAAAATGTCAAAATCGCTTGGTAATGTGGTTGCGCCACAAAAAGTGATTTCCGACGCCGGCGCGGATATTCTTCGTCTCTGGGTCGCTGCATCTGATTATGCGGATGATTTGCGTGTAGGCCCTGAAATTCTCAAGACATTTATTGAACTCTATCGGAAATTACGCAACACGCTTCGCTGGATGCTCGGCACTTTAGCGCATCACAGGCAAGAAGATGATTTACTCATTGAACAGGCGGGTGAATTAGAAAGGCTCATGCTCCATCGCTTGACAGAGATGGACGCACAGGTCCGCGCAGCCTATTCAGCCTATGATTTTAAAAAAGTCGTGGCGTTGCTGACGCCCTTTATGACAAGCGATCTTTCGGCTTTCTATTTTGATATTCGAAAAGACGCGTTGTATTGCGATCCGCCGTCGAGCGTTAAGCGTCGGACGACGCTGGCGGTTATTGAACAAATCTTTCGTTGCGTCACAACATGGCTTGCGCCAATTTTAGTTTTTACTTCAGAAGAAGCCTGGCTTGCGCGTTATCCGCAGGCGATATCGGCGCATCTTGAGCAATTTCCGTCTTTGCCGTCGCAATGGCGAGATGACGCGCTTTTTCAAAAATGGGAGCAAATTCGCCTTATTCGCGCTGTCGTTACTGGAGCTTTGGAGATTGAACGGGCGCAAAAAAGGATTGGCTCCTCGCTTGAGGCGGCGCCAATCGTTTATTTGAACGACTCAAAATTATCGGAGGCGCTGGCTGGATGTGATTTTGCAGAAATCTGCATTGTCTCCAATATTACGCTAGAAAATGGCGCAGGGCCCAGCGACGCCTTCCGCTTGCCGGATGTTCCAGGCGTGGCGGTGTCGCCTCAAAGAGCGCAAGGCGTAAAATGTGCGCGTTCTTGGAAATATTTTGATCCAGCTTCGGCGGAACCAGATTACACAGAGATTACAAGCCGCGATGCGCAAGCATTGCGTGAATTAGAAGCCCTGGGTCGTTGGAGCGCGCAGGGGTGAAACAGCCGTTGCAAAAAACAATGCGCGCCGGACCAATAAAAAGGGCGCGGGCGCAGTGAAGGTTTTATTAGCCTTTTTTGCCAATACATGCGCGAATTTTATCATTGGCTTGTTGATCGCAAAATTTTTAGGCCCAGAAGAATACGGGCGTTTTGCGCTAGCCTTTGCTGTTCATGTCGTGGTGCAGACGGCGTTATATGATTGGTTAAAATTTTCGACAACGCGATTTTACTCTGAGCGCACGCGCGATATTTCGCCTGAAATCCGCGCCTCTCTTGCCGCATCTTTTCTGTTGATTACGATTTTTGTGTTTGTCCTTTGCGGCATCTATCTCTTCATCGGACCAATTTCGAATTTTGAAACCTCCCTTGTTGTTTTGGCGATGCTGTTGGCGGTTGCAAACGGCTTATTTGACTACTCTACAGCGCTCGCAAGAGCCCGATTTGACGATCATACTTATGGACGATTGATATTGGTCAAAAATATATTAGCCCTGATTTTTATAGGCGGCGGCGCTTTTATTTTTCAGTCGGCGGCAGTGGCTCTAGCGGGCACTGTAGCGAGTTTATTCACGACATTTCTTTATGGACGCGCCTCCTTATACGATCCCGGCGTTTCACTCCGTCAGGCGCGCATGGCGACAGTGAAAGATTTAATTTCCTATAGTACGCCAATGGTGCTTGCTCTCTTACTCTATCACGCGCTGCCGCTTGCCACGCGGGCGCTTGCGGCGGGCACTTATGATTTTGCTGAAAGCGGACAGCTTGCGCTTGCCTATGATGTTGGCATGCGCGCGATGATGGCTTTTGGCTCGGCGCTAGATGTGTTGTTGTTTCAAATCGCCGTTGCAAAGCACGAGTTGCAGGGTCAAGATCAAGCCAAACGGCAGGTAGCCTATAATATGAGTGTTGTTTTTACGATTTTATTGCCTGCCTGCGTTGGTCTTGGAATTGTGCTGCCGTCTGTTGAAGCGCTTGTTGTTCCGACGCAATTTCATGGAGCCTTTCGTCATTATCTGGGTATTTTATTGCCCGGTCTTTTTGCAATGGGCCTTGTGAACTTTGGCATAAATCCAATTTTTCAAATCGAAAAACGTACAGCGCCATTAGTTTTCGCGGCTGTAACGGCGGCTGTCGCGGCGATTATTTTACTGCTTATTTTACCAAAGGGGACGGACGCCGCGCACCTCGCGGTGGCGCAAACCGGCGGTTATATCGCGGCCTTAGCGTCAACAATTTTTTTTGCATTGCGCAGTCAGGCTATATGGCCTTCGCTGCGGGATCTTCTTTTTGCGGGAATTGGCAGCGGCGCCATGTATCTCGTTTTGCGCCAAAGCGGGGATATGTCTCCAGGGGCCTTAACGCTTGTCGCACAAATTCTTATTGGCGGTTTTGTCTATCTCCTCTTTGTCTTAGTGTTTAATATTGCTCAACTGCGGAATCTGGCGATCGACTGGCTTCGTCCCTATATCGCTTGGACGTGACGAGCGCCGCTGGGCGTCTATATTGTCTAAGGCGAGCGGCGGAAGGATTAGAGTATGGTTATCCCGATCTATGATGATTTACCGCTACGGCATATCCGTTGGCCAAGCGTCAATTGGTTTTTGATCGGGATTAATATTATCGCTTTCTTCTTGATTTATAGCGAGCTATTTGGCGATCCGTTAACGGTTATTCGTGGATTTGCGGTCATCCCGCGCGTGCTATTTGGCGATGCGCAATTAGCGGATTGGGTTATTGGGCCACCCGCGCCATTGACCTTGATTACATCCCTTTTTTTTCATTCGTCGTTTCTGCATCTCGTCAGCAACATGCTTTTTCTCTATGTCTTTGGCGATAATGTCGAAGACGCAATGGGTTCTTTTTATTATTTGCTGTTTTACTTGTGCTGTGGCGTTACAGCAGGCGTTTTTTATATTTACTCAACGCCAGACTCGATCACGCCGCTTGTGGGCGCGTCGAGCGCTATCTCGGGCGTTTGCGCAGCCTTCTTATTATTGCACCCGCGCGCGACAATCGCAGGCGTCTTCCCACCCCTAACGATGGTGTTACAGCCGCTTTGGCTCATCTCTGTCTTGGTGGGACAAAAAAGAGGGGCGATTTTTGGCCTACAGGCGCCGCTGTTTGTTTTTCACGCCTCCGCGATGCTTTTCATCGGAGCTTGGATGTTTATTCAGCTCATGAACGCCACCCTGGGGGGCCTGGGTCACGTAGCGTGGATGGCGCATATCGGCGGTATCGCCGCGGGTTTGGTGTTGACGCCTTTTTTCAAGCGGCGCGATCAACCCTTGTTTCACCGCGTCGCGCCAACCCCCCCCGAGGGGGACGAGACGGGTGCGCCCCCCCTAGAAAAGCAAGGAGAATAGGGTGTCGCTAGCCTCATTTGACTCGCGCCGGAGCGGCCGTTACCAGAACCTCTCTCAAATTTACGATGAATCCGGGACCTATAGAGCCCGCCGGGAGTTTAGCCGATGAAGATTCTCGTGCCCGTAAAGCGGGTCGTCGACTATAATGTTAAGATACGCGTAAAGCCCGATGGCTCTGGCGTTGACCTCGCCAATGTAAAAATGTCGATGAATCCCTTCGACGAAATCGCCGTTGAAGAGGCTTTGCGTCTTAAAGAAGCCGGCAAAGCGACTGAAGTTGTCGTTACCACAATCGGCCCAGCCAAAGCCGACGAGACGCTGCGCACGGGGCTCGCCATGGGCGCCGATCGGGGCATACTCGTTAAAACAGACGAAACGGTTGAACCCCTCGCCGTTGCAAAAATTCTTGCAAAAATTGTCGCGCAAGAACAGCCTCAGCTTGTTATCATGGGCAAGCAGGCGATTGACGATGATTCAAATCAAACAGGTCAAATGCTCGCCGCTCTTTTGGGTTGGGGTCAGGGAACATTCGCCTCAAAAATTGAGCTCTCGTCGGAGACGGTGGACGTCACGCGAGAAGTTGACGGAGGCTTACAAACGGTCAGCTTAAAACTGCCAGCCGTCGTGACGACCGACTTACGTCTTAATGAACCAAGATATGCGAGTTTGCCCAACATCATTAAAGCCAAGAAAAAAGATGTGGCCGTTAAAGAGCCGGCAGATTTTGGCGTAGATGTTCAACCACGCTTAGAAGTCCTAAAAACGGCTGAGCCCGCAACGCGGTCGGCAGGAATTAAAGTTGCTTCAGTTGGCGAACTTGTCGCAAAACTGAAAGAAGCGGGAGTGCTTTAATATGTCGATCCTCCTTCTTGCAGAAACAGCTAAAGGCGCGCTTGCGCCCTCAACCGCAAAAGCTTTAACAGCGGCGCGCGAAATTGGCTCTCCGGTACATGTTTTGGTTGCTGGAGCAGGTCTTAAATCGGCTGCGGATGAAGCCGCTCAGCTCACTGGCGTCGAAAAAGTGCTTTATGCCGATAACGCTTTATTTGATCATCAGCTTGCTGAACCAGTCGCAGCTTTGATTGTTCATCTTGCCGCCAACTATAACGTGATCATTGCTCCCTCCACGAGCGCGACAAAAAATATTTTACCGCGCGTTGCAGCGCTTTTGGACGTTGCTCAAGTCTCTGACATTATCAAAGTTGTCGCGCCAGATAGTTTTGAACGGCCCATCTATGCAGGCAATGCGATTCAAACTGTGCGCGCCAAAGACGCCAAAAAAGTCATCACAGTGCGCACAACGGCCTTTGCAGCCACGGCCATTGGCGGCTCTGCGCCGGTTGAAATCATCAGTGCAGAAATAACAAATCCCGGCATCTCGCAGTTTAAGAGCGAAGCTTTAGCGCAATCAGAAAGACCCGAATTGACGGCGGCGAAAATAATTGTGTCTGGAGGCCGCGGTGTTGGGTCGGCAGATAACTTTAGCAAAGTCATCGAGCCTGTCGCTAATCGATTAGGCGCCGCTATCGGCGCCTCTCGCGCGGCGGTCGACGCCGGCTTTGCCCCAAATGATCTACAAGTCGGCCAAACGGGAAAAGCGGTTGCGCCCGATCTTTATGTCGCTGTCGGCATTTCAGGAGCCATCCAACATCTGGCTGGGATGAAGGATTCGAAAATCATCGTCGCGATTAACAAGGACGAGGAAGCGCCTATTTTCCAGGTTGCTGATTATGGCCTCGTTGCGGATCTTTTTGTGGCCCTGCCGGAACTCGATAAGGAACTCGAGAAAATTGGGCGGTGAGGCGGCGATGCCAGTCTTTGCCGCCCGCCAAGGCGGGCCTCTGCGGCTCATCCGCGATTTATAATATTTTCAGTTTTCTTTCGACCGAAACCCGCGGTATATTGCACTGCAACGACAATCGTGTTGCATCGCAACGATGCCGGTCCTCATTGAGGTGATCGAAAAATGAGTTTCGAGATTCGCAAGATAGGCGTCATTGGCGCTGGCCAGATGGGCAAGGGGATCGCACAAGTGTGCGCGCTTGCTGGATATGACGTAGCAATTAACGATGTTTCTACCGCCCGGATCTCTGAAGCGATTGCTGATGTCGCAGCGCAAATGCACAAATCCGTTGAGCGAGGCCATCTTGAAGCGCAAGCAGTCGCCGCAGCTCTACCGCTTGTAACAGCAGCGCAAAGTTTGGCTGATTTTTCAAACTCCGATCTGGTGATTGAAGCAGCAACTGAAAATGAGGAAGTAAAGCGCAAAATTCTTTCGGACGTTGCGTCATCCGTAAAGCCTGAAGCAATTATTGCTTCAAATACCTCCTCAATTTCAATAACGCGTCTGGCCTCAATTACAGGCCGGCCCGAGCGTTTTATCGGCATTCATTTCATGAATCCGGTTCCGCGGATGCAGCTTGTTGAATTAATACGCGGCATTGCCACGGACGACGGCACATTTGAAGCGGCTAAACATTTTGTCGGTAAACTTGGAAAAACCGTTACGGTTTCCGAAGATTTCCCAGCCTTCATAGTTAATCGTATTTTATTGCCGATGATTAATGAGGCGATTTACACGCTTTACGAGGGAGTTGGTTCGGTCGAGGCTATTGATACGGCGATGAAGCTTGGCGCTAATCATCCAATGGGTCCGTTACAGCTTGCAGATTTTATCGGTCTCGATACCTGCTTATCAGTGATGCAAGTGTTGCATGAGGGTCTTGCAGATACAAAATACCGACCCTGTCCGTTGCTGGTAAAATATGTTGAAGCTGGCTGGTTGGGGAAGAAAACTCAGCGCGGTTTTTATGATTATCGAAGCGGCGTCCCAACCCCTACCCGATAAGACAAGTCGGCATCTAATCTCTGTCTTTCCCTACCGTCGCGTTCGCGATAGATTCCTTTTCGATAAGGAGACGGGACATGACAACGATCGACGCGGTGCTAAGTTCTGTTGACGCAAATCTAGAGACGGCGCGCGCACGATTATTTGATCTTTTGCGCATTCCTTCCGTTTCAACCGATCCAGCCTTTACGCAGCATTGTCAAACCGCAGCCGATTGGCTAGCGCAACAACTTGTCGACCTTGGCTACAGAGCGGATGTGCGCGCCACCCCAGTACATCCCATTGTCGTGGGTCATGCGCGGGCCAAACGCAAAGACGCCCCGCATGTGCTGTTTTACGGTCACTATGACGTCCAGCCGCCAGATCCGCTTGAGCTTTGGAACGCGGCTCCGTTCGATCCCAGACTGGTCGAGGGAAAAGATGGCCTAGAAATCGTCGCGCGCGGCGCCTCTGACGATAAGGGTCAACTTATGACTTTTTTGGAAGCCTGCCGCGCTTTTGAGGCGAATGGAGGCTTGCCGTGTCATGTGACCTTTTTGTTTGAGGGAGAGGAAGAAACCGGTTCGCCCTCCCTGCCCGGATTTTTGGCGGCTAATCGCGAAGAATTATCTCAAGCTGATCTGGCGTTAATCTGCGACACCAGCATGTGGAACGCGCAAACGCCCGCCATAACCGTCATGCTGCGAGGATTGGCTCAGGAAGAGGTGATCATTCGGGGACCAAGTCACGATCTGCATTCAGGGATGTTCGGCGGACCTGTCCTCAACCCCATTCATGTCTTATCCAAAATCATCAGCGATTTGCACGATGAGACGGGCAAGGTCACGCTCCCAGGATTTTATGATGGCGTGCCTGAATTACCCCAAGATGTCGCTGACCAATGGCGCAGTCTTGACTTTAATGAGGAAGAATTTCTTGCCGCGCTGGGCTTAACCCAGCCGGGAGGCGAGGCGGGGCGGGGCGTCATTGAGCAAATTTGGGCCCGACCTACCTGTGATGTGAATGGCGTTGTCGGAGGCTATACGGGCAAAGGCTCCAAAACCGTCTTGCCAGCGCAGGCGTCAGCTAAATTTTCATTTCGCTTGGTCGGCAGCCAAGATCCAAAGGCGATTATGGAGAGTTTTCGGGCTTTTGTTCGCGCGCGCCTGCCAGTAGACGCAAAGGTGGAGTTTCTAGCTCATGGGGCGTCTGGAGCCCTGCAATTGCCATTTGGCTCAGAGGCTCTGGCGCGTGCCCGGCGCGCACTGACGCAAGAGTGGAATAAAGAGGCCGTGCTGGCTGGTTGTGGCGGCTCTATCCCAATTGTTGGGGCGTTTAAACGCGACTTAAACATGGATGCTTTAATGATTGGATTTGCGCTCGATGACGATCGCATCCATTCGCCTAATGAAAAATATTCCTACACCTCTTTTCACAAGGGGACGCGCTCATGGGCGCGCGTTTTGGACGCGCTTTCAGCTTGACGCATGGGGGGCGCGTTTGGATCCACGGGATCCCGCAAAGCGCTGCAATCGCGCGGCAATCCGCCTCTCGCAATCAGATCTGGGATCGGCTATATCGGAATATATCCTAACTGGATCCTCGGCGGACGGGGCTTTGAGGGTTCAGCTTAGGTTCAGCCGTGCTTGCGTATAAGCTACGTCAAGTTTTTAGAGGGTGTGCCGTAAATGGTGTATCGGCGATATTTTGAAGCCGCCGTTTCCCGTCTTAAAGACGAGAGTCGTTATCGGGTTTTTGTCCATCTAGAGCGAAATGTTGAAACATTTCCGCAGGCCAAATGGCATCGTGAAGATGGCGCCGTTGAAGACGTCACCATATGGTGCTCGAATGATTATCTCGGGATGGGCCAACATCCAGAAGTTATTGCTGCGATGGTTGACACCGCAGCGAAGGTTGGCGCGGGCGCCGGCGGCACGCGTAATATTTCTGGCACAAGCCAAGCGATTGTAGAACTTGAGCGCGAGCTTGCCGATCTCCATGGCAAAGAGGCCGCGCTGGTTTTTACATCGGGTTGGGTTTCAAATCTTGCGGCGATTTCAACGATTGCAGATTTATTGCCAAATTGCGTAATTCTGTCTGACGCATCAAATCATAATTCTATGATCGAAGGCGTAAAGCGCTCGCGTGCGGAAAAGAAAATCTTTCGTCACAATGATCTCGCTCACTTGGAAGAATTATTACAAGAAGCTGGCGATCGACCAAAACTTGTTGTGTTTGAGAGTCTGTATTCCATGAACGGCAATCTTGCGCCTGTTGCAGAGATTGCCGCTTTGGCAGAGCGCTATGGCGCGATGACCTATGTCGATGAAGTTCATGCGGTTGGCATGTATGGCGCGCGTGGCGGCGGTATCTGCGAACAAGCAGGCGTGATGGCGCGGATTGATGTTATCGAAGGCACGCTGGCTAAAGGGTTTGGCACAATGGGCGGCTATGTCGCCGGCGATAGTGTTGTGATCGATGCTATTCGCTCTTACGCGGCGGCGTTTATTTTCTCTACAGCGATACCCCCTTCTGTCGCTGCAGCAGCTTGCGCTGCAGTGCGGGTGCTGAAGCAACGTTCAGATTTACGCGCTGCGCATCAACGCGCCGCTCATATCACGAAACACGCGCTCTCTGCAGCTGGATTGCCGGTTTTGGATAATGGTTCTCATATTGTGCCGGTGATGGTGCGCGATGCGGAACTGTGTAAAGCGGCAAGCGATCTTCTGCTTGAGCGGCATAATATTTATATCCAACCCATTAATTACCCGACAGTAGCCAAGGGATCCGAACGTCTGCGCATTACCCCAACGCCGCGTCATAGTCAGCAAGATATCGCTATGCTTGTTGAAGCGCTGGTCGATGTTTGGCAAACGCTTGGCATTGCGTTTGTTGTCCCGCCAGCTCATTTGCATGTCGCTGAAAAAAGCGACGCGCAATGCACTTATCCCGAGATCAAACTCGCAGCGCAATAATTAAAAATTTCCCGCATCGAAAAGCGCGCCTGAACGTCCGTTTCATGCGCGCTCTTTGGTGCTTAGTTTCGACCAACGCTAATATAAGTAAAGCCGCGTTTACGCACGTCAGCAGGACGATAAATATTACGTAAATCTATAACATTGGGTGATTTCATGAGGCTTTTTACACGATCTAAATCCAAAGCCCGAAACGCATCCCATTCCGTGACAATGGCCACAGCCTCTGCGCCCTCTAACGCTGCATAAGCATCATTGTGGAAGACAACCTCTGGCATGAGCGGGCGCGCTTGCTCCATGCTTTCTGGATCATAGGCATGTACGCTAGCGCCATCGCCAGCGAGCGAGGCGACAATTGCTAAGGAGGGCGCGTCACGCATATCGTCGGTGTTTGGTTTAAAGGCTAAGCCGAGTAGGGCGATTTTTTTGCCGCGTACTGAGCCGCCAAGCGCAACAATAATTTTACGCGCCATTGCGCGTTTGCGTGCGTCGTTAACAGCAACAACGGTTTCTACAATACGTAAAGCAGCGCCTTCGTCCTGGCCTGTTTTAATCAAGGCGAGCGTATCTTTTGGAAAGCATGACCCGCCATAGCCTGGACCCGCATGCAGAAATTTTGCGCCAATGCGTTTATCAAGGCCTATGCCCCGCGCGACTTCATTAACATCCGCGCCGACTTTTTCGCATAAATCAGCAATTTCATTGATGAAGGTGATTTTTGTCGCAAGAAAAGCATTGGCTGCGTATTTTGTAAGTTCTGATGTGCGCCGGCCAACGAAAACGAGCGGCGGCGCATTTAAGGAAAGCGGACGGTAGATTTCTTCCATGATTTCTTTGGCGCGCTGCTCTTCAACGCCAATCACAACGCGATCTGGGCGTTTAAAATCTTCAATTGCAGCGCCTTCTCTTAAAAATTCAGGATTTGAAACAACGGAAAAATCAGCGTGTGGATTGGCCTCGCGTATGATGCGATCAACTTCATCGCCAGTGCCAACGGGGACGGTTGATTTATTAACGACAACGGTGAATCCCTCTAGCGCGCCTGCAATGGTTTTTGCCGCTGCATAAACGAAGGAAAGATCGGCGTGCCCGTCGCCGCGGCGCGAGGGCGTGCCTACGGCGATAAAAACGGCGTCAGCGCCTTTTACCGCAGGGGCTAAATCAGTTGTAAAAGAAAGTCGATTTTGTTGGACGTTATTTGCAACGAGCTCATCAAGGCCTGGCTCATAAATCGGGATTTCGCCTCGTTTCAGGCGGTCAATTTTTGATGTGTCAGAATCCACGCAAATAACATTATGACCGAAGTCGGCAAAACAGGCGCCGGAGACAAGCCCCACGTAACCAGAGCCAATCATCGTAATATTCATCAAAGACCTCTTGAGCGTTTTAGATTCTTTTGAATCTCTTTAAAAAACAATATTCAACAGATTTTTTCACCAAACAATAGATTACGCCCCCACGCCATAGGCGGCGACAGCCGCCATATTGACGATCTCGGTGTCCGTGGCACCGAGTTGAACGATCTGAACAGGTTTGTCCAGTCCGACAATTAAAGGGCCAATGACTGTAGCGTCGCCTAACTCCTGGAGCATTTTTGTTGCAATAGCCGCGGAGTGGAAAGCTGGCATGATTAAAACATTAGCGGTGTCTTTTAACCGAGAAAAAGGATAGGCGCTCATTAATTCTCGATTGAGCGCAATATCTGCGCCCATCTCGCCTTCATAGGCGAAATCAACGCGTCGTTGATCAAGAACGCGAACCGCTTCATGCACGCGCGCAGTTCGTTCGCCTGGCGGATACCCAAAAGTTGAAAAGGCTAGCATAGCGACGCGCGGCGTGAGACCAAGTCGCCGCGCAACGCCAGCTGCTTCAATAGCGATTTCGGCAAGTTCTTCCGCATCCGGCAACTCCGTAATGGCGGTATCGGCAACGACGACAACGCGGCCTTTTGCAAGAATGAGCGATACGCCAATAACCCGATGGCCTGGTTTTTCATCGATTACGCGACGAATTTCTTCAAGCGCATTTGAGAAATTGCGGGTGACGCCCGTTACCATAGCGTCAGCGTCGCCACGCACAACCATTGCTGCTGCAAAATGATTGCGGTCATGATTGATCAGACGCTGACAATCGCGCAAAAGAAATCCTTTGCGCTGCAGTCGCTCAAACAGAAATTGAGCATAAACATTGTTACGATCGGACAGCTTTGCATTGTGAATTTCAACGCCTGAAGAAAGCTCAACGCCAGCTCTTTCTGCAACAGCGCGCACACGATCTTCGCGTCCAACAAGCACAGCGGCGCCTAAGCCTTGATTAACAAAACTATGCGCCGCCCGGATAACTTGTTCTTCCTCTCCTTCAGCAAAAACGACCCGCTTTGGTTCTCTGCGGACGCGTTCAAAAATATTTTGCATGAGGCCAGCGACGGGGTCGCGCCGCGCCGTTAATTCAGCGCGATAGGCTTTCATATCGACAATAGGACGGCGCGCGACGCCTGTATCCATTGCGGCGCCGGCGACAGCGGGCGGCACAATAGAGATAAGTCGTGGATCAAAGGGAGCCGGAATAATATAATCTTTGCCAAATTTTGGTCTTGCGCCTCTATAGGCGTTAGCGACTTCATCCGGAACGTCTTCACGCGCGAGATCCGCGAGCGCTTTTGCAGCTGCAATTTTCATTTCCATATTGATGGTTCGCGCGCGAACATCGAGCGCGCCGCGAAAAATATAGGGGAAACCAAGAACATTATTTATTTGATTGGGATAATCTGATCGTCCTGTCGCAACAATTGCGTCAGGTCTGCAGGCATGAGCTTCTTCCGGCGTGATTTCTGGATCTGGATTGGCCATGGCGAAAATAATTGGATTTGGCGCCATAGATTTCAGCATTTGTTGCGATAATGCGCCTTTTACTGAAAGGCCGTAAAAAATATCCGCTCCCTCGAGAGCCTGAGCTAAAGTACGCACAGACGTCTCACTTGCATGAGCGCTTTTCCATTGGTTCATGCCTTCTTGGCGACCGCGATAAATTACGCCTTTTGTATCGCAGAGAATAATATTGCGTGGATCAAAGCCCAGCGCCCGAGCGACTTCCAGACAGGCGATACCCGCTGCGCCAGCGCCATTGCAAACAAGTTTCGCTGTCTTAATATCGCGATTGGTTAAAGTCAGGGCGTTAATCAAGCCGGCGGCGGAAATAATCGCTGTGCCATGCTGATCGTCATGAAAGACGGGAATATCCATCATTTCGCTTAGTTTTTGCTCTATGTTGAAACATTCAGGCGCCTTGATGTCTTCAAGATTAATGCCGCCAAACGAAGGCCCAAGATGGCGCACGGCGGCGATGAAGGCGTCGACATCATGCGTATCGATCTCAAGGTCGATCGAATCTACATCAGCAAAGCGTTTAAAAAGCGCCGCCTTGCCCTCCATAACAGGTTTAGCCGCAAGGGCTCCAAGATCGCCCAATCCGAGTATTGCGGTGCCATTGGTGATGACAGCCACCATATTGCCGCGCGTTGTATAATCATAAGCAAGCGAGGGATCCTTGGCGATGGCGAGAACTGGGGCCGCAACGCCGGGGGAATAGGCCAGAGAAAGATCTCTTTGCGTCGCCATAGGCTTAGTCGCCACAATCGCCAATTTTCCTGGCCGGCCACGTGAATGGAAGAGAAGCGCATCCTTGTCAGAAATCGTATCCGGCGCAGTCGGTGATCGTGGATCTTTCGCCATTTGGCCCTGCCTTCTCATTAAATTTAGCGCTATTGCGGCGCACAATAGCGGGCTCAATCGAAAATCAAAAGCTGGCCGAGGCTTTAGAGCCCATCCTGAGGAAAAAGAAATTCTTGTGCGTCGCGCACCATGAGGCGGCGCAGCGGCGCATGGCCGGATAGAATAGAGCAATGACGCCAGAGACGCTAATGCCGGACGAACTCTTCGATAAAACGCCCCAGCGGCCGACGCCGATGATCGCTCAATTTTTAGAATTGAAAGCGGCCTATGAGGATTGTTTGCTTTTTTACCGCATGGGCGATTTTTATGAATTATTTTTTGATGACGCGCAGGTCGCCGCCCGCGCTCTGGGCATTATGCTGACAAAACGCGGAAAGCATTTAGGCGCAGACATACCGATGTGCGGCGTGCCAGTCGATCGGGCTAATGATTATTTACAAAAATTGATCGTTCAAGGACATCGCGTTGCTGTTTGTGAGCAAATTGAAGACCCTTCGGAAGCTAAAAAACGGGGTGCGAAATCCGTCGTTCGGCGCGATGTTGTGCGGCTCGTCACGCCAGGCACGCTCACAGAAGAAGCTTTGCTTGATCCAGCGCGCGCAAATGCCTTTGTCGCGCTTTCTCGTCTGCGCACGGCACAAGGGAAATGGCGATATGGATTAGCCAGCATCGATATTTCAACTGGCGAATTCTTCGTTCAAGATTGCGAGGCGGATGAGCTTCTCTCAGCTCTAGCGCGATTAGAGCCGCGTGAAATCGTTGCGCATGAAGCGATCTGTCGGGATCAAAAAATCGCCGATCAGCTCGCCTCTCTCACAATTCCAGTTGCGCCTTTGGCGCGAGATATTGGCGCAGAGTCTGCGCAACGCATACAAAATTATTTTGGCGTTAACACGCTCGAAGGATTTGGCGCGCTGAGCGCTGAGGCGCTGACCGCCGCTGCGACAGCCCTGTTTTATGTCGAGCGAACGCAGAAAGGTCAAAAACCTGTTCTCCAGTCGCCAAAGGTCAAGAATTTAAGCTTAACGCTTGAAATCGACGCAGCAACCCGAGCTAATCTTGAACTCACGCGTACGCTAACTGGCGCTCGAGAGGGCTCGCTTCTTTCTGTAATCGACGCAAGCGTTACCTCGGCAGGCGCAAGACTCATGTCTGAGCGATTAGCGGCTCCTCTCACAGATCCTGAACACATCATTGCTCGTTTAGACGCTGTGAGCTTTTTTCTGCACAACACAGACTCACGTAACATCTGTCGCGATCGGCTTAAGCGCCTTCCTGATTTGGCCCGCGCCATTTCGCGTCTATCGCTTAATCGTGGCGGCCCACGCGATCTTAAGAGCATAGGCATTGCGCTTACAATCGCCCATGAAATTGCTGAGAGCTTGTCAAAGTTCACGCTACCAAATGAGATTAGTCACGATTTAAAAATTTTTACCCTTGCGGATCATCATTTGGCGGAAGAAATTCATGCGACCCTCAAAGAAGATACGCCGTTAGATAAGAGATCGGGTGATTTTATTCGTGAAGGATGTAATGCTTCATTAGATGAAGCGCGGAGCCTGCGCGATGAAAGTCGAACAGTTATCGCTGGTCTACAAGCGCGTTATGCGAGCGATACAAATATAAAACTTAAAATTAAGCATAATAATTTTTTGGGTTTTTTTATTGAAGCGCCAGCCGTTCAAGGAGAAAAATTACTTCAAGCGCCTTTTTCTGACATCTTCACGCATCGTCAGACAATGTCAGATGCAATGCGTTTTACCACAAGCGCGTTAGTCGACTTACAAAGCAAGATAGCGTCAGCGGCGGATCGAGCCTTAACTTGCGAACTAGAGGAATTTGATCGGCTAGCAAATCGAATTTTATCACAAGCTCACATTTATCAATCCTTAGCACACTCTTTTGCGCGGCTAGATGTCGTTATGGCGCTCGCGGAAAATGCAGAGCGCTATGGATGGTCGCGACCTGAGGTAGACAATTCTTTAAGGTTTGAAATTACCGCCGGACGACATCCCGTTGTCGAGGCTTCGCTCAAGCAGCAGGGTAAGATTTTTGCGCCCAATGACTGCGATCTAACAGATCAATCGAGCGGTCGCATTGCTGTGGTAACCGGCCCAAATATGGCGGGCAAATCAACCTTTCTGCGTCAAAATGCGATCATCGCCCTCATGGCTCAGGCGGGTTCATTTGTGCCCGCGCAAAAGGCTAGTTTTGGAGTAATCGATCGGCTGTTTTCACGTGTTGGCGCCTCGGACGATCTTGCGCGTGGGCGATCAACTTTTATGGTCGAAATGGTTGAGACCGCAACAATATTAAATTGCGCAACGTCGCGTTCTCTCGTGATTCTTGATGAAATCGGTCGTGGCACCGCTACCTTTGACGGATTATCAATTGCATGGGCGACAATAGAGCACTTGCATGAGATAAATTGTTCTCGCGCGCTTTTTGCGACACATTTTCATGAATTAACCCAATTATCGAAACGTCTCGATCGTTTAACAAATCTTACAATGCGAGTAAGCGACCATGAAGGGAATATTATTTTTCTTCATGAAGTCATCTCTGGAGCCGCCGATCGGTCTTATGGCGTACATGTAGCGCAAATCGCTGGACTTCCCCCGAGCGTTATTGCGCGCGCCTATCATATTCTCTCCGAATTGGAAGCCACAGATCGCGCAAAGCCAGTAGAGACATTGATTGATGATTTACCCTTATTTAAAAAAATAGCTTCGGAAACGACAATAAAAGATCAATTGAGAGAGGCGCTTTTACAGATTGATCCGGATCAACTTACGCCGCGCGAAGCGCTTGCCGCGCTTTATGAATTAAAAAGCAAAGTTTGATTTAATTTTTAAAAGCCAGAAAATTGATTTGAGTATCGCCATAGCGTCGATGATCGAGAAGCGTAAAATTTTTTGGTAAAATAATTTTGCTTGCGGCTGACTCCTCAACCAATAAAATTGCTTCATCTCTAAGCCAAAATCCTTGACTTAGGGCGTTCAAACAAGGTTCGATTAGGCCTTTCCCGTAAGGCGGATCGAGAAAAGCCAGTGAAAATATTTCACCCTTTGGCGCTTCTCCAAGTCGCGTCGCGTCACGGCGAAAGATACGGGTAACGCCGCCCAGTGCGAGTGAGTCAATATTTTCACGCAACAAGGCGCGTGCTTGCGCGCCCTCATCAACGAATAAACATCTTTTGGCTCCACGGGAGAGCGCTTCGAGTCCCAACGCTCCCGTGCCAGCAAAAAGATCTATAACATTTGCATCGGTGATTGGATCGCCAAAAGCATGAAACAAAATATCAAAAATAGATTCGCGTAGACGATCGCTTGTTGGTCGGATCGCTTGAGAGCGCGGCGTTGTCAGCCCGCGTCCGCCTAAAGCGCCGCCAACTATCCGCATTGTTTAACGCTCACGCGGCCGTCTTGGACCGGAGGATGGCGATTTATTTGAGCGAATTTTACCCGTGTCGTCCCCGCGTTTGGATTGCGAGAATTTATTTTGGCGTTGGTTAAAGGGTCGTTCAGCCTTTGCTGGAGCATTTCTATGCGTTTTACCTTCAAGCTGCCGCGTCCTATCAGGTCTGCGCGCGTCATCTGAGGCGGCGTCAGATCGCTTCGTTTTATGAGATGCAGAATAGGACGCAGTGGTTGAGTGCGAATGACGCTTAGCGCGATCGTCGGAAAAATCACGCACGCTTTTCTTTGCGTGCGCCGCATCGTCAAAATTCCGATCCCTGGAGGATTTATAGGGACGTTTTTCTGCACGATCCTCAGGCGCGTATTTCGTATTGAGATGTCCATGTCGATTTTGTTTATTTATTAAATCAACGTCTCCTTGCCGATTTTTGCCGCCAGACGCATTCGCGGAAGATGACCGCGTTGGCGCACTTGCACGAGAGCGGCTACTGCGCAGGGCATCGAAGCGCCGCGCATTTCGACTATCTTTCTCATCGTCTCTATCGGGTTTCGTTAAAGATATCCGTTCAACAGAAACCGCGCGCCCTTTTCGGTCCGCAGTTGCGCTTCTCTCAACGCGCGTTCGGGGACCATTTTTGTGTAATTCCTCACGTTGTTGGCGCAAAACAGAGATGTGTTTGCGTGAGCGAGTGTCTATGCGCTCGCGCAGCTGTTGCTTTTCGGTTGCAGTAAGTTCCCGTACGGGCGATAAAAAATCAACATCGGCAAGTTCAGCAAGCTGCTTACCTAATTGGTCGCGTAATACTTTAAGTCGCACTTCCTCAATCGCGCCCTCGGGGAGATCTGTAAGTTGAAAAGGCCCATAGGAAATTCGAATAAGTCGCGTGACATCTAAACCAAGATACTGCATGACTCGTTTGATTTCCCGATTTTTTCCTTCCGTCAGACTAACTGCAATCCATGCATTTGCGCCTTGAACTCTTTCAAGTTGCGCTTCAATTGGTCCAAAGATAACGCCGTCGATCGTTACGCCTTTACGCAAGACATCCAGTCTTGCTTGATCGATAGATCCATGCGCGCGCACACGATAGCGTCGCGTCCAACCCGTAGCTGGGAGTTCCAGAGTTCGCGCCAATCCACCATCATTGGTGAGTAAAAGCAGCCCTTCCGTGTTGATATCGAGCCGCCCAACGCTGACAACGCGCGGTAATTCAAGATGCTTGGTTTCGAGATAGGAAAAGACGGTAGGACGCCCCTCAGGATCTGAGGCGCTGGTGATTAATCCTGCGGGCTTATGGAATAAAAAAAGTCTTGTCCGCTCGCGGGCTTGCAGGGGCGCGCCATCAATGGCGATTTTGTCTTCTTCAGAAACATTGAATGCGGGGCTCTTTAATACGCGACCATTGACGGTAACGCGGCCTTGGGCAATCCAATCTTCTGCGTCTCGGCGGGAACACGCGCCAGCCCGAGCCATGACCTTGGCGATCCGCTCTCCCGCAAAGGCCTTTTCCGCGGGCGGCCTATAAGAGGAAACCGCAGTCTTTCCGAGTAATTTTTGCCTTTTATCCAACTCGGATCGAGCGGGGGATTTGTTGCTGGTGGTTTTCAGCCCATCAGCAGGGCCGGTCGATTTTACCGAGGTTTTATCAAAAGACCGTTTTGCCTGAGGCGCGCGGTCAGCATTTGTGCTTGAACGATGTGGCGCGCGGGCGCGGCCGGGGGCGGCGTCGCGAGTTGGTTTTTTAGTGGCCATAGGTTCTGATAGCAGGCGCAGGCGACGCTTTGAAGCAAGAAACGAAGTTAAGGGGCGGCAGATGTGCGAGATTGATCCATTCGCAGCAGCTTTTGAGGCCGCCCGAGAGGCGGCTTTCGCTCAAGAAGTGCCTGTTGGCGCAGCGATTGTCTGGAAGGGGGCGGTGATTGCGGTTGCTGGCAATCGAACCATTCGAGATCAAGATCCAAGCGCGCATGCGGAAGTGTTAGCAATCCGCAAGGCGTGTTTGCGCTTGGGTTCGCCGCGTTTACCAGATTGCGATCTCTACGTTACGCTGGAGCCCTGCGCGATGTGCGCAGGGGTTATTTCTTTTGCGCGCATTCGGCGCTTGTATTTTTCAGCGGAGGATCCAAAGGGCGGCGCGGTTGAAAATGGGCCGCGCTTTTTTTCACAAGCCACATGTCATCATTCGCCAGAAGTTTATGGCGGTCTTCGTGCAGGCGAAGCAGCGCAGCTTTTGAAAGATTTTTTCCAAAGTCGACGTTAAATATTAGAAAAATATTCACAGAGACCGAGAAGCTAATGCGATTTTTTTGAGGAGATTTATGAAAATAAAATAAGATTTCTGAGCCGCGCGCTGATGGGTGGATTTTAAGATTGAGTGTTAAGCATAAAAAATTTGATAGGATATTACTGTTTTTACTTTGAAAAGAAAGAGACCGTTGTGCTGATTGTATCTTGGAATGTCAATTCAATTCGTCAGCGCTTGGCGCCACTGTTAAGTTTTTTACGAGAAAAATCTCCCGATATTGTTTGTTTGCAGGAATTGAAATGTGAAGAGGCGGCGTTTCCTCGCAGTGAGATTGAAGATGCAGGTTATAATGCGCTCGTTCAAGGCCAAAAAACATTCAATGGCGTAGCGATTTTATCGCGAAGACCCATTCAAGAAAGCGTAATCGGTCTTCCTGGTTTTAATGAAGATGTCCAGTCGCGATATGTTGAGGCGATTATTGCGGATGATCAGGGGGGAATTATCAGGGTGGCGTCGATTTATGCGCCGAATGGCAATCCTGTAGAGTCGGAAAAATATCCTTATAAATTAGCCTATATGGCGGCTTTGGAACGTCATGCAAAAGACTTGTTGCAACAAGAAGAAGTGACGATCCTCGCGGGAGATTATAATATTATTCCTGATGCGCGGGACGTTTATGATCCGATTGCTTGGTCAAAGGACGCTTTGTTTTTACCAAGCTCGCGCGCAGCTTTTCAAAGACTGATTAATCTTGGATATTCGGATGCGTTGCGGTGTGTAACCGATGAGCCTGGACGCTATACATTTTGGGATTATCAAGCTGGCGCATGGCAAAAAAATCATGGTTTGCGCATCGATCATTTTCTCTTATCGCCCCGCGCCGCAGATCGATTAGCGCGGGTGGAAATTATCAAATCTTTTCGATCTGGCGAGAAGCCTTCAGATCATGTTCCTATTAGCCTAGAATTATCAGCGTAAAAAATTGAGGATTAATGCAAAGCGATCCGGGTAGGCTGCATTGCTGAAATGCTGGCGCCTTGATTCTTTTTGGCTTGCGAATAGGAATCCTTAAAATTCGCGAGGGACAGATCGCTCTTATCATCAGAGGGAACCATTTCTGCCATATCGCTTGCAGGGTAAGCGAAAGCTGTAACGATCATCGAGAGGCTTGTCGCCAAGAGTATGGCTGGCAAAGTTCTACGACGCGTCCCACTAGCGGCAGGTGTTTTTACAGGTGTTAACGGCAGCCTCAACATGATTTTTTAAGCCCTCTAAATCGCCGACTGCGTCTGATTCCGCACTCTCGCGACGGGGTCAGATTAGCGTGTCATTTGCGGCTGAAAAGCGGCCAAATGATCTCAATTGTTCGATCTGATCACTTTCGGTTTTGCTGTTGCAAAGAAGGCACAGCTTGACCGACGGATAGGGCGTCATGCCGCATTGGCGGATGTTTCACCAAAGAGATGATTATGCTTTCATGGGATTGAAGATTTCGAGAGGAAAAGCCTCATCGATTTCAGTCATGAAAAGGGTCCAGGCTATGAGGCAGATTGGGTCGTTTAGGCATTTAGTCGCGTTTTATACAATTTTGCTTCTTAGCTGTATCTCGCCGCCAAGTTGGGCGGGCGATCTGCGTCATGGCAAAATTATTGCGCAACGTTGGTGTGCGGCCTGCCATGTTGTGGTTCCAGAACAAAGCGGCGCTTGGGCTGATGCGCCCTCCTTTTCAGATATTGCGCGCCGCCGCGTTGATAAAGACGCGCTTGCGCGTTTCTTGATGGATCCGCACCCCCCTATGCCGGATATGCAGCTATCGCGTCGGGAGATTGACGACATCGTCAGCTATATTCGAAGTCTTGATCCTCGCCCTGCGCCAAAAAGCGATCCAGAAGAAAGCGACGCGCCCACGCCGAGGCGGGGTTAATGCAGGGCGGTTCGTCGATGTCGCCGCTTGAGGAGAGAATGTGGAATGCCTTACGCAGTTAAGGAAACATTCAAAACCTTGCAGGGCGAGGGCGTTCATGCCGGCCGCGCGGCGATATTTTGTCGATTCGCAGGATGTAATCTTTGGAGCGGGCGAGAGGCGGATCGTCAAAAGGCTGAATGTAATTTTTGCGATACGGATTTTATTGGGGTTGATGGAGAGGGCGGCGGACTTTTTCCTGACGCGCCGGCTCTGGCGCATCATCTCTCAAGCCTGTGGGGCGCTACAACGGACCCTTTTGTCGTGCTGACGGGGGGAGAGCCGATGTTACAGGTAGATGCGGCATTAATTGCTGCACTGCAGCAAAAGCGTTTTGAAATAGCGATAGAAACGAATGGCACGATCGCCGCGACGGCTGGGATTGACTGGATTTGCGTTTCGCCGAAGGGGACGGCGCCGCTCGCTCAAGCCCATGGCGATGAATTAAAACTCATTTATCCGCAACGTGACGCGCCCCCTGAGCGCTTTGAGACGCTCGAGTTTAAGCATTTTCTGCTGCAGCCCATGGACGGGGCGGAAATTGTGCGCAATACGAAACTGGCGATTGACTACTGTCTCGCTCATCCAAGATGGCGGCTGTCAACGCAGATGCACAAAATGATCGGGGTTAAGTAATCGTGTCGAGTTTCGAGGTTTATCGCGAGTTCTATTTCGAAGCGGCGCATGCGCTTTACGATCCAGAACAGGCAGATGGCGGCAAATATCGAAATTTGCATGGCCATTCATTCCGCGTGCGGGTAACCCTGCGCGGCGAAGCCTTGCCTGAAGAACAATGGGTGATGGATTTAGGCAAGCTCGGCCAGCGTCTCGCTCTGTTGCGAGAGAAGCTGGATCATTCTTTTCTCAATGATCTTGAAGATTTGGGCAAACCCACATTAGAGAATCTATGCCTCTACATCTGGCGCGATCTCGCTCCGACTTTGCCTACTCTGTCTGAGGTTGGTTTGTTTCGCGATAGTTGTTTTGAGGGCTGTATCTATCGAGGGGCGTGATTGCGTTCAGCTAATCGCGGCGGTTTGCCGCTATTGCGCTCGCGTGAGGCGATCACTAGGGTTGAGGGGCATTAAGGGTCAACATCCACCAGAACGCTGAGTATGCAGCGCGATCAAAAGAGTGGAGCCGCTGGGGGAAATCAGGGAAATGGCGAATAATAAAGTCATCAGCGCCGATGAGGCGATTGCGCTCATTCGCGACAATGATGTCGTTACCACGACAGGTTTTGTTCAAAGTTGTATTCCAGAAGCCCTGCATGCGGCGTTGGAGAAGCGATATGTCGAAACGCAGCATCCGCGCGACCTAACGTTGATCATGACCGCTGGCGCGGGAGATAGTAAAGGTCTGGGCACAGGCCGTTTTTACCACGAGGGCTTGTTGCGGCGGGTGATTGCTGCAAATTTTGGCCGCATGCCAAAAGTAGCGCAAGCAGCGCAGGAAGAAAAAATTTGCGGCTATAATTTGCCTCAAGGCGTAATTTCACAACTCTATCGCGCTTGCGCTTCCGGACAGCCGGGTCTGTTCTCTAAAGTTGGCCTCTATACTTATGTCGATCCACGTTTTGGCGGCGGCAAAGTCAATGAGCGCACAAAAGAGGACATGGTCAAATATCACAATATTCAAGGTGAGGAGTGGCTGTTTTATATTGCAACGAAAATAGACGTTGCGTTCATTCGTGGCACAAGCGCCGATCCCTCTGGCAATATAAGCATGGAAAAAGAAGCGCTGGTTTTAGACAATCTCGCGCAAGCAATGGCGGCGCGCAACAATGGCGGCCTTGTGATTGCTCAAGTTGAACGAATTGTTGAGCAAGGATCGATTAAGCCAAAAGATGTTCATGTCCCTGGCGTGCTTGTTTCAGCTGTCGTTGTTGCTGAAGAGCCTGAATTGCATCGAATGAATTACGGCGTCATGTATAATCCAGCTTTGGCTGGCGAAATCCGCGTGCCGGTAGAAAAATTAGCAAAAATGCCGTTGGACGAACGCAAGATTATTGCCCGTCGGGCGGCGTTTGAATTACCGCCCAATGGCGTTGTGAACCTTGGCGTTGGCGCGCCAGAAGGCATTTCAGCAGTAGCTAACGAAGAAAAGGTTACGCCATATATTACGCTAACGACAGAGGCGGGCGCTATTGGCGGCGTGCTCGCGTCGGGCTCGAGTTTTGGCGCCGCAACCAATGCGGATAGTATCATTCAACAAAATCAACAATTTGATTTTTATGATGGCGGCGGCCTGGATATGACTTGTCTCGGCATGGCGGAAGCAGATGTGCAAGGCAATGTTAACACGTCAAAATTTGGCGGCAGATTAAATGGCTGTGGCGGCTTCATCAACATCAGCCAAAATGCTCGGCTTGTTGTCTTCGCTGGAACATTTACGAATGGTGGTCTGCGCGTTGCAATCGAAGACGGCAAAGTCAATATTGTTCAAGAAGGCAGAAACAAGAAGTTCCTTAATTTTGTTGAGCAAATTACCTTCTCTGGAAAATTCGCCCAAAAACGCAAACAGCCCGTCTATTATGTGACGGAAAGATGTGTGTTTCAGCTCAAAGAAAAAGGCCTTGAGCTTATTGAAGTCGCGCCTGGCATCGATATCGATAAGCACATCCTGCCCTTTATGGATTTCAAACCAATTATCGTTGAACCTCAGTTGATGGATAAGCGCATCTTCATCGATGAGCCTATGGGTCTTTTGAATGATCTGATTAATCTCAATATGTCAGATCGCGTGACCTATGACGCTGAGCGCAATATTTTGTTTGTTAATCTTGAAGGTTGGAATGCGCGCAACAAAAAAGACATTGATGAATTGCGCAAAACGCTCATCGAGGCTTCTGATAAGGTGGGTAAGCGCGTGAATTCTGTCGTCAACCACGATGGGTGGAAGATTAATGAGTCGCTCTATGACGATTACGCTGAAATGATCGAATATATGAGCAAGCATTATTATTTGACGACGACGCGTTACGCCACCAGCGCCTTTGCAAGGTTGAAAATGAAAGAAGCCTTATCAAAACGCGGATTACAGCCCCATGTCTTCGAGCGACGCGAGGCGGCGGAGACATTTTTGCAAGTCGTTGCTGATGAGGAGAAAGCGCGCCAGTAAACTGCGCGCGCGATGCGCGCCCGTCACAAACAGCCGGACGCGGAGACGCTTCTCTGCGTTCGGTTAAGCCGGGCGCCCGGAAGCTGAGTCGGCCGCAAACGAGGGGCCGCGTTAAAAATTAAATTTAAATATATGATAATAATAGATTTAAGGCGTTTTATCGCTTTAGATAGATTCTATCTTGCCGCCTATAAAATCAACGTATATAGATATCTTTATATGTTAATCAGGGGGCCTTAATGGTTACGCCCAGCGCAAGCGCACGGCTCGAGCCAGCAATTGCCGCCCTAAATGCGGCGGGAGAGGAAACGCGTCTCCGGCTCCTCGTCTTACTCGCTCAGTGCGAACTCACGGTGAGTGAAGTGGTGACCATTTTGGGCCAATCACAGCCGCGTGTGTCTCGACATTTGAAACTTCTCGTCGACGCAGGTCTAGTTGAGCGTCGCCGGGAAGGCGCCTGGGCGTTCTTTCGCCTTGCGCAAACTGC
The DNA here is from genome assembly GCA_900299115.1 of Methylocystaceae bacterium. Lineage (GTDB taxonomy): Bacteria > Pseudomonadota > Alphaproteobacteria > Rhizobiales > Beijerinckiaceae > Methylocystis. The sequence goes on along the minus strand of OMIO01000091.1, from coordinate 7,830 downwards.
AGGCATCGGCTCCCTCGCGCGCGATATTGTCGCCTGGCTTGATCCAGCCGATCGAATTTTAGCAGAAGATAGCGCTCGATTAACGCAAGTGCGTCATGCGCGCGCGGAAAACGCTGCGCGATACTTCGCCGCGCATGCAGAAGAATGGGACGATATTCGTTCGCTTCACGCGCCTGAAACGCTGGTCGAAGCTGCAATGCGCGATGCAATAGGACAAAAAAGAATTGGATGTTTTGTTGATCTGGGCGCTGGCGCGGGCCGAATGATAGAAATTTTTGCTCCTCTAGCGGAGCGCGCGATTGGCGTTGATTTATCCTCAGCAATGCTCGCTGTGGCGCGGGGGCGGTTGGAGGAAACGGGATTAGATAATGTTCAATTGCGGCAGGGCGATTTATACGCCCTGCCGATACAGCGTAACTGCGTTGATCTCGCAATCATGCATCAAGTGCTGCATTATCTAGATGATCCTGGGCGCGCATTAAAAGAGGCGGCGCGGATCTTATCTCCTGGCGGAAGATTGCTTGTTGTTGATTTCGCGCCTCATCAAGAAGAAGTCTTGCGCGACAAACACGCGCATCGACGCTTGGGATTTTCAGAAAATGAAATCACCCGCGCCCTAACTCAGGCGGGGCTAGAAACCCTGCTGCATCGCGAGCTGGCCCCTGATGGACGCGAAGGCGCAAAGTTAACAGTCTCCCTTTGGCTTGCGCGCGATCCCAGAATAATGAGCGACACAGCGCCAGTTAACGCCTATGAGGCTGTTTAATGTTTAATGTTTTAAATCCAACAGCGTCACAAGGACGCTTCAATATCTCTTACGAATTTTTTCCCCCAAAAACGCCGGAGATGGAAACTCAGCTTTGGGAAACAGTGAATCGACTTGCAGCGTTATCGCCTCATTTTGTTTCGGTGACATATGGCGCAGGAGGATCAACGCGGGAAAGAACCCATCATCTCGTGGCGCGTATTGCGCGTGAAACAATGATGAAGCCCGCAGCGCATTTAACCTGTGTGAGCGCCACTCAAGACGAAATTCGTGAGATTCTGACAGCCTATTGGGATGTTGGCGTAAGACATATCGTTGCATTGCGCGGCGATCCCCCTACGGGCGTCGGCGAGACGTTCAGACCAGCGGAAAATGGTTATGCAAGTTCTACAGAGCTTGTTCGCGGCATACGAAGAATACACGATTTCGAAGTTTCTGTTTCAACCTATCCCGAAGGTCATCCAGAAAGCAGATCAATAGAACAAGATTTGGATGCGTTAGAAGCAAAAATTGATGCGGGAGCGACACGCGCGATTACACAATTTTTCTTTGATAATGACGTATATTTTAGGTTCCTGGATCGCGCCCGCGCCCGCGGCATTAAAATTCCGATTGTGCCAGGGATTATGCCGATCCGAAATTTTAGACAAGTCGCCGGATTTGCACAAAAAGCAGGAGCCAGCGTACCGCGTTGGGTCGCGGAAAGATTTGACGGCCTAGACGATGATCCGCAAACACGCGCGCTTGTTGCGGCAGCAACCGCTGTAGAACAAGTCATGGGATTAGCGCGGGCGGGCGTTGAGGAGTTCCATTTCTATACTAACAATCGCGCAGATATGGTTTTTGCTATTTGCCACTTACTCGGCGTGAGGCCTGTTCGAGAGAAAGTAGACGCATGAAATTCGATAAGGCATATGGGCCCAATATTACATTAGCTTTAGAACAAGCGGCGCAGCGCCGTATTCTGATTTTAGATGGCGCAATGGGCACAATGATCCAGCGCCGCGAATTTCAAGAAGCAGATTTCAGAGGCGCGCGGTTTAAAGATCATAACAAGGATCTCCGCGGCAATAATGATCTTTTGATACTAACACAGCCCGACGCCATAAAATCTATTCATCTTGCCTATCTGGAAGCAGGCGCGGATATTATCGAGACAAATACTTTTTCATCAACCACAATCGCCCAAGCAGATTATGGCCTGGAAGCAATTGCCTACGAGCTGAATCTGGAAGGCGCAAAACTTGCGCGCGCCGCCGCAGATGAACTAACTGCAAAAACAGGCGTGCGACGTTTTGTTGCCGGGTCTATTGGCCCAACAAATCGCACAGCCTCAATTTCTCCTGATGTGTCAAATCCAGGCTTCCGCGCAGTGACTTTTGATACATTGCGCTTAGCTTATAAAGAAGCCGCGCTCGGTCTAATTGCGGGCGGCGCAGATATTATGCTGGTTGAAACGGTTTTCGACACGCTTAACGCCAAAGCCGCCATTTGCGCATTAGAAGAAGCCTTTGATGACGTCGGAACGCGTTTTCCGATTATGATTTCAGGAACGATTACGGATCTTTCCGGGCGTACGCTGTCAGGGCAAACGGCGATCGCTTTTTGGAATTCTTTGGCGCATGCAAAACCTTTTTCAATAGGGTTTAATTGCGCCCTTGGCGCTCGCGAAATGCGCCAACATATCGCAGAGATCGGTCGCGTCGCCGACACGCGGATCTGCGCCTTTCCAAACGCAGGGCTGCCAAATGAATTTGGTCTTTATGACGAAAGCCCTGAATATATGGCTGAGCTCGTTGGAGAATTCGCCGCTGCGGGATTAGTGAATATTTTAGGCGGTTGTTGCGGCACGACGCCCGATCATATTCAGGCTATTGCTGAGAAAACAAAAAATACCTCCCCCCGCAAAATACCTGAAATAGAGCCGCTGTTGCGCTTGTCCGGCCTTGAGCCATTTGTTTTGACGAAGGATATCCCCTTCGTAAATGTCGGCGAGAGGACCAACGTAACTGGATCAGCCAAATTTAGAAAATTAATTACTAATAATGATTATGCCGCCGCGCTTGATGTCGCACGCGATCAAGTAGCCAATGGGGCGCAAATCATCGATGTGAATATGGATGAAGGCTTGCTCGATTCTAAGCAAGCCATGGTGGATTTTTTGAATCTTCTGGCGGCGGAACCAGATATAGCTCGGGTTCCTGTCATGGTGGACTCGTCGAAATTTGATGTGATTGAGGCAGGTTTGAAATGTCTTCAAGGAAAGGGAATTGTTAATTCTATTTCTTTGAAAGAAGGCGAGGAAAAATTTATTGAAGAAGCCAATAAAGTGCGGCGCTATGGCGCTGCTGTTGTTGTAATGGCTTTTGATGAGACCGGTCAGGCGGATACTCTGGCGCGAAAAATCGAGATTTCAAAACGCGCCTATAGGATCTTGACGCAAACCGTCGGCTTTCCACCACAAGATATAATTTTCGATCCAAATATTTTTGCTGTCGCGACAGGGATCGAAGAACATGAAAATTATGGCGTGGATTTTATCGAAGCAGCGCGCGCTATTAAAACCGATCTCCCACATGCCCATGTATCGGGTGGCGTCTCTAATCTCTCTTTCTCCTTCCGCGGAAATGAACGTGTGCGCGAGGCGATGCATTCCGTCTTTCTCTATCATGCAATTGCTGCTGGCATGGATATGGGGATCGTTAATGCAGGACAGTTAGCTGTTTATGCTGAGATAGAGGAAGATCTTAAAGAAGCCTGTGAAGACGTAGTGCTCAATCGGCGCAAGGGCGCGACAGAGCGCCTTGTCGAGGTTGCCGATAAATACAAAGGGGCTGGGGCGAAAACTCAGGAAAAGGACGCAGCCTGGCGAGAAGCTAGCGTCGATAAACGACTTGAATATGCGCTCGTCAATGGCGTGACGGATTATATCGAAATTGACGTAGAAGAAGCGCGCGCCAGATCAACAAGGCCGCTTGATGTCATCGAAGGTCCCTTGATGCAGGGGATGAATGTTGTCGGCGATCTTTTTGGCGCAGGTAAAATGTTTTTACCGCAAGTCGTGAAGTCAGCCCGGGTGATGAAACAGGCCGTCGCCTATCTGATGCCCTTCATGGAGAAAGAAAAAGACGCTCGATCATCGGCGGGTAAAATATTGCTCGCAACAGTAAAGGGCGATGTTCATGATATTGGCAAAAATATCGTTGGCGTTGTTTTGAGCTGTAACAATTTCGAAGTTATTGATCTAGGCGTTATGACGCCAGCGGCTAAAATTCTTGATACGGCAAAAAAAGAAAATGTCGATATTATCGGTTTGTCTGGATTAATTACCCCATCACTTGATGAGATGTGTTTTGTCGCCGCAGAATTAGAACGTGAGGGTCTTGAGATTCCTCTGCTGATTGGCGGCGCTACGACAAGTCGGGTGCATACAGCAGTTAAAATTAATCCAAATTATAGTCGCGGCCAAACAGTATATGTTACAGATGCAAGTCGCGCCGTTGGCGTAGCGCAAGCGCTTGTTTCTGAAAAAACGCGGGCAAATTATATTGCAGAAACCCGCGCAGATTATGCGAAAGTGGCTGAAGCACACGCAAAAGCGCAAGCGGATAAGCTACGCATTCCTCTTGCCAAAGCGCGGGCTAACGCTTTCAAAATAGACTGGGCGCATTATACGCCAATCAAGCCGTCTTTCTTGGGCGCGCGTACTTTTGCAACCTATGATGTTGCAGAATTGGTTCCCTATATTGACTGGACGCCCTTTTTTCAGACCTGGGAATTCAAAGGGCGCTTCCCCGCATTGCTAGATGATAGCGATAGAGGCGAAGCAGCGCGGCGACTTTATGACGACGCTCAGGCGATGCTCACCCGCATTGTGGAAGAGAGATGGTTTACGCCTAAAGCTGTGATTGGCTTTTGGCCTGCTAACGCGATCGGCGATGATATCGCCCTCTACAGCGGCGTCTCGCGATCAGATGTGCTGGCGCATTTTTATAGCCTGCGTCAGCAGCTTGCTAAACGAGACGGTAAAGCAAATACTGCCCTTGCGGATTTTATTGCGCCATTAGAGAGCGGCAAGATTGATTATATCGGCGCCTTCGTCGTTAGCGCAGGAGCGGAGGAAGAGAAAATATCGGCTCGATATGCCCGCGCGAATGATGATTACGGATCAATTATGGTCAAGGCGCTTGCAGATCGACTCGCTGAAGCCTTTGCGGAACGCATGCATGAACGCGTGCGTCGTGAATTTTGGGGCTATGCAGCGCATGAAAATTATGCCCCGCAAGAACTCCTTTCTGAAAATTATGCAGGCATTCGACCGGCGCCAGGTTATCCCGCTCAACCAGATCATACGGAGAAGGCGACGCTTTTCAGTTTGCTTGAAGCAACCAAGCGCATCGGCGTAAAACTTACCGAGAGCTTTGCTATGACGCCAGCGGCCTCAGTTAATGGCCTCTATCTCGCTCATCCAGAAGCGCATTACTTTGGCGTGGCTAAAATTGAACGCGATCAAGTTGAAGATTACGCGCGACGCAAAGGGATGAGTATTGCAGAAGTTGAGCGTTGGTTGGCGCCGATCCTCAATTATGAGCCGCAATCCACTGCCGCTGCTTAGTCAAATATTCCTCAAATAATACTCGATTTAGGCCTCTCGTTCTTGGAAATAATTTGATGCTTGCTCACTTCTCTACGCCTCGCATCACCCTCATGGCCTGGAGCGCCGTAGGTTTGCTTGCCCTTGGCGCGCTTTATACTTTAGCAACAGCGCGCGGGGAGCCTGTCAATGCAATGTGGTTGGTTGCTGCGGCTGTAAGCATTTATGCAATTGGTTATCGCTTTTATGCACGCTTCATAGCCGAGAGCGTGCTGCAACTTGATGTAACGCGCCTAACGCCCGCCCACCGTCATAATGACGGCCTCGATTATGTGCCGACTGACAAATGGGTTTTGTTTGGTCACCATTTTGCCGCCATAGCTGGGGCTGGACCGCTTGTTGGACCAGTATTGGCGGCGCAAATGGGTTATTTGCCAGGCGTGCTCTGGTTATTAACTGGCGTGATATTTGCCGGCGCTGTTCAAGATTTTATTATTCTTTTTATTTCCACTCGACGCGATGGACGTTCCTTAGGCGATCTCATTAAAACAGAGATGGGTCAGACAGCCGGCGTTATCGCCATGGTCGGCATTCTATCAATCATGATCATCCTGCTCGCTGTATTAGCGCTCGTGGTTGTTAAAGCTTTGGCCGATAGCCCATGGGGATGTTTCACCGTTTTCGCCACGCTGCCTATTGCTATTTTCATGGGACTTTACGGGCGCTACTTCAGACCCGGAAAAATTGGCGAAATGTCAGTAATCGGTTTTACTTTGCTTTTGGCTAGCATTGCTTTTGGCCGTAATGTCGCTGAAAGCGCTGTGTTAGCGCCGCTCTTTACCTATAAGGGCGAGAGCCTTGCTTTCATGCTGATCTTCTATGGTTTTGTCGCGTCTGTTTTGCCAGTTTGGTTTCTGCTTGCGCCAAGAGATTATCTATCGACTTTTTTAAAAATCGGCACAATCTTATCCTTAGCCATCGGGATTTGTCTTGTTTGGCCCATGTTGCAGATGCCGGCAATCAGTCGTTTTATCGATGGAACGGGCCCAGTATTCGCCGGCAGCGTATTTCCGTTTCTCTTCATTACAATTGCTTGCGGCGCCGTGTCAGGTTTTCACGCCTTAGTATCGTCAGGCACTACGCCGAAGATGATCGCTAATGAGTCGCAAGCGCGCTTTATTGGTTATGGCGCGATGTTGATGGAGTCTTTTGTTGCCGTAATGGCGTTAATTGCCGCCTGTGTTTTGGAGCCTGGCGTTTATTTTGCGATGAATAGCGCGCCAGCAATTATTGGCGCTACGCCTGAGGCGGCCGCTCAGGTGATTTCAAATTGGGGTTTTGTCGTCTCGCCAGAAACCTTATCCCATGTCGCAAGCGAGGTGGGAGAAAAAACAATTCTTTCACGCACAGGCGGGGCCCCAACGCTCGCTGTAGGTATGGCGAAGATTCTCTCTTCAGTTATGGGAGGATCTATCATGATGTCTTTTTGGTATCATTTTGCTATATTATTCGAAGCATTGTTCATTTTGACAACGATAGATGCAGGAACGCGCGTTGCGCGTTTTATGATACAAGATTTGCTGGGCACATTCATTCCATCATTCAAAAATACCCAGGCCTGGGGACCTAATTTAACGGCAACCGGCATTGCTGTTTTGGGTTGGGGATATTTTCTCTATCAAGGCGTCATAGATCCTTTGGGCGGCATCAACACGCTATGGCCTCTTTTTGGCATTGCCAATCAGATGCTGGCTGCAATTGCGCTAACTTTATGTGTCGTTGTGCTCTATCGTATGAAGCGGGATCATTTTGCTTTTATCGTTATTATTCCAACAAGCTGGCTTTATATATGCACGCTGACAGCAGGTATAGAAAAGATTTTACATCCTGATTCGCGAATAGGCTTTCTCGCCCATGCGCAAAAATTTTCCCATGCGTTAGAAGCAGGACAAATCCTAGCGCCAGCTAAATCGCTGAGCGAGATGCATCGTGTCATTTTTAATGATTTAATTGATGTTGGTCTCTGCGGTATCTACATAGCCTTAATATTAGCTATGCTCAGTTTTGCCTTCGTCGCTATAAGACAAGCGCGCGCGAGCAAGACAGCAACGGTGCGAGAAACACAAGATGAATTGTTGCGACCAATTGGGGCTTAAACTTAGCAAGAGTTTAAAAAAACTCACTAACAGCGCGCGTCTAATGGTTGGCCAGGGCGATTATGAGGCTTATGCTGAACATATGCGCCGCAATCATGAAAATTTGACGATCCTGACGCCTGCTGAATTTTTTCGCAATCGAGAAGAAGCGCGATTTGGCAGCGGCGGCCGACGGGCCTTTCGATGCTGCTAAAGCTGTTTGAGAATATTTTTTAGCCAGGATTAATGAGACGAATGCCGATTGAAACAAATGCTAATCAACGGATCGCTTTAGCGGCGCTTCTTGAATGGTATGTTGAAAATGGCGTTGACCT